>NZ_JADLQN010000001.1:1900510-2217262 GCF_015477835.1 Nocardia higoensis | reverse complement strand
GTGTGCCGCACGGTCGCGGCGCGCACGGCATAGCCGTCCATCGAGGAGTTGCGGAACACCGGCAGGTCGACCGGGGAGTACACGTCCTCGGCGAGCAGGCGGCCCGAGGCCGAGGGCACCGGCACGACCTCCGAGGACCGCATGGCGAGTGGCCGCAGAACCTGCTCGACGCGGTCGCGGTGTTCCTCGACGCCGACGGCGGCCACACCCGTTGCCCGTGCGCTCATGGCGTCAGCGTAGCGCGCCAGGTGATCTCACCGTCCGACGTGCCGGTTCGTGAGAACGGCAGGTGGGACCGGGTCGCCTGTCACTGCCACGGAAGAAGGGCCCTGCGGTCATAATGGAGTGATGACGTTGGTCGAGATGGGCATGCCCGCGGTGCGGTCACGGCGGCCCGCGCTCGACGGACGGCCCGACACTCCGGCACTGATCGACCGCTTCGGCCGGATCGCGCGTGACCTGCGGGTATCCATCACCGAGAAGTGTTCGTTGCGATGTACCTACTGCATGCCCGCCGAGGGATTGCCGCCCATTCCCGCCGACGAGCTGCTGACCGCCGACGAGATCGTCCGGCTGGTCGCGCTCGCCGTCGAGGAACTCGGTGTGCGCGAGGTCAGGTTCACCGGCGGTGAGCCGCTCATGCGCCGCGATCTGGAGCGGATCATCGCCGGCTGTCACGAACGGGTGCCGCATACGCCGCTGGCCATGACCACCAACGGCGTCGGGCTGGCCCATCGCGCGCGCGGACTGGCCGAGGCCGGGCTGCACCGGGTGAACGTCTCCCTCGACACTGTCGACCGGCTCGGTTTCACCCGCCTGACCCGCCGCGACCGGCTGGATTCGGTGTTCGCCGGCATCCGGGCCGCACGGGAAGCCGGTCTCGCCCCGGTGAAGATCAACGCGGTCCTGATGCGCCCGACCCTCGCCGGAGCGCCGGATCTGCTGCGGTGGTGCCTGGACGAGAAATGCGAACTGCGGTTCATCGAAGAGATGCCGCTGGACGCCGATCACGAATGGGCGCGGGCGAACATGGTCACCGCCGCCGAACTGCTCGAGGTGCTCGGCGCCAGGTTCACCCTCGACGAGGTCGGCCGTCTCGATCCTTCCGCTCCTGCCGAGAAGTGGCTCGTGGACGGCGGTCCCGCGACGGTCGGCATCATCGCCACGGTCACTCGCAAGTTCTGCGACACCTGTGATCGCACCCGGCTCACCGCCGACGGCATGCTGCGCTCGTGCTTGTTCAGTGATCAGGAATTCGACGTGCGCCGAGCGATTCGGACCGGTGCGGACGATGCCGAGATCGCCGAGATCTGGCGCGGCGCCATGTGGAACAAGTGGGCGGGCCACGGCATCGACGCCGACAATTTCGTCCCCCCGGAGCGCACGATGGGAGCCATCGGTGGTTGAGGTCCGCTATTTCGCCGCGATCGCCGATGCGGTCGGCAAGGAATCCGAACACCTCGAACTACCGCCCGGCGCGACGCTCGCCGACCTGCGTACCCGGCTGGCCGACACCTACGGCCCCGACCTGGACAAGATGTTGGGGGTGTGCGCCTACCTCATCGGCGACGAACTGACCCGCGACACGTCGGTGGCCGTCGGTCGTCAGGTCGACGTGCTGCCTCCCTTCGCCGGCGGCTGATCACTGCCGGGCTGAATACTGCCGGGCGGTTGGTCCCTGCCGGGTAGGTGATCGCGGCGGCGGGTGATCGTCTCCGGTGAAGGGATGGACCGAAAATCGCTCAGCGCCACCAGGTGTCGAGTGGAGTGACCGGTACCGTGCGCTTGTGGCGGGTGTCGAGGAAACGCCGCTCCACCCGTCCGGCGATCTCGTCGGTGACGTCCTTGCCCTCGAGGTAGTCGTCGATGTCGCTGTAGCGCAGGCCCAGCGCCTCTTCGTCGGGCAGCGCGGGACGGTCGTCCTCGAGATCGGCGGTGGGCACCTTGGACCAGGTGCTCGACGGGGCGCCCAGTTCCTGCAGCAGCGCCGCGCCCTGACGCTTGGTGAGTCCGGTCAGCGGGGTGAGATCGACACCGCCGTCGCCGTACTTGGTGAAGAATCCGGTGACCGCCTCGGCCGCGTGATCGGTGCCCACCACGAGCAGGTTCTCCTGCCCGGCGATGCCGTACTGGACCACCATGCGTTCCCTGGCTTTGATGTTGCCGCGCACGAAGTCTCGCAACCGGTCGTTGTCGAGGGCTCCGGCGACCTCCGCGCCCGCGGCGTCCGCGCTGGGCTTGACGTTCACGGTCACGGTGCGGTCGGGCCGGATGAATTCCAGTGCGATCTGCGCGTCGTGTTCGTCGGCCTGCACGCCGTAGGGCAGGCGCACGGCGACGAACGTCGCCGAACCGCCGCCTGCGCGGACCTGTTCGGCCGCGAGCTGGCACAGCCGTCCGGTCAGCGTGCTGTCCTGACCGCCGCTGATACCGAGCACGAAACCCTGTGCGGGAGTGGAGAGCAGGTACTCGGCCAGGAAATCGACCCGGCGGCGCACCTCTTCCGCGGGTTCGATCTTCGGCAGGACGCCCAATTCGGTGATGATCTGTTCGCGCAGGCTCGACATGAGGTCACTTTACTGCCGGACCGGCGCAGGCCACCTGACGGACGAATCGCTCCCAGTTCTCACAGACCTGTTCGAGGCCGCGGCCGAGCACGTGCAACTGGTGCATCACCAGGGGCGCCCCCAGCATCGCGAGCAGGCTGCCCGCGATCAGGTCGTGGTCGCCGGGGCTGCCAGCCTCCCGCAGCAGCACGACCATGTGGCGGTGCTGCAGACGATAGGGCGCACTGCGGAAGAAGCCGCTCGCCTCCCCGATCTCGGCCGCGCGATACAACTCGCCCTCCACCTCGATGTCCAGCAGCCGGGCACGGCCGAACGCGACGAGCCGTTCCAGCGGTGGCGCGCCGGGTCCCAGCGGCGGTGGTCCGAACATGAAGCTCTGCTGGAATTTGCGCTCGGAGTGGTCGAGCAGGGCGCGCAGCAGACCGGAGCGGTTGCCGAATCGGCGGAAGACGGTGCCCTTCCCGACGCCGGCGCGTCGAGCCAGCTCGTCCATCGTCAGGCTGTCCACGCCGTGTTCGCGCACGAGGTGCTGGGCGGCGTCCAGCAGCAACCGCCGATTGCGCGCGGCGTCGGCGCGCTCGCCGGTCGGCCCCACCGGCGGCGGGCCGACGGTCAGCGAGGTTCGGATGATCTCACCCGGTTCCGCGGGCTCGGGGGTTGTTCCGGATGTGACGGAGCTCACTACTGGTCGTGTTCCTCTCCGGGAAGTAATCGGACTGCGGTCCGGTTGATACCTGGTGACCGTGCGGACCTCATCAGTACATCAGGAGTTGTCATGAGCCAGACTCGAATCCTCGTGCTCGCCGGAAGCCTGCGCAGCGCCTCCATCACGCGCCGGATCGCCGAGGCGGCCGCGCGAACCGCGCCCGAGGGCGTCCAGATCGGCATCTACGACGGTCTCGGCGAGATCCCGTTCTACAACGAGGACATCGACGTGCCCGGTTCGCTGCCCGCCGCGGCCGAGCGCCTGCGCGCGGCGATCGCCGACGTCGACGCGGTCCTGCTGGTGACTCCCGAATACAACGGCACCCTCTCGGCCGTGCTGAAGAACGCCATCGACTGGGCGTCGCGCCCGTACGGCGCCGGCGCCCTGCGGGACAAGCCGGTCGGCGTGGTGAGCGCGTCGATCAGCCCCAACGCCGCGCGCTGGGCGCACGGTGACGCGGTCAAGGCCGTCGGGGTCGCCGGTGGCGTGGTCGTCGAGGCCGCGCACGCGCACTTCGGCGAGATCGGCGAGCGCTTCGCCGCCGCGCACCCCGGTGAGGACGCCGAGGCCGTCGCCGAGCTCGGCGCGTCGGTGCGTGAACTGGTGCGGGCGACCCGTGTGGCGGTGACTGCCTGATCCGTCGCGCGCCCGCGGGCGCGTCGCGCGAGGGGTCGTCCCGTCGGGGGCGGCCCCTCGGTGTGTCTCGGGCGAGGCTCGGCGTCCCGGTGGTCATCCTCGTGTCGGCTGCGGCGGATCGCGGCCCGCCGAGCCCTCGGCCCCTCGGTCGGTGCTCGTGCCGGTGGCTGGGTCGGGGATCGGGGTGATCGGACGGCGGCGGGCATGGGCGAGATGGTCACGATCTCCGGGCTGCCCCGGCCTCGATGTGACTGGTGTGCAACAGATGCCCTGCGGGTGGTTCAGTGAGAGGTGCGGCGGGCGTGACCAGCGGGGCAGGAGAGTTTGCTGGGAAGGCGCTGCGCAACGGAATTGTGATGTCGAACACCGACGTGTCGGGTTGCGAATCGGCTGTCCAGGGACTTGTGCGGCGTAAATCCCATCAATGTTGTTCGCAACATGTCGTGTTGTGGAGAAGTGTCGCCCACTAGGTGTAGTGTCTTGCCTACTGGAAGACGGGGTGTGGCACTTTCGCTCAGGTGATGCCGACAACGGGATGAGCAGGGCCTACCGCACCGGGTCCAGGGAGTTTGCGCAGCGCAAGTCGATCACGCAATGCACATGGATCACCGGCTGTGGATCAGGCAGAGGAGAGAGGCAGATCAATGACCGTCACCGTGTACACCAAGCCCGCTTGCGTTCAGTGCAACGCCACCTACAAGGCCCTCGACAAGGCCGGGGTGGACTACGAGGTCGTCGACATCAGCGAGAACCCCGAGGCGCGTGACTACGTCATGGCCCTGGGGTACCTGCAGGCGCCGGTCGTCGTGGCGGGGGAGGATCACTGGTCCGGTTTCCGCCCCGATCGCATCAAGAACCTCGCCACCGTCGCGGCCTGAACGCCGCACACGACCGAGGGCACGCCCGCCGATCCGGGCCGGGCGGCCCGAGGGGGCATTCGAGGAGAGAGGACAGCAGGTCATGTCCGACACGGTCGGCGACACCGCGCTCGTCTACTTCTCCAGTGCATCGGAGAACACGCACCGCTTCGTCGAGAAGCTGGGACTCCCGGCGACTCGCATCCCGCTGCACACCACCGATTCGCTGCGAGCCGAGGAACCCTACGTGCTGATCGTCCCCACCTATGGGGGCGGTCGGCACGTGTTCGGTGAGGCCGGCGGGCACTCGAGGTCCGACAAGGAGTTCGTGCCGCGCCAGGTCGCCAAGTTCCTCAACGACCCGCACAACCGGTCGTTGCTGCGCGGAGTGATCGCGGCGGGCAACACGAACTTCGGCGACACCTATTGCTATGCGGGAGACGTCATCTCGCGCAAGTGCGGGGTGCCGTATCTGTATCGATTCGAACTCATGGGAACCGCGCGCGACGTCGAGCGCGTCCGAGAGGGATTGGGATTGTTTTGGCAACAGCAACCACAGCGCCGACCGGCATGACGGCCCGCCTGGAGCGGCCCGCCGCGCGCATCGCCGACGGCGCCGGGGAGGACATGGATTACCACGCCCTCAACGCGATGCTGAACCTGTACGGCGCCGACGGCGAGATCCAGTTCGAGAAGGATCGTGAGGCCGCGCGTCAGTACTTCCTCCAGCACGTCAACCAGAACACCGTCTTCTTCCACAACCTGGACGAGAAGCTGGACTACCTGGTCGAGGAGAACTACTACGAGCCCGAGGTTCTCGACCGGTACAGCCGCGCCTTCGTCAAGAGCCTGTTCCAGCAGGCCTATGCCAAGAAGTTCCGGTTTCCGACCTTTCTCGGCGCGTTCAAGTACTACACCTCCTACACGCTCAAGACCTTCGACGGCAAGCGCTACCTGGAGCGCTTCGAGGACCGCGTGTGCATGGTGGCGTTGACCCTGGCCGCCGGTGACGAGACGCTGGCGCGCAAGCTGGTCGAGGAGATCATCGACGGCCGCTTCCAGCCGGCCACCCCGACCTTCCTCAACTCCGGCAAGAAGCAGCGCGGCGAGCCGGTGTCGTGCTTCCCTGCGGGCACCCCGGTGGACACGATCGAGGGGCCGCGTGCCATCGAGACGCTGCGGGCCGGAGATCGAGTCCTGTCTCACGACGGTTCGTTCTCGGTGGTCGAGAAGTTGATCGAGAACCCTAACGATCAGGCCCTGGTATCTATTTCGCATTTCGGGCACAAAGATCCGATTCGGTGCACTCCGGAGCACCCGATCCTGGTGTGGACCAGCCGTGACGTCGAAAGCCTGATCCATGGCGATGGCGCCGACCCGTTCAACGGGTTCGTGTGGTTGGCCGCACAGGATGTTCACCCGTCCGATTTCATCGTGACCACTGCGCCGCGGGAGACACGCGAGCGTCGGGTGTTCGATCTGATGGAATTCGTGGGCGAAGGTGTCTATGAAGAGGTCGACGGCCTGATCCGCAAGGTGAACGTCGATGCGAAGCATCGGAACAAGCAGCGCTACCGTCAAGGCTTCGTCGCTGTCAACCGTTATGTCGAGGACTCCTACGAACTCGGCCTGATTCTCGGCTGGTATCTCGCCGAGGGGCATGTGTCCAAGCGAACGAGTACCGGCCTGCCGAACGGCGTCCACTTCACTCTCGGTGCCCACGAAGTGGAGTACCACGTCGATCTGGGTATGGCCTTCAAGCAGGTGTTCGGGGTCGATCTGTCGCTGCACGCCAACCATTCCGATCACTCGACCCGGATGGTGTGCAACAGCAAGATCGTGGCCTCGCTGCTGCTGTCGCTGGCTGGTACCGGCTACAGCACGAAGCGCCTGTCCCACGATGTGATGACCGCCGATGAGGATTTCCAGCGCGGTCTGCTCGCCGGATTGTTCCGTGGTGACGGATGTAGCACCACCGGTGGAATGGTGCTCGACCTGGTGAATCCGGAGCTGGTGGACCAGGTGCAACTGCTGCTGCGCCGTCTCGGCATCGTGTCGGTCGTCCGTACCTACGTCAACCAGGCCGGCAATCCGACCGGCCAGGTCTTCGTGCCCGGCCTGCCCGGCACCAACGAAGAATTCATCTTCGACATCGACAAGAACCTGCACAACTACACCGGTCGCAAGGGCACGAAGCGTACGACCTACCAGGTGGTGCACGGCCGCCACGTTTACGGAGTCCGAGCGATCGAGCGCACCGCCGAGACGCCGGAAAAGGTCTACAACCTGCACGTCGAAGGCACGCATACCTACGCCATTCGCGGCACCGTCGTGCACAATTGCTTCCTGCTTCGCATCGAGGACAACATGGAGTCCATCGGGCGCTCCATCAACTCGGCTCTGCAGCTGTCCAAGCGCGGCGGCGGTGTGGCCCTGCTGCTGACCAACATTCGTGAGCACGGCGCGCCGATCAAGAAGATCGAGAATCAGAGCTCGGGCGTCATCCCGATCATGAAGCTGCTCGAGGACTCCTTCTCCTACGCCAACCAGCTGGGCGCGCGTCAGGGGGCGGGCGCGGTGTACCTGCACGCGCACCACCCCGACATCTACCGCTTCCTGGACACCAAGCGGGAGAACGCGGACGAGAAGATCCGTATCAAGACGCTCTCGCTCGGCGTGGTGATCCCCGACATCACCTTCGAGCTGGCCAAGAAGAACGAGGACATGTACCTGTTCTCGCCGTACGACGTGGAGCGGATCTACGGCAAGCCGTTCGCCGACATCAACGTGACCGAGAAGTACCACGAGATGGTCGACGACAAGCGCATCCGCAAGTCGAAGATCAAGGCACGCGAGTTCTTCCAGACCATCGCCGAGCTGCAGTTCGAATCCGGCTACCCGTACATCATGTTCGAGGACACGGTGAACCGGGCCAACCCGATCGCGGGCAAGATCACCCACTCGAACCTGTGCTCGGAGATCCTGCAGGTCTCCACCCCGTCGAAGTTCAACGACGACCTGTCCTACGCCGAGATCGGCAAGGACATCTCTTGCAACCTGGGTTCGCTCAACATCGCCAAGGCGATGGACTCGCCGGACTTCGCGCAGACCATCGAGGTGGCCATCCGCGCACTGACCGCGGTGTCGGATCAGACCCACATCTCCTCGGTACCCTCCATCGAGCAGGGCAACCTGCAATCGCACGCCATCGGCCTCGGTCAGATGAACCTGCACGGCTACCTCGCCCGCGAGCACATCCACTACGGCTCCGACGAAGGTATCGACTTCACCAACATCTACTTCTACACCGTGGTCTACCACGCGCTGCGGGCCTCCAACCAGCTCGCGATCGAGCGTGGCAGCTACTTCGGCGGCTTCCCGGAATCGAAGTACGCCAGCGGCGAGTACTTCGACAAGTACACCGACCGGGTGTGGGAGCCGGCGACCGAGCGGGTGCGGCAGTTGTTCGCCGACGCGGGCGTGCGCATCCCCACCCAGGACGACTGGCGCGAGCTGAAGGCCTCGGTCATGGCGCACGGCATCTACAACCAGAACCTGCAGGCGGTGCCGCCGACCGGCTCGATCTCCTACATCAACCATTCCACCAGTTCGATCCACCCGGTGGCGTCGAAGATCGAGATTCGCAAGGAGGGCAAGATCGGGCGCGTCTACTACCCGGCGCCCTACATGACCAACGAGAACCTCGAGTACTACGCCGACGCCTACGAGATCGGCTACGAGAAGATCATCGACACCTATGCCGCGGCCACCCAGCACGTGGACCAGGGCCTGTCGCTGACGCTGTTCTTCAAGGACACCGCCACCACCCGCGATCTGAACCGGGCGCAAATCTACGCCTGGCGCAAGGGCATCAAGACGCTGTACTACATCCGGCTGCGGCAGATGGCGTTGGAGGGGACCGAGGTCGAGGGCTGCGTGAGCTGCATGCTCTAGTCGCGGCCGACACCGACCAGGCCCCGGGACTTTCCGCACCGTGCGGACAGGTTCCGGGGCCCGGTGCCGTCCCCGGGCGCATCGCACCGCCGACAGCACGTTTCCCGGTGGCCGCCGGTTCGGCTCGTGCCGGCGTCAGGCTCGCCGCGGGCTCGCTCAGCGCAGCGCCGGAACGACCTCTTTCTCGAACAGCTCGATACCCGAGGTGTCGTAGGCAGATTCGGGGAAGTTCAGGATGGCGTAACCGAGCCCCAGTTGCTGCACTTTCGACAGGTTCTCGGCCACCTGCTCGGGCGTGCCGACCGCGGGCCCGCTCGCGAACAGTCGCTCGGCGTACTCCGCGGCGGCGGCATCGCCGATCGCCGCGGCCAGCTGCGCGCGGATGCTCGCGACGCGCTGCTTCACCTCCGCCTCGTCGCGGCCGAGAACCGCATTGAAGTTCGACGACCGCACGATGGCGTCGAAATCGGTGCCGACTTCGGCGCAGTGCTCACGCAGGATCTCCGACTTGCGGGCGAACTCCTCGAGCTCACCGGAGAAGTTGGTGTAGTCGGCGTACTTCGCGGCGATGCGCAGCGTCTTCTTCTCGCCGCCGCCCGCGATCCACAGCGGGATGCCGCCGTCCTGCAGCGGCAGCGGGCGCACGATGGCGCCGTCGACCTGGTAGTGCTTGCCGTGGAAGGTGGCCTCACCCGTGGTCCAGGCCTGCCGGAAGATCTGCACGCCCTCGTCGAGCCGGGCCAGCCGGTCACCGGCCGAGGGGAAGCCGCAACCGTAGGCGCGCCACTCGTGTTCGTACCAGCCGCCGCCGATGCCCATCTCGACCCGGCCGCCGGAGATGATGTCGGTGGTGGCGGCCACCTTCGCCAGATAGGCGGGATGGCGATAGCTGATCGCGGTACACATCTGGCCGAGCCGCACCCGCTCGGTGGACGCGGCGAACGCCGCCATGAGCGTCCACGCCTCGTGGGTGGCTTCCCGCGTGGGCTGCGGCACGGTGTGGAAGTGGTCGTAGACCCAGATCGACTCCCATTCGTCGTGCTCGTCGGCCCGTCGAGCCAGGCCGCGCATGACATCCCACTGCTGCTCGACATCGATCCCCACCAAATCCAGTCGCCATCCCTGCGGGACGAACAGTCCGAAGCGCACCCGATTCTCCTTCGTTGTCTCTCGACCGGCCGATGGTTGTCTCGGTCGTCGATCTCACTTTCCCCATCGGTCCTGCCGACGGCAACCCTGACGCGGTTCTACCGCCACCTGTAGCAGACGGCTCCGGCAGGCGATACGACGCGCCCCACAGGACGCCGAAAGGGTTTCCGCCAGGCACGGCTCTCGTCATGCAAAGATCGCCAGGAGTGTGAACCGACCAGAGTCGCGCAGTCGGTAGTACCGCATGAGCATCGCCGATGTCGCTTCGAACGGAGGGGAGCACTGGTGTGAGCAGCCACAGCCCTGGACGTATCCGTAGAGCCGTGGCGACTGTCGAGCGCCGCCGCGGATTCGTCGTCGACGCACTCCGTGCCCGGCTGTGGCCGGTTCCTGCCGTAGGAGTTCTCGCGGCGATCCTTGCCGGCATTGTCCTGCCCGCTCTCGATTCCCGGCTCGGTGGTCACCTTCCCGACTACATCACCGAGCATTTGTTCGGGGGTGGCGCGGATGCTGCGCGCGAAGTGCTCGGCGCCATCGCCACCTCGCTCATCACGGTGACGTCCCTGACGTTCTCGCTGACACTGGTCACGATGCAGTTGGCCAGCAGCCAGTATTCGCCCAGATTGTTGCGGTCGTTTTCCTCCGACAGGTTTGTCCAACGCACCCTCGCATTGTTTCTCGCGACGTTCGCATACGCACTCACTGTCCTGCGCAGGGTTCGCAGCGGTGGCGACGGCGGTGTCGAGTTCGTCCCACAGATCTCGGTGACAGTGGCATACGTGCTCGCCATGGGCAGCGTGCTGGGATTGGTGGTGTTCCTCGGCCACCTGGTACGGCAGATTCGAATAGAGACGATGCTCGACCGCGTCGCCCGCGACGCCATCGACAACGCCCGCCACTTCCTGGAACCGTCCGGCACGATCGGTCGATCCGGTGACACCCCGGCAATACCTCCGCTGCGAACGGAAATCGAGGCAGCTGCCTCGGGATATCTCGTCGAAGTCGACGAGGAGGGGTTGCTGGCTGCCGCGATCGAAGCGGACGCGGTGTTGTGGGTGCACTGCCGGACCGGCGATCCGGTCGTCGCCCGCACTGTGGTGGCGTACTGCTGGCCGGCCGACGCTCCGGTTCTTTCCTCGGAGTCGATCGATCGACTCGACAACGCGGTTACTGATGCTCTGAGCTACGGTGCCGAGCGCACGGCCACGCAAGATATCGGCTACGGGTTGCGACAGTTGACCGACGTGATCGTCCGAGCATTGTCTCCGGGTATCAACGATCCTTCGACGGCCATTCATGGAATCAACTCGGCGACCGTAGTTCTGTGTGATCTCGTTCGATACCGACTCGGTCCGAAGATCGTTCACGACCACGACGGCACCGCTCGTCTGTATCTGGCACGCCCTGACTTCCCGGAGTTGCTCGACCTCGTCTGCGCGCAACCCAGACGCTACGGTGCTCATGACCCAGCGGTCCTGGGTGGGTTGTTGTCGATGCTGAACGCGCTCTCGTCGGTTGCCCGAGACCCGATGGATCGACAGGCGATCGGTGATCAGCTGGCCCGCCTCGAACGCACCAGCAGCAGCCAAGATTTCGACCATGCCGAACGCGATCATCTCAGGCGACGGGCCCGGACCGTGGAACAGTCGTTGCAGGACAGCTGACGGCGTTCCCCGTCGTCGCCGACGGCAATCGCTCGCGACCAGGCCCGGTGCGCGGCTGCTTTCCGTCCGTATCCCGGTTCTTCGGCGTGGATGATCGTATGCGGCACTACCATGCGATGGACGCGCGAGACACGGAGGTGGGCGATGTCCCGGGTATCGATCGAGGTCGACGACGTTGCGCTGGCGGTGGCCGGAACACTGCTCGGGACCGGTGGCGGCGCGCAGGAGACGGTGAACGCCGCGCTGCACGAGGTGATCGCCCAACGCAAGCGGCTGGCCGTGCTGGAACGGATGATGCTGCGCAGCGGCGACACTGTGCCCACACCCGACCCGTGGCGCAAGAAGCGCGTGTGGTTGTGAGCTGCGCCTCCCTTCGTGTGCCCCCGGTGTGAAAAACCGGTCCGGGCAAGGTAGCCTGCCCGTGGGCGCATTCGCGTCCGATCAATCCGAAGGCACGGCGAACGGCGCGCGTGATCGTGGTGATCCGCGTACACGGCCCTGCATCACGAGACGAGGAGGTGGATTGCTATGCGTAGCGAACCTCCCAGTCGAAGGCCGCGCGGCGCCGCCCCTTCGCATCTCTGACGTCCGACGACGTTTCCGCGACCACGGGCAGGCGCCACGCGGTGTGAATTCGCGCATCATTCACCCTCGTTGTGTCCACCATCCGTGAGCGATTCCGCCGCGCCGGTGTGATGCCACGCTGTGCCGAGGACTTCTCATGTCGCAGATCGAACTCGCCGAAGCACGTCCCGAACTCACCGACGCATGCCGGGAATCGGCCGACGTGCGTACCACGCCCACCGGATCGCTGCCGGAATTCGTCGCCGGTCACCGTGTCGAATCCGTGGTGCGCTGGCTCGACGAGCACCCGCCGCACCGGATCGCCGACGAACTGGCCCGGATGGACGCCGTGCTGGCGGGCGTCGCCTTCCGGCTGCTGGACAAGGAACAGGCGCTGGCGGTGTTCGAGGAACTCGAACCCGTCGACCAGCAGCAGATTCTGCAGGGCCTGCGTGAGCAGAGCTTCCGCGATCTCGTCGAGGGCATGGCTCCCGACGACCGCGCCCGCATGCTGCGTGAGGCGCCGGCCAAGGTGGCACAGAAGGTGCTGGCCGGGCTGAGTCCGCGCGAGCGCCGGATGACCGCGGGTCTGTTGGGCTACCCGGAGGGCTCGGCGGGGCAGTACATGACCCCCGAGGTCGTCGCGTTGCCCGCCGAACTGACCGTCGCCGAGGCGCTGGCGATGGTGCGCGCCGAGGGTGCGCGTGCCGAGACCGTCTACACCCTGCCGGTCGTCGATGCGGGCAGGCGCCTGACCGGCATCGTGGAACTGCGTGAGCTCGTGCTCGCCCGCCCCGAGACGATGGTCTCCGAACTCGTCGTCACCGAACCGGCTTTCGCCCGCGCCACCGACTCCGCGGAGAAGGCGGCCAGGCTCATGCGTGAGACCAACGACATCAACCTGCCCGTCGTCGACAGCGAGGACCGGTTGCTCGGCCTGCTCACCATCGACGACGCGGTCGAGGTCATCGAGGCCGCCGACAGCGAAGACGTTGCGCGCCAAGCGGGTTCGTCGCCCTGGGAGGGGCACTACATGGCTGCCGGGGTGTTCCAGCTGGCTCGCTATCGCGCCCTGTGGTTGATGCTGCTGCTCCTGGCCGCCACCCTGACGGTCAGTGTCACCGACTTCTTCGCGGGCACCCTCGAACAGGCCGCGCACCTGGCGCTGTTCATCCCGCTGCTGATCGGCGCGGGCGGCAACGCGGGTGCGCAAGCGGCGACCGCCTGTGTGCGCGCGGTAGCGGTGGGCGAGGTACGCGGCTCGGACCTGTTCTCGGTGATCTGGCGCGAATGCCGTGTCGGCCTGGTCCTCGGATCCCTGCTCGCCGCAGTCGGATTGGCGATCGCCGCGCTGTTCGTCGACCCCCGCATCGCCCTCGTCGTCGCCATCACCCTGGTGTTCATCTGCGCCTGGGCCACCACCATCGGTGGCACCATGCCCCTGCTCGCCAAGAAGCTGCGCATCGACCCGGCGGTGGTGTCGGCGCCCATGGTCACCACCCTGGTCGATGCCACCGGCCTGATCATCTACTTCACCACCGCCAAGCTGATCCTCGGGATCTGAGCGGCCGCTAGGGCAGTAGCGCCAGTGCCTGTCTGGCACAGAACGTCCCCTCCCTCCGGCCCTGCGCGCATCACGCGCGGGACTCTCGACGTCCGAGTGTGCCCACCGCGCCGACTCGCCCGCAAACCGTGTCGGTCGGCGCGGGCTGTCCGGGCAGGCCGACGCCCGACTCACGAGCTGCCGGTGCGGTTTTCGGCAAACATCCGGCGATCGATTTCGGTGTGCCGGTGCACCCGACTCGCGCGGACGTGGGGTGCGGGGTCGGCTCGGCGCACAATGGGAGCCGCGCACACCGGCCCCGGTATCGCGGTGCTTCCGGGGGGTCTTTGTGCGGCGTGACACAAGGTCTTGTGCTATTCGGAAGAACTGGCCACAACGAGTAGTGTCTGAATCGAGAGTGGCGCGGCCTCGGCAGCGCGCTCACGACGTGGCGATCGGGTACGGGCGAAGTGTTCGGAAAGGGTGTGGAGGCAGGATGAAACTGATCGATCGGGTGTCGGCCATCAACTGGAATCGGGTGCCCGATGAGAAGGATGCCGAGGTCTGGGATCGGCTGACCGGCAACTTCTGGCTGCCGGAGAAGGTTCCGGTGTCCAACGACATTCCCTCGTGGGCCACGCTGACCGCCGAGGAGAAACAGCTCACCATGCGGGTCTTCACCGGCCTGACGCTGCTGGACACCATTCAGGGCACGGTCGGCGCGGTGAGCTTGATCCCGGACGCGCTCACCCCGCACGAGGAGGCGGTGCTCACCAACATCGCGTTCATGGAATCGGTGCACGCCAAGTCCTACAGCTCGATCTTCTCCACGCTGTGCTCGACCAAGGAGATCGACGAGGCGTTCCGCTGGTCCGAGGAGAACCGGAACCTGCAGCGCAAAGCCGAGATCGTGCTGCAGTACTACAACGGCGACGAGCCGCTCAAGCGCAAGGTGGCCTCCACGCTGTTGGAGAGCTTCCTGTTCTACTCCGGCTTCTACCTGCCGATGCACTGGTCCTCGCGCGCCAAGCTGACCAACACCGCGGACATGATCCGGCTGATCATCCGCGACGAGGCCGTGCACGGCTACTACATCGGTTACAAGTACCAGCGCGGCCTGGAACTGGTGTCCGAGGCCGAGCGCGAGGAACTCAAGGGGTACACCTTCGAGCTGCTCTACGAGCTCTACGAGAACGAGGTCGAGTACACCCAGGATCTCTACGACGAGGTCGGCCTGACCGAGGACGTGAAGACCTTCCTGCGCTACAACGCCAACAAGGCGCTGATGAACCTCGGTTACGAGGGTCTGTTCCCGGCCGACGAGACCATGGTGAATCCGGCGATCCTGTCGGCGCTGTCGCCGAACGCCGACGAGAACCACGACTTCTTCTCCGGGTCGGGGTCGAGCTACGTGATCGGCAAAGCGGTCAACACCGAGGACGAGGACTGGGACTTCTGAGTCCCGCCTCGTCGATGTGCACGTGATCGGGCTCCGCGCTGACAGGCGTGGGGCCCGTTCCGTCTCCGGCCCGCAGGCTCACGGTGTCCCGGCCCAGGGGGTCGGGGGAGATTCAGTCGGTGACGAAGCCGTTGAGCGTCCCGCGCAGGTCGGTGAGCATCGCCCGGGCGGCGGTCAGCCCGTCTCCATGCCAGACGCTGTCCTCGACGGCGAAAACGCGCTTGTCGCCGACCGCGCCGAGATCCTTCCACTCGCGCCCGCGCATGATCGACTCGCCGTGGGCCACGCCGTCCGCTCCGGCGAAGATCACGTAGATGATGTCGCCCTCGACGAGTTCCTGATACGCGCCGGAATCCACGATCTCGGAGTCGCCGCGCTGGGCGGCCGGGCGCTGGACGCCCACATCGCCGAGTACCCGGCCCGCGAAGCTGTCGACGCCCTGCACCTGCGCCTGGTCGGCGGTGAACCGGACGACCGAGGCCTGGCTCTCGTTGGCGGCCAGCGTCACGCCGACGTCGCGGGCGTCGGCCTGGTAGCTGCTCAGCGCCGCGGCGGCGGCCCGGTCGCGGCCCATGCCCGCGGCGTAGGCGGCGAACTCGGCCTGCCAGCTGACCGGTTCACCCACCAGCACGGTCGGCGCGATCTTCGCCAGTGCGTCGAAAGTGGCCGCGCCGGAGGGGGCGGCGCCGAGGATCAGGTCGGGCTCGAGCGCGGCGATGCGAGCCGGGTCCGGTTCCGCGGCCGTGCCGATGGCCGGGATCTCGAGCACGCCGGTGCCCAGATACTGCGGCTGCGGACGCGGGCCGTCCTGGACCACGGCGCCGACCACTCGTTCCCACAGGCCCAGTGCGCAGGCGGCGTCGAGCGCGGCGGTGCTCAGCACGACGATGCGCTGCGGGTCGGCGGGCACCTCCGAGATGCCCGCGGCGTGTGTCACCGCTCGGGTGCCCGAGGGCTGGTCGGGCGCGCTGGGCAGCGGGCAGGTGCGGGTGGTGTCGCGCTCCAGGCCGACCACCGCCGCGCCCGCGATATTGGTCGTGGTGCGCACGATCGTGCTCGCGTCGTCGGAGCGATCGCCGCATCCGGTCAGCGCGAAGGCGGACACCGCCGCCACGGCCGCGACGCCGAATCGGGCGGCCACGGTGCGGTTTCGAGTGCGTACGGGGGCGCTGTCCGACATGCGGGAGAGGGTACCGCTGCGGCCGGTCCGGTGGAGGTGGCGGGTCGCGTCCGGCCGGTCGGCATCGGTTCGCCCACCATCCGCCCGCTCACACCCCGCGTCGCGGGCGGGCGGATGGCGCGCACTCCCTCCGATCGGCGCAGAGCGGGAATCAGGCGTTCGCCACGTTCCCGCCGACGCTGAATCGCGCACCGGTCGGATCGTTCAGCACGGCCATGCGCCCGTACGGGCTGTCCTCTGCCGGGTGCAGCAGCGTCGCGCCGAGTTCGATCGCCTTCGCCACGGTCGCGTCGACGTCGGCGGCGCCGAAGTACACCCCCCAGCCGGGCAGCGCCACCTCGGCGGGCACGGCGGCGGCGTCCATCACGCCGCCGCGCATCGGGTGGTCGGCGTGGATCGTGCTGTAGCGGAACTCGGGGGTGCCCGGCATCTCGAAGACATCCGACCAGCCGAAGACCTCGCGGTAGAACATCAGTGCCTTGTCGTAGTCGCGGGTGTGCAGCTCGAACCAGCCCGGCGCCCCGTGGCGCCACATGTCGGTCTCGCCCATCGGCTCGATCTCGATACCCGCGAAGGCGTTCGCCTGCCAGATGCCGATGCCCGCGCCACTCGGATCTGCCAGCACCGCCATCGTGCCGAGGTCGCCGACCGCCATGGCGGGCACGATCACCGAACCACCGCGCGTCGCGGCGGCCTCGGCGGTGGCGCGGGCGTCGGTGGCGGCGAGGTAGACGGTCCACTGGTCGGGGCCGTCCTCGGGGGAGGATTTGCCCATGGCGCCGGCGACGGCCGCGTCGCCGGAGCGGAAGGTGATATAGCCGCCGAAGTCCTCGTTCCGGTCGGCGGTCCAGCCGAACAACTCGCCGTAGAAGGCGACGGCGCGGTCGGGATCGGAGGTGAACAGGTCGACCCATACGGGATCGCCGGGCACGGTAGCGCTCATGGTTCGGTCTCCTCGGTGCTCGGAACTGGTGGACGGCCAAGCGCCGTCACCCATTGGGACGGGCGTCGCGACCAGAACTCATCGGTGGGCCGGAAAGTCCTCCGGAGCAGGTGTAGCGTGCTGTCCAGGGGGAAAATGCGGGACCTGTGACAGCGAAATACGACGCAGAGTAGGACCACATGCGACCCGGCCTTCGAGCACGGTTTACGATCAACGGAGCGCAAGCGAACTGTCCGCTGTTCCGGTAACGGGATGTGTGCGAGCAGCGGAGCCTGCGGAGCGACCTAAAGGCACCTTCAGGAGGATCAGTGACTGCGGTAGAGCCCAGACCAGTCCCTCAGTTGGAAGCGACTCGACCGTATCCGGCCCGGACCGGACCCAAGGGTTCTTTCCTCTACAAGATGGTCACCACGACCGACCCGAAGGTGCTCGGCACCATGTACCTGGTGACCGCCACGAGCTTCTTCCTCATCGGCGGCCTGATGGCGCTGCTGATGCGTGGCGAGCTCGCGCGCCCGGGTCTGCAGTTCCTTTCGCCGGAACAGTTCAACCAGCTGTTCACCATGCACGGCACCATCATGCTGCTGTTCTACGCGACGGCGATCGTGTTCGGCTTCGCCAACATCATCCTGCCGCTGCAGATCGGCGCGCCCGACGTCGCCTTCCCGCGACTGAACTCCTTCAGCTATTGGCTGTACCTGTTCGGCGGGACCATGGCGACCGCGGGCTTCGTCACCCCCGGCGGCGCGGCCGACTTCGGCTGGACGGCGTACGTGCCGTTGACCGACATCCTGCACTCGCCCGGTGTCGGCACCGACCTGTGGATCCTGGGCCTGGCCGTCTCCGGCCTCGGCACCATCCTCGGCGGCGTGAACATGCTGACCACCGTGGTCTGCATGCGCGCCCCCGGTATGACCATGTTCCGCATGCCGGTGTTCACCTGGAACATCGCCGTCACCAGCGTGCTCATCCTGATGGCCTTCCCGCTGCTGACCGCCGCGCTGTTCGGCCTGGCCTACGACCGTCACCTGGGCGGCCACATCTACGACCCGGCCACCGGCGGCATCCTGCTGTACCAGCACCTGTTCTGGTTCTTCGGCCATCCCGAGGTGTACATCATCGCGCTGCCGTTCTTCGGCATCGTCTCGGAGATCTTCCCGGTCTTCAGCCGTAAGCCGATCTTCGGTTACACCACGCTGATCTACGCGACCCTCGGCATCGCGGCGCTGTCCATCGCGGTGTGGGCGCACCACATGTACGCCACCGGCGCGGTCCTGCTGCCGTACTTCTCGTTCATGACCTTCCTCATCGCGGTCCCGACCGGCGTGAAGTTCTTCAACTGGATCGGCACCATGTGGCGGGGTCAGCTGACGTTCGAGTCGCCGATGCTGTGGTCGCTGGGCTTCCTGGTGACCTTCCTCTTCGGTGGTCTGTCGGGTGTCATCCTGGCCAGCCCGCCGCTGGACTTCCATGTCACCGACACCTACTTCGTGGTAGCGCACTTCCACTACGTGCTCTTCGGCACCATCGTGTTCGCGACCTTCGCCGGCATCTACTTCTGGTTCCCGAAGATCACCGGCCGCATGATGGACGAGCGCCTGGCCAAGTGGCACTTCTGGACCACCTTCGTCGGCTTCCACACCACCTTCCTCGTGCAGCACTGGCTGGGCGCCGAGGGTATGCCGCGTCGCTACGCCGACTACCTGCCCTCGGACGGCTTCACCACGCTGAACACGATCTCCACGATCGGCGCGTTCGTGCTGGGCGCCTCGATGCTCCCGTTCATCTGGAACGTCTTCAAGAGCTACCGGTACGGCGAGGTCGTCACCGTGGACGATCCGTGGGGTTACGGCAACTCGCTGGAGTGGGCGACCACCTGCCCGCCGCCGCGGCACAACTTCTACGAGCTGCCGCGTATCCGGTCCGAGCGTCCGGCCTTCGAGCTGCACTACCCGCACATGGTCGAGCGGATGCGTTCCGAGGCGCACGTCGGCTGGGGTACGGGCAAGGGTGACCACGCCGCCGAGACGCCCGCGCTGACCAAGAGCTGACATGACGAGCCGTGCACCCGCTGGAGTCCAGCGGGTGCACTCTCGTGTAACGACCGGAAAGACCAGGAGCGCACCGCCGTGGCCGACACCACCGTTCTCGTGACCGTCACCGGGCCGGACCGCCCCGGTGTGACATCCGTGCTCCTCACGGCCATGTCCAGGAACGAGGTCCACCTGCTCGACATCGAACAGGTGGTCATCCGCGGCAGGCTCACCCTCGGCGTGCTGGTCACCTGCCCGCACGACCCGGAGACGCTGCAGGACGAGGTCGAAGAGGCGATGAGCACCGTCGGCATGACCGTCGACGTGGAAGTGGGCGCGCAGATCGGCCGTCAGCCGATGTCCACCCACGCCGTGGTCGTGCTCGGCGCCCCGGTCACCGCCCGGGCGTTCAGCGCGGTGTCGCGGCAGCTGGCCGCGATCGGCGCGAACATCGACACCATCCGTGGCATCGCCGACTACCCGGTGACCGGCATGGAACTGATGGTCACCGCGCCCGACACCGGCGCCGACACCGACTCCCGGCTGCGCACCGCGCTGGCCGAGGTGGCCGTCGACGAGCGGATCGACGTGGCGGTCGAGCGGGCCGGGCTCGCACGCCGGGCCAAGCGGCTGATCACCTTCGACGTCGACTCCACCCTCATCCAGGGCGAGGTGATCGAGATGCTCGCCGCGCACGCCGGGGTCGAGGAGCAGGTCCGCCAGGTCACCGAGGCCGCCATGCGCGGGGAGATCGACTTCGCCGAATCGCTGCGCCAGCGCGTGGCCACGCTGGAGGGGCTCGACGAGTCGGTGATCCACCAGGTCGCCGAACGCATCGAGCTGACCCCCGGCGCGCGCACCACCATCCGCACGCTGCGCCGCATCGGGTTCAAGTGCGGTGTGGTCTCGGGCGGTTTCCGCCAGGTCATCGAGCCGCTCGCGCACGATCTGGAACTGGACTTCGTACAGGCCAACACCCTCGAGATCGTCGAGGGCAAGCTCACCGGCCGGGTGGTCGGCGAGATCGTCGACCGGGCCGCCAAGGCCACCGCATTGCGCAGGTTCGCCGCCGAGACCGGGGTGCCGATGGAGCAGACAGTGGCCGTGGGCGACGGCGCCAACGACATCGACATGCTCAACGCCGCCGGTCTCGGCGTCGCCTTCAACGCCAAGCCCGCCCTGCGTGAGGTGGCCGACGCGGCGCTGTCGCATCCGTATCTGGACGCGGTGCTGTATGTCCTGGGTGTCACCCGTGACGAGGTCGAAGCGGCCGACGCCCGCGACGGCGGGGTACGCCGCGTTCCGCTGGTCCGATGAGCGAGGCTCCCGTCGGCCGCGAGTCCGTGTCCGGTCCAGGAGCGGTGTCCGCCACCGCAGCCGGGTCCGCCACCGCATCCGACTCCGGATCCGGGTCCGACTCCGGATCCAGGTCGGTCGTCGTCGAATCCCTCACCGCCTTATCGGACTTCGCGGCCAGACACGCGGTCCTGGCCGAAGGCTATGGCGGTGCGGTCGATCCCGAGGATCCCGAGCGGGTGCAGGCCATGCAGATGGTGTTGCATCTGCCCAAGGCCGATCCGCCGCCGCGCAGCGCGCTGCTCGCGGCCGCGGCCAGTGCGGTGGTCGCGCTGTGCCTGGACGAGCGGGTCGGTGCGGGAGGGCCATGGGAGCAGCGGTATCTGGAGTGGAAGCGCGCTCGTATCCGCAAGGTCGCCCGCCGGGCGCGCGGCGCGCAGTGGACGGCCGCAGGCGAGGTCGAGGGTGTGACGGTCGAGATCGGCGGCGCGCAGGCGCGGGCCTTCGTGCCCTGCCCGGTCGGGGAGACCGACCAGCGGATCCGCCGCCTGCAGATCGGCGGCACCGATCTCGAACACGACGAGCCGGGGCCGCCCGACCCCGATCTGCCCGTGCTGTGGGTGAATTCGTCGCTGGGTATGTCGCTGGGCAAGGCCGCCGCGCAGGTCGGCCACGCGAGCATGCTGCTGGCGGGCGCGATGGACGTCGAACGCGCGCGGGAATGGGCCGGACGCGGCTTCGGTTGCTCGGTGCGCGAAGCCGACCCGGACCGCTGGCGGGAATTGTCGGCACGCCTGGTCGGGTCGTCGCGGCCTGGTCCGGCGCGGTCACGTCCGGGCGCGGGGACCGCCATCGCGGTGCGTGACGCCGGATTCACCGAGATCGCCCCCGGTTCCCTCACCGTCATAGGTGTTCCTGCCGACACCTGGTGAGGGTCGGTCACTCGTTCCGCCGCGATCTGGGCCAAGATGGAGCGCGTGTCGCAACCGGATCCCGATCTGCTCATCGACTTCACCGACGTGACCGTCCGACGCTCGGGGCACACCCTCGTCGGCCCCGTCTCCTGGCAGGTCGAGCTCGACGAACGCTGGGTCGTGCTCGGCCCCAACGGCGCGGGCAAGACCTCCCTGCTGCGCATCGCCGCCGCCGAGGTGCATCCCACCTCGGGCACCGCGCATCTGCTCGGCGAAACCCTCGGGCGGGTGGACGTCAACGAACTCCGCCCGCGCATCGGCCTGTCCTCGGCGGCGCTGGCCGGCCGGGTGCCGCGCGACGAGAAAGTCCTCGACCTGGTGGTCTCCGCTGGATACGCGGTGCTCGGCCGCTGGCGTGAGCACTATGACGAGATGGACACCGACCGCGCGGTCGACATGCTGGAAAGCCTGGGCGCCGAACATCTTTCCGACCGGACCTATGGCACCCTGTCCGAGGGGGAGCGCAAGCGCGTGCTGATCGCTCGCGCGCTGATGACCGACCCCGAACTGCTGCTGCTCGACGAGCCCGCGGCCGGTCTGGATCTGGGCGGGCGCGAGGAGCTGGTGGAGCGCCTCGGCGATCTGGCCGCCGATCCGGACGCCCCGGCCATCGTGCTGGTGACCCACCACGTGGAGGAGATCCCGCCGGGCTTCACCCACGCGCTGCTGATCAACGAGGGGCAGGTGGTCGCGCAGGGCCTGCTCCACGATGTGCTGACCGCGGACAACCTCAGTGAGGCATTCCGGCAGTCGATCGCGCTGGACAAGATCGACGGCCGCTGGTTCGCGCGCCGGGCGCGCCGGGCGGGCAGGCACCGCACCCCCCGCTGAGAACCCGTCGTCGCGGGTTATGGTGCTGGTGTGAGTGAGACGAATTCGGCGCATGTCCCAACTCCGGATGCCGCTGCGTCCGAAGCCGAGGCAGGCGCGTCGCCGCTGCGCGATGCCTCCACGGTGATGCTGGTCCGCGACGGCGAGAGCGGTCCCGAGGTGTTCCTGCAGCGACGGGTGAACGCCATGGCCTTCGCCGCCGGAATGACGGTGTTCCCCGGCGGCGGCGTCGACACCTCCGACGCGACCGCCGACCTCGCCTGGGCAGGTCCGGACCCGGCCTGGTGGGCGCGGGCCTTCGGCACCACCGAGCCCAGGGCGCAGGCGCTGGTGTGCGCCGCGGTGCGCGAGACCTTCGAGGAGTGCGGCGTCCTGCTGGCCGGGCCGACCGCCGACACGCTGGTCGGCGACACCACCGTCTACCACGAGGCGCGCACCGCGATGGAGAAGCGCGAGCTGTCGCTGGCGGCCTTCCTCGGGCGGGAGAACCTGGTGCTGCGCGCGGACCTGCTGCGTCCGTGGGCCAACTGGATCACCCCGGTCATCGAGCGCCGACGCTACAACACCTACTTCTTCGTCGCCGTGCTGCCCGAGGGGCAGCTCGCCGACGGAGCGACCTCCGAGGCCGCCGCCGTGCACTGGCGCACCCCCGACGAGGCGCTGAAGCGGTGGCGCGCGGGCGAGGACATCCTGCTGCCGCCCACCTGGGCGCAGCTGGACTCGCTGTCGCGGTTCGGCGCCACCGCCGACATTCTCGCCGCCGAACCGCGGATCGAGCCGATCATGCCCGTGGTGCCCTCGGAGAGCACGATCGGCGAGGGTGCCTTCCTGGCCTTCCCCGACGCCGCGCGATACTTCGCGGACATCCCCGCTCCCGGTCACTTGCGCGGGTCCGCGCGCTGAACACGACCGCCGGGCAGGGTTCGCCCGCAGTCGGGCGGTAGGTTGCCTGCCATGGCCGAATTCGTGACCGTGGACTCGCCGGACGCCGACGGTGTCGCCGTCGTCCGCATCGCCCGCCCGCCGCTGAATCTGTTCGACACGCAGCTCGCGCGGGAGGTGGCCGCCGCGACCGCGTCGGCGGCGCAGGATCCGGCGGTCTCGGCGCTGATCGTCTACGGCGACGAGCGGGTGTTCTGCGCCGGCGACGACATGGCCGAGCTGTCGGCCCTCGACTCGGCTCGTGCCGAGGCCATGGCCGGCGACCTGCAGTCGGCGCTGGGGGCGCTGGCGCGCGTGCCGCAGCCGACCGTCGCGGCGATCGCCGGTTACGGCCTGGGCGCGGGGCTGGAACTCGCGCTCGGGGCCGACCGGCGCATCATCGGCGACAACGTGAAGCTGGGTTTGCCGCAGATCCGGGCGGGGCTGATCCCGCTCGCGGGCATCCGCAGACTCACCGCGCTGATCGGACCGAGTGCGGCCAAGGATCTGGTGTACTCCGGCCGGTTCGTCGAGCCCGACGAGGCACTGGAACTGGGTCTGGTCGACGAGGTGGTCGCGCCCGACGACGTGTTCGGCGCCGCGTACCGCTGGGCGCGACAGTTCCACGGTGGACCGGCGCGGGCGCTGGCCGCGGCCAAGGCGGTCTTCGAGGCGGGCCCGCACGGCCAGGACCGGGCGCGCACCGAATGGGCCGGGCTGTTCGGCACCGAGGACGCGCGTCTGGGCACCGCGTCCTACCTGGCCGACGGGCCGGGGTCGGCGGTCTTCACCGGGCGCTGAATCGGCCGGAAGCTACCGGTGGGTAGCCGCGTTGGATCGGATGTAACACGTTCTCGTTCGTGGCCCTGTCGGTCGGATGTCCGAATGTCCGGCCCGCGCACCGGAGCATCCCGGTGATCAGGTTAGGCTTGGCGACCATGACGGTACGTCCCGACGACCCCGCGCCGAACCCCCACGCCACCGAGGCGGAGGTGGAAGCGGCGTTCAAGGATACGAAGCTGGCCCAGGTGCTCTATCACGACTGGGAGGCCGAGACCTATGACGACAAGTGGTCCATCTCCTATGACGAGCGCTGCATCGAGTACGCCCGCGGCCGTTTCGACGCCGCGGTGGGTCCGGCTCCGCTGCCCTACGAGCGCGCCCTCGAACTGGGCTGCGGCACCGGCTTCTTCCTGCTGAACCTGATGCAGGGCGGGGTCGCCAAGACCGGCTCGGTCACCGACCTCTCGCCCGGCATGGTCAAGGTGGCCCTGCGCAACGCCGAGCATCTCGGACTGGACGTGGACGGCCGGGTCGCCGACGCCGAGACCATCCCGTACGAGGACAACACCTTCGACCTGGTGGTCGGCCACGCGGTGCTGCACCACATCCCCGACGTCGAGCAGGCGCTGCGCGAATGCCTGCGCGTGCTCAAGCCGGGCGGGCGGTTCGTCTTCGCGGGCGAACCCACCACCGCCGGCAACTTCTACGCCCGCTGGCTCGGTCGCATCACCTGGAAGGCGACCACCACCATCACCAAGCTGCCCGCGCTGGCGGGCTGGCGGCGTCCGCAGTCCGAACTCGACGAGTCCTCCCGGGCGGCCGCCCTCGAGGCCGTCGTCGACCTGCACACCTTCGATCCCGCCGATCTCGAGGCGATGGCCCGCTCGGCCGGCGCGGTCGGGGTGAAGGCGACCACCGAGGAGTTCGCGGCGGCGCTGTGGGGCTGGCCGGTGCGCACCTTCGAGGCCGCGGTGCCCGAGGAGAAGCTCACCCTCGGCTACCGCCTGGCGATGTACAAGGCGTGGCAGCGGCTGAGCTGGCTGGACGAGAACGTCATGCGCCGGGTCGTGCCGCGTCAGTTCTTCTACAACGCGATGATCACGGGTGTGAAGCCCACCGCGTAATACCGGAGGGCGGGCGGACGGCCAGGGCAGTGGGATACAGCTTCAGCCGCGCGGATGTCGAGTTCCTCCGGAGCGCGGCGGGACGCGCGGCCCTCTCCGAGGTGGCACGGTCGGCACTCACGCCCGCCACCCATCTGCGTGACCTCGAACGCGCGCGGCGCGACTTCGGCGCCGCCGCACCCGCGCTGATCGACACCGTGCGGTTGCGGCGCAGGGCGGCGGCCAAGATCGCCGACGCGGGGGAGTGGCTGTTCACCGAGGACGCGGTGCAGCAGGCGACACCCACTCCGGTCGCGCGCCGCCGTGCGCAGCGGCTGGCCGGTCGGGCGGTGCACGACGTGACCTGTTCGGTCGGCGCCGAACTCGTCGAACTGGCGCGGGTGTGCCCGGCGGTGATCGGCAGCGATCTCGATACCGTGCGTCTGGCGATGGCCGCGCACAACCTCGGCGCCGCCTGGCAGCCGGTCACGGCCGAACCGCTCGTGCGCCGCGGCACCGCCGCCGCCGGTCCGGCGGCGGCCGCGGCCCGCGACGACATCACCGCCGCGCAATCCTCCCCCGGCGCCGCCTCGGTGGCCCGGATGGGTGCCGCCCGCGGCGAGACCACCGCTGCCCTCGAGAGCACGGTCGGCGTCGGCGGGGACATCCCGATCCCGGCGCATCGTGGATCCGCGCGGGGGCGCGTGGGCAACGTGGTGCTGGCAGCGGCCGACGCCCTGGTACCGATCACGAAGGACATCGTGATCGTCGCCGACCCCGGTCGACGGGTGGGCGGGCGGCGCACACACGATCCGGCCGCCCTGCAACCTCCGCTGCCCGATCTGCTGACCGCCTACGCAGGGCGCGACATCGTCGTGAAGTGCGCTCCCGGACTGGATTTCGACGCACTCGACTGGCAGGGCGAGATCGAAGTGGTCTCCCTGGACGGCGCGGTGCGCGAAGCCTGCCTGTGGTCGCCCGGCGTGGCCGAACCGGGCGTACGTCGCCGTGCCGTCGTGCTGTCCGGTACGGGTGAGGCGTACACGCTCACCGACGCCGATCCCGACGACATCCCGCAGCGCGCGCCGGGGGAGTGGATCATCGACCCGGACGGCGCGGTCGTGCGCGCCGGGCTGGTGCGCCACTACGCGGCCGAACACGGCCTGTGGCAGCTCGATCCGCACATCGCCTATCTCACCGGCGACACCGTCCCGCCGGGCATGCGTGGGTTCCGTGTCGAGGCCCGAATGGAATTGCGGGAGAAGACGCTCCGGCAGGAACTGGCCCGACGGGACTGCGGTTCTCTGGAGATCCTGGTGCGCGGGGTCGACGTCGATCCCGACGTGCTGCGCAAGAAGCTGAAACTGCGTGGCTCGACAGCCTATTCGCTGGTGATCACCCGAATCGGGCGCGCCGCCACGGTATTCTTGTGCACGGCGCACGCGCCGGTCAGGCCGCCATCTTCCTGACCACCTTCTGCACTGTCAGCCATGTGCGGGTGGTGATGTCCTTGCCGTAGGTCTTGTCCAGCCACGCCATGAAATCCGGCGTCTTGGGCGTGCTGTTGTCGATGACCGTGAGCAGCGCGCGGGTGGGTTCGTCGTATCCGATCACCCGGGTCAGCGGATCGGCCGGCAACGCGGGCACGGGATCGGCGATCGCGGTCTTGAAGAAGGTGACCGTGAGGTAGGAGCCGCGTTCGTGCACGAGGCCGTCGAACGGGTCGCGGGCGAGTAGTTCGCGCAGGGAGTCGTAGTCGCGCAGGAGGGTGCCACCCGCGATGCCGAGCTCCGCGTTGAGCGCGCGCTGGATCCGGTCCTCGAGCTCGGCCGGATCGCTCTCGGCGGCGCGGAAGACGACGTTGCCGCTGGAGAGCACCGAGGCGACGTTCTCGAACCCGAGGCCGCTGAACACCCCGCGCAACTTCTCGTTGCGCATATTCGGATTGCTGGGCATGATCCCGCGCAACAGCGCCGCGTAACTCCGCATGCGGCGACCCTACGCCCGAACACCGACAGACCGGGGGATCCACGAAAACGCCCGCGCACCGGAGAGCATCCGGTGCGCGGGCGTGAGCGAGCAGATCAGGACCGGTTCGCGGCGGCGCCGTTCTTCTTGCGCTGGATGTCCTCCAGCGCCGCGATGTACGCCGCGCGCGCTTCCGCCCCGGCTTCCCAGGCGGCCTTGCGGTTCTTGACGACCTTGGCCGGCGCGCCGACCGCGATCGAGTAGTCGGGGATCTCGCCCTTGACCACCGCGTGCGCGCCGAGCACACAGCCGCGGCCCACCCTGGTCTCGCGCAGTACGGTGACCTTGGCCGCGATCCAGGTGTCCGGGCCGATGCGCACCGGGCTCTTGACGATGCCCTGGTCCTTGATCGGCAGGGTGATGTCGTCCATCTTGTGGTCGAAGTCGCAGATGTAGCACCAGTCCGCGACCAACGTCGACTCGCCGATCTCGATGTCGAGGTAGGTGTTGACGACGTTGTCCTTGCCGAAGACCACCTTGTCGCCGATGCGCAGCGAGCCCTCGTGGCAGCGGATGGCATTGCCGTCGCCGATGTGCACCCACCGGCCGATCTCCATGCGACCGAACTCGGGGGTGGCGTGGATCTCCACGTTCTTGCCCAGGAACACCATGCCGCGCAGCACGATGTGCGGGTTGGCCAGCTTGAACTTGAACAGGCGGTAGTAACGCACCAGGTACCAGGGCGTGTACGCGCGATTGGCGATGACCCAGCGCAGCGAGGCCACGGTCAGAAATCGGGCCTGCTGCGGATCCCGGCGCCGCGAGCCGCTCCAGCGCGAGCGCAACGGCGCGCCCCACATGCTCGTCACGAAACTACTCCCGTCGTGGTGTGTCCCGGCCCCGCCGTCGCAGGACCGCCTCGTTCGGGTGAACAGCGTACTTTCGCGTGCTCGGACCGCGCGGGCGGACCCGCACATGACGGGTCGGGGGCCGGGACATCCGCGTCAGTCGATGGTGCAGCCGGAGATCGGCTTGTCCGCGAGGCGATCGAGCAGATAGGTGATCGCGTTGTCGGGACCGAACGCGTCGATCATCTCCGGACCGAAGTGGTTGGGGATGGTCGCGCCGGGCAGGATCGGCGGCAGGTCGTTGGTGCGGAACCGCACCGTCGCGCCCTTGGCGCACCAGGTCTCGGCCAGTGTGCGGGCCTGGCCGTAGGGCACGGTGTCGTCGTTGAGGCCGCTGGTGACGAACACCGGCGTGGCGGGCGCCAGGCCGCCGAGGCGCTGTTCGTCGAGCGCGGGTGCGGCCTCGGGCATGGCGGCCATGTGCTCGGTGAGCGAGCGGCCGTCGGCGGTCAGCGAGTCGGTGCGCAGGAACGGGTACTTGATGATGAGGTCGCCGACGCAGGTCTCGCTCAGCGTCGCGAGCATCTCGCGTCCGGCCGGGCTGGTGACCCGATCGACCGCGCTGTCGAGCTCGGGATACCTGGCGAGCAGCGAATTGATGGCGTAGCCGATGGCGCCGCCGATCAGCGCGCCGTCGATGACCTCCTGGATGGCGGCGAGGTCGGCGACCGGCCCGCCCGCCCAGGTGCCTTTCAGATTCAGCTCCGGCGCGTATTGCGGCTGCAGCTCCGCCGCGGACGCCGTGGCGCCGCCGCCCTGGGAGTAGCCCCACAGCACCAGCGGGGTCTGCGGGCCGACGCCCGCCAGCGCGTTCGCCGCCCGCGCGCCGTCGAGCACGGCGTGTGCCTGCTCGAACCGGTTGGCGTAGGTGTGCACGCCGGGGGTGCCCAGGCCGATGTAGTCGGTCACGAACACGCGCGCGCCCAGCCGGCTCCACACCGTCGATGACGGCAGTTCCTGATTGGCCGAGAAGCCGAGCGAGGGCTCGGCGAAGGCCGCCAGGCCGGTCGAGAAGGCCACCGACATCGCGCACTGGTCGCCCTGGCCCGAGGTGCCGGGGGCGATCACGACGGTGGGGCGCTCGCCCGCGCCCAGCCACGGGCCGGCCGGCTCGATGTAGGTTCCGGTCACCGCGGTGGGGGTGCCGTCCTGCAGGCGGCTGGTGTACATGACCAGCTCGCCCAGGGTGGGCCAGCCCTTCTCGTTCGGGTAGGAAACGAACAACGGCATCTGCGTGGTCTTGACGATCGCGCCTGGTTCGGTCGGGAACTGGGCGGGCGGAGTGTAGAAATCGCCGACCGCCGAGGCGGGCGCGGTCTGCGGCCCCGCCGTGGTCACCGCCGCGACGCTCGCCGCCGCCACGAGTACCGCGAGCGCTCTGCCCGCCCAGCGGCGTAGCCCCCGCCCCGTTTCCTGATGCTGGTCCATGAAACCCTCTCGACAACTGATCCGGCGCCCTTGCCGGATTCCGTGCGCCACTGCGGCCTGGGCATATGAGTCCCATCACAGCGGACTTACCGGACAGTAACACAATCGTGATCTATGTGAGTCCGTCCGGTGTCAGATCGCGGGGCGAGGCGGTCCCCGTTGTCGTCGAGGCGAAATGGCGGCCGTTCACTCCGGTGCGGCGGAATCCGTCACCACGCTCTGACAGCAGCCGGACATACTGTGCGACCATCGGCGCGCACAGGCCACCCGCTAGTCTTGCGTGCGGCCGTCGTCGGAGAGGGGAGATCAGCAGGTGCGAACCGGTGGGGTGCGCGCGGTATCCACGCGGAATGTCCCGAAGTCCACACGCGCGCTGACCGTGCTCGCCGCCCTCGGCGCGGTCGTGCTCACCGGATGCGGCACCGATGTCGACGACATCTCCGCGGGGGCCGGCGAAGGCTGGCCCGCAGTCCATTACGACGGGCGCAATTCCGGCGCCGGACCAGAAACCGGTGCGCGGCAGATGGATCTGAGCTGGTCGCGCGCGGTCGGCGGACCCATCGCCCAGCCGGTCACCGTCGGTCCGGACAGTCAACTGTTCGTGACCACCCGCACCGCGAGTGGCTGCGCGATCCTGTCGCTGCAGATGCCGACCGGCCGCAAGCGTTTCTGTGATCGCCTGGGGCCCAGCGCCGTATCCTCGCCGACATTGGTCGACAGCCATACCAACGTCTACTTCGGTGACGACGGCGCGGTGAACTCCTACAACCTGATGGGCCAGCCGCGCTGGCGCACCCCGGTCGCGGGCGTCCCGGTCTCGGCGCAGTTCACCGGTGACAGCCACGTGCTCACCATCACCCAGTCCGGCCAGATCGACGTGCTCGAGCGTCAGACCGGCAAACGCGTGGTCCCGACCACCCAACTGCTCGGCGAGCCCGACTTCCTGGAGTATCCGGATCTGACCCGGCCTGCCTCCGGGCAGGGCCTCGACGACTGCGGCGCGGGCGGTCCGCAGTGTCCGGTCGCGACCGTCTCGGCCATCGACGCGCAGACCGGGCGTTTCTTCGTCACCGTCTGGCAGCCCGGTCGGCCCATGGCCGAACTCGTCGCGCTGCGTTACGCCGACCAGCGCATCCACCGGCAGTGGAGCGCCGCGGTCCTCGCCGAGGGCAGCGCGACCAGCCCCGCACTGTCGGCCGATGCCGAGACCGTCTACGTGGGCGACAACAGCGGCCGCCTGATCGCGCTGAACACCGAGGACGGCAGTACCCGGTGGGTGAAGGCGCTGCCGTTCACCCCGGGCGGCGCGATCTCGGTGTCCGCCGACGGTCTGATCATCCCGGCGGGCGCCGAAGGATACCTGATGGCGCTGCGCGACACCGGCGACGTCGTCGAGACCGCTTGGGAGCGCAAGGATCTGGCCCTGCGCGGGCTGCCGGTCCAGGCCGCGGGCGGCATCGGCTACACCACCGCCGCCATCGGCGCGGGCCTGAACCTCGTCACCTTCGACACCGCTACCGGCGACACCCTCGATTCCGATGTCCTGCCCGGCGCCCGAGGCACCACCGCGGGCACCTCCATCGGCCCCGAGGGCGAGGTCGTGGTCGCGACCAGGATCGGCGAGATCTTCGCCTTCCAGCCCGGCCACTGATTCTCGTGGCCGGGTCGCCGGGAGCTTCCCGGGCGTTCCGGCCCGAAAGCGCGCCGGTCTAGACCGGGTTGTTCGGATCCCGTTCGGGCAGCGGTCGTTCCACGATGACCGGGCGGGCCAGCGGATTGCGTACCCGGCGCTTGGCCGAGGAGTACACCTGCGCGGTCTCGGCGGCCACGACGTCCCACGCGAAATCGGCGGTGAGCCGTTCTCTGGCGGCGAGCGCGCGCTGTTGGGCGGCCGCGGGATCGTCCAGGGTGGCCACCACGGCCTCCACCAGTCCGTCGACGTCGGCGGGTTCGAACGAGGCGCCGGTGACCCCGTCGATCACGGCCTCGCCCAGTCCGCCCGCGGTGGAGGTGACCAGCGGGGTGCCCGCGGCGGCGGCCTCGAGCGCGACGATGCCGAAGGGCTCGTAGCGACTGGGCAGTACGATCGCGTCGGCGCCGTGCAGCCAGCCGAGCAGACCGGTGTGGTCGAGCTGCCCGGCGAAACTCACCGCCCGCGCGACCCGGTGCACGCGGGCGCGCTCACGCAGCCATTCGAACTGTGTACCGATCCCGGCGACGGTCAGCGTGGTGCCCGGATGCGCGCGCCGGATCCGCGGCAGCGCGGCGATCGCGTCCTGCACGCCCTTCTCGTACTCCAGTCGCCCGACGTAGAGCAGCCGCGGTGGACCGGTGCGCGGCGGACGCGGCCGGTAGGTCCACGCGCCCACGTCGATGCCGTTGCGGATCACCGTGATCGGGGTGCGCTCGGCGCCGTAGAGCCGCTCGACCTCGTCCTGCATCGACGACGAGCAGGTGATCAGCGCGTCGGACTCGTTGGCCAGCCACCACTCCACCGAATGCACCTGCTTGTTCACCCGGCCGGCGACCCAGCCGCTGTGCCTGCCCGCCTCGGTGGCGTGGATCGTCGACACCAGTGGCACGTCGTAGAACTCGGCCAACGCGATGGCGGGATGGGCGACCAGCCAGTCGTGCGCGTGCACCACGTCGGGGGTCCAGCCCTCACCGATGCCCGGCGTGCGCAGGCCGATGCCCGCGCGCACCATGGCGTGCCCCATCGCCAGTGTCCAGGCCAGCATGTCCTCGCCGAAGTCGAAGGCGGGCGGATCCTCGGCCACCGCGACGACCAGCACACCGTCCTCGATGAACGAATGGGTCGGGTGGGTGGAGGCGTCGGTGCCGGTGGGTCTGCGGGCCAGCACGACGACCTCGTGCCCGGCGGCGGCCAGTTCGACCGCGAGGTGATGCACATGCCTGCCGAGACCACCCACCACGACGGGTGGGTACTCCCAGGACACCATCAAGATCTTCATGCCAGTCCTTCCGAGTCGCAGCCCGGCGTACCGGCGAACTCGGTTCGCGGGTGGCGGCCTGCCCGGCTGGCGGCACCCGCGGAAGGCGCGTCGACCTCGGGCAGCCGGCGCGCGTCCATCGCGGGGAAGAAGCCGTCGGCCGTGCCCCATCTTGCCGCCAACTGCTGTGCTTTGGCGAGCTGTCCCGCACCGACAGCGGCAGCGATCTCGCGGACCGCGTGTGCGTGCTGGTGCGCGCGGTCACGCGCGTAACCGGCCGCGGAATCCTTGCTCACCATGAACGCCCAGTCGCTGGAGACGGTGAGGACGGCTTCGCGCAGCAACTGGTCGGCCACCGGATCGCGCAGCGACGGCCCCCCGGCGGCGTCCGCGCGCATCTTGTCGACGGTGTCGAGAGCGAGCCGGACGATCTCGTCGTTGAGCGCGACCAGATCGCTGACCTGGTCACCGGCCCACACCCGCCAGTCCTTGCCCGAACCCCACGAGGAATCGGCCAGCGGCACGGGTTCGCCCACGTAACCACGGGTCCTGGCATCGGCCAGCGTTCCGACGGTGACCCCGGCCTCGGGCAGTGCGCGCAGCACCTGTGCCAGCCACTGCGGCCCCTCGTGCCACCAGTGCCCGAACAGTTCGGTGTCGAACGCGGCCACCACGAGGGCGGGTCGCCCGATCCGCTCGGATTCCGAGATCAGGCGTTCGCGCACCGTCGCCACGAAGTCGTCCACATCGCGGGTGATCGCGGCGGCGGCGAGTTCGGGATCGTAGGGCGCCTTGTCCGGACCGGCGACCGTCTTGCCGGTGACACGCGACGGTTTGAGACCGGTCGCGTGATCGTAGTGATGAAAATCACGGTAGGCCGCATGGCCGGGGTAGCCGGATTTCGGCGACCAGACGCGGTAGCTGACATGCAGATCGCGGCCGAACGCGACCACATCGGAGTCGCGCACCGGACGTCCGAGGCTGCTGTCGCCGCGCAGCGCGGGCCCGTCGACCATGAAATGCGTCACTCCGGCGGCGGCGTACCCGGTCTCCATGCCCGGCGTGTAGCCGCATTCGGGAGCCCAGATTCCGGTCGGCCTGGTTCCCCACCGGTGCTGCGCGTCGGCCAGGCCCTCCTCCAGCTGGAACGCGCGCAGTCGCGGGTCGAGCAGCGGCTGGAACGGGTGCGCCAGCGGCCCGCCGAGCAGTTCGACGGTCTGCGCGTCCACGAGCTGCCGCCATACCGGCGCCGCGCCGTGCCGCCAGTTCTGCTCGAATTCGCGCAGCGCCGCGGCGGCCAGCCGATGCTCGTGACGGCCGAGCGCGACATTGCCCGCCGCGGCGGCCTCGTCGGCGCGCAGCTGCCAATTGCCCAGCCAGTGGTGCATGCCGGCCAGGCAGTGCGGGTCGTCGAGTTGCGCGGCCAGCACCGGTGTGATGCCCAGCGTCAGCAGATGCGAACGGCCTTCCGCGGCAAGGGTTCTCAGAACCTCGACGACGGGAAGGTAGGTGGCGGCCCAGGATTGGTAGAGCCACTCCTCGCCCACCGGCCAGCGCCCGTGGTGGGCCAGCCAGGGCAGGTGGGAATGCAGGACCAGGGTGAACTGGCCGGGAACCTGTTGTGCGCGTGCTGATCCCACTGTCACTTCCCGGGCTTCACCGCGATCGCGACCAGATCGAGGCTGGCGTCGATGTCGTCGGCGCGCAGGTCGAAGTCCTCGATGCGCACCGCGGCCACGTCGGCGGTGAGTTCTTCGGGCCAGGGTTCACCGGCCAGCGCCCGCTGGATCTGCGCGTCGATGAACGAGCCGCCGTGCTTGGCGTCGAGGGCGCGCAGCGTCTCGCCGTGGTGCACGCCGGTCATGAGTTCCACCCGGAAGCCCGCGTCGACCAGCAGTTCGTCGAGTTCGGCGGCGTCGAGTTCGCGGGTGTGGAACGGGTTGAGCGGGGTGTCGCGGCCGGGGGAGAACGTGATCCGGTTCGGTGTGCTGATCAGCAGTTCGCCGCCGGGGCGCAGCACCCGCAGGCATTCGCGCAGGAACTGGCTCTGGTCCCAGAGATGTTCGATCACCTGGAAATTCACCACCACGTCGACCGACTCGCCGGCCAGCGGCAGGTCGGCGAGATTGCCCTGGATCATCTCCACGCGCGGGTAGCGGGCGCGCACGTGGGCCACCGCGCTCTCGTCGTAGTCGAGACCGGTCACCTTCGCGGCGACGCCCGCGATCATGTCCGCGCCGTAGCCCTCGCCGGATCCGGCCTCGAGCACGGTCTTTCCCGCGCAGCGGTCCAGCAGCCTGGCGTAGACGATCTCGTGCCTGCGGAACCAGTAGTTCTCCTCGGCGATGCCGGGCACCGTGCGCTCGCCGGTCAGCGGCAACGTCTCGGGTCCGGAGTCCGCAGTGTCGTCCGTCCCGGGGACGACCTCGTCGTCGCTCACTGCGGCAGGGATCACAGCCTTGCTCATCCCGTCGACGTTACTGGTAGGGGAAAGTCCCCGGCTCATCTGGACCGCCTTCGTCGCGCTTCGACACCTAAGTTACCCACGAGTAACTTAACGTAGGGTAGTGTCACCTGCCGAGCTACCCGAGTGGACGTACGGCCTGGTTCGTGCGCCGCCCCCATCCGCCCCAGAACAGGAGGTCGACGAACACCGATGCCGAACATCGTCGTACTCATCAAGCAGGTTCCCGACACGTGGTCCGAGCGCAAGCTGTCCGACGGGGACTACACCCTGGACCGCGAGGCCGCCGACGCCGTCCTCGACGAGATCAACGAGCGCGCCGTCGAGGAAGCGCTGCTGATCAAGGAGGCGCAGGGCGGCGAGGTCACCGTGCTGGCCGCGGGCCCCGACCGCGCCACCGAGGCCATCCGCAAGGCGCTGTCCATGGGTGCCGACAAGGCCATCCACATCAACGACCCGGCCATCCACGGCTCCGACGCCGTGCAGACCGCCTGGGTGCTGGCTTCGGCGCTCGGCCAGGTCGAGGGCGTCGAGCTGGTCATCGCCGGTAACGAGGCCACCGACGGCCGCGCGGGCGCCATCCCGGCGATCATCGCCGAGTACTTGGGCCTGCCGCAGCTGACCCACCTGCGCAAGCTGACCGTCGACGGCGACAAGATCACCGGCGAGCGCGAGACCGACGAGGGCGTCTTCAAGCTGGAGGCCACCCTGCCCGCGATCGTCTCGGTCACCGAGAAGATCAACGAGCCGCGCTTCCCCTCCTTCAAGGGCATCATGGCCGCCAAGAAGAAGGAAGTTCAGGTCTTCACCCTCGCCGACCTCGGCGTGGATCCCTCCACCGTGGGTGTGGAGAACGCCGGTACCACCGTCACCTCCTCGACCCCGAAGCCCCCGCGCACCGCGGGCGAGAAGATCGCGGACGAGGGCGACGGCGGCACCAAGATCGCTCAGTACCTGGTCGGCCAGAAGATCATCTGATCCGCGTCGGATTCGGACTGAAGACTTCCTAGGAGAGAACACACATGGCTGAAGTACTCGTGCTCGTCGAGCACGCCGACGGTGCGATCAAGAAGGTCAGCACCGAACTGCTCACCGCCGCCCGCGCCCTGGGCACCCCGTCCGCCGTCGTGCTCGGCGTGCCGGGCGAGGCCGACAAGATCGCCGACGCGCTGGCCGCCGCGGGCGCCGAGAAGATCTACGTCGCCGAGTCCGACGACGTGGAGAATTACCTGATCACCCCCAAGGTCGACGTGCTCGCCGGCCTGGTGGAGTCGGTCTCCCCGGCCGCGGTGATCGTGGCCGCCTCGGCCGAGGGCAAGGAGGTGTCGGGCCGCCTCGCCGCCCGCATCGGCTCCGGTCTGCTCATCGACGTCATCGGCGTGAGCGCCGACGGCTCGGCCACGCACTCCATCTTCGGTGGCGCGTTCACCGTCGAGGCGAAGGCCAACAGCGATGTGCCGGTCATCTCGGTGCGCCCCGGCGCGGTCGAGGCCGTCGCGCAGGCCGGCGCGGGCGAGAAGGTGACCGTCGAGGTCCCCGCGCAGGAAGAGGGCGTGGTCAAGGTGACCTCGCGCGAGCCGGTCGTCGCCGGTGACCGTCCTGAGCTGACCGAGGCGAACATCGTCGTCTCCGGTGGCCGCGGCGTCGGTTCCGCCGACAACTTCGCCGTCGTCGAGGCGCTGGCCGATTCGCTCGGCGCGGCCGTCGGCGCTTCCCGCGCCGCCGTCGACTCGGGCTACTACCCGGGCCAGTTCCAGGTCGGTCAGACCGGTAAGACGGTCTCCCCGCAGCTGTACATCGCCCTCGGCATCTCCGGCGCCATCCAGCACCGCGCGGGCATGCAGACCTCCAAGACCATCGTGGCGGTCAACAAGGACGAGGAAGCCCCGATCTTCGAGATCGCGGACTACGGCATCGTCGGCGACCTGTTCAATGTCGCCCCGCAGCTGACCGAGGCGGTCAAGACGCACAAGGGCTGAGCCCCCGCGGTTCCGCCGCGAACAACTCTCGAGACGCCCGGCCGGAGTACCTACTCCGACCGGGCATTTCGGTATCCGTCGACCCTGTCAGGCGCCGTCGGGTGGTTCGGCGAGTTGAATGACCCGTGGTTTCCACGGCAGTTGAATGTTCACCGCCTCCCAGCGGGTCGGATCGAGGGTGAGTATCGCCCAGTCCAGGCGATGGGCGACAGCGGAGGTGTGCGCGGCCGCCAGATCGGGCGGGTCGGTGATCCATGCGGCTGCGTGGGCGAGTTCCCGGGCCGGGTCGGTGCCGTCGAGGACGTCGAGTTCGATTGCGGGCAGATGGGTGACCAAGCCGGCGATGCTCGCGGCCTGGTCGTCGGACAGACCGGCCTGGGCGGTCGCCAGTTCGAGAATCGGCACGGACAGCCGGATGCTGTTCTCGTCCAGCGCTGCCAAGGTGTTCGCTACATGATCGTCGCCTTGGGCGAAGGCGGTCAGGACGGTGTTGTCGAGCACATAGCCGGTCACCGGATGGCGTCCTGGGCAGCTGCCAGGTCTATCAAATGCTGTGCGAACGCTGCGCCGGTGGCCCGGGCTGCGCTGTTCGCCTGCGCGGCGGCCATGCGCTCCTCGAAAGCCATTCGCTCGGCATTGCGGCGCCGGTCGTAGTCGTCGAGGAGTATTGCGATGGTGTCCGACATCTTGCCCGGCCGGATGGCGGCGAGACGGTCGCGTAGGGATCGGGGGACGGAGACGGTGGTCATGGCATCGCTCATAAATTAATCATAGATCCTATGGTTGGATTATTTCTCCTGATTCGAGGAGTTGTGCGTGAGCGTCGCGTACCAGGCGGCAGGTCAAGCGGTGTGGAGGCCGTCGAGAAGTGTGCTGAGGATGGGGGAGCGGCGGGTGTCGGCGCGCAGGACGGCGCAGACGGGGATGCGCAGAGGGCGGTCTGCGAGTTCGACCGTGGCGATGCCCTCGGTGGGGCTGTTGGCGTAGAGGATGGTCCAGGCGTCGGGGTGGTTGATCAGTTCCATCGTCGCGGTGTGGTCGGGCGGGATGGGCGGGCCGAAGGTGGGGCCGACGGGGAGGTCGGCGAAGGCGGCGCGGACGACGTTGTGCAGCAGGACCTGTTCGGACTCCGGGGGCAACAGCAGCGGGTAGGCGCCGAGTTCGGTGAGGGTGACGTCGGTGCGGCCCGCGAGGGGGTGTTCGGGGGCGGTGGCGAGCATGAGGTCCTCGACCCAGAGTTGTTCGACGTCGATGCCGGGTTGCTGGACGCTGCCGCGGATCAGTGCCAGATCGCAGTCGCCGTCGGCCACCGCGGAGATGCGTTGACGGAACGGCTTGATGACGAATTCGATCTCCGCGTCGGGATGGGCGGCGCGGGCGCGGGCGATGGCCGACAGCGAGCGGGTGGCGAAGGACATGTTGGCGGCCAGCCGGATTCGCGGACTGGTGGTGCGCACGGCGGCCCGGATGGCCGACTCCAGACTGAGCATTTGCTTGGCCAGTGGGAGTAATCTTGTGCTCGCGTCGGTCGGCACCACCGATCGGGTCGAGCGCTCGAAGAGCTGAACCCCGAGGTCGTGTTCGAGGCGGGCGATCTGATGACTGATCGCCGACTGCGAGATGAAGCAGCGGGCCGCTGCCCTGCTGAAACTGAGCTCCTCGCATACCGCGACGAAGTACGTGAGCTGCCGAAGCTCCACTTCGATCTCCATTCATGAGCAAGTCAGATAAGAGTCATCTGAATTATGCGCCCTGACCCCTGAAATATTCGAGTTCCGGATAACGGTTTGTCATGACAGAGGAGGAATGATGAACAGCGTCGTTACCGTGGAAGCTTTGGGGGCCGGAGTGCTCGAGTACAAAGATGTGGTCATTGTCGGGTCGGGGTTCGGCGGGCTCGCCGCCGCCAAGCAGCTGGCGAAGTCGGGGGTCGAGTACGTCCTGATCTCGAGTACCCGCGAGCATCTGTTCCAGCCGCTGCTGTACCAGGTCGCCACCGGTGTGCTGGGTGCGGAGGAGATCGCCCCGCCGATCGAGCGGATCCTGCGCAGGCACGACAACGGTGAGACCCGCCAGGGCACCGTGATCGGCATCGATCCCGATGCCGCCGTGCTGACCTATCGCACCGAGCAGGGGGTGCGCCGCATCCGGTACGGCTCGCTGATCGCGGCGACCGGCGCGTCGCAGTCGTACTTCGGCCGCGACGATTTCGCCGAGAAGACCTACTCGCTCAAGACCATCGACGACGCGAAGTTGCTGCGCGCGCAGATCGAACGGGTGTTCACCGAGGCCGCGAAGGCCGATCCGGAGACCAGGGATCGACTGCTGAGCTTCGTGGTCGTCGGTGCCGGCGCGACCGGTGTCGAGGTGGCGGGTCAGCTCACCGAACTCGCCAAAAGGCATTTCCACCAGAAGGTCTCGGTGACCCTGGTCGAGGGCGCGAGCGCGGTGCTGCCGCCGTTCGGTGGCGGGCTGTCGGAGTACGCGAAGGAGTCGTTGGCCAACGGCGGTGTCGATGTACTGCTGGACACCTTCGTCACCGATATCGAGCCCGGTGTGGTGACCGTCAAGGACAAGTCGGGCGCCCAGCGCACGATCGCCGCCGAGACGGTGGTGTGGTCGGCCGGTGTGCAGGCGGGCGGCTTCGCGAAGCTGCTGGCCGAGGCGACCGGCGCCGAGACCGACCGCGCCGGACGGCTGTTGATCAACCCGGACCTGACCGTGGGCGGCTACGCCGACATCTACGCCATCGGCGACATGACCTCGCTCAACGGCTACCCCGGCCAGTCGCCGGTGGCCATGCAGGAAGGCCGGCACGCCGCCGACATCATCCGCCGCAAGATCCAGCCGGGCACCCCGTTCTTCTACTGGGACAAGGGCAGCATGGCGGTGATCAGCCGGTTCAGCGCGGTGGCCAAGCTCAACGAGCGCATCAGCTTCCGCGGCGTCATCGCCTGGTTCATGTGGCTGGCGGTGCACCTGTTCTATCTGGTCGGCTTCCGCAACCGGTTCGCCGCGGTCGCCTCCTGGCTGATCGCCTTCATCGGCACCGGACGCCCCGGCTTCGACGAGGTGGAGCGGCAGACCGAGCGGACCGAGGAACGCACACCGATCGCGGCATAGCGGCAGTTCGGGTCACGCGTTCGCCGCGTCGGCGCGAATGGTGCGCGACGCCGCGGTGAACAGCGGGTGTGACCCCGGTCTCGTTCACCGAACGGGCATTCGGGCGACACTTCGAGGTCGCCCCATCGCAGTGTCGGCCTGGCTTCATCAGGGACATGACTCTTTCGTCTGTGCTGAGGGCCCCGGCCGGCCCGGCGGAATCCGTTGCGCCGCGCTCCCGGTACGCGCTGGTCGTCGCCTCCGATGCCGAGCATCGCGAAGCGGCCCAGCGCTTGCGCTACGGGGTGTTCGCCAACGAACCGGGATTCGTCATCGCCGACGACGGAACCGGCTTGGACGCAGACCGTTTCGACGTGCACTGTGACCATCTGCTGGTCCGTGACGAGCGCAGCGGCGAGTTCGTCGGCTGCTACCGGATGTTGCCGCCGGACAAGGCCACAGCGGCGGGCGGGTATTACACCGCCACCGAATTCGATCTGGCGCAGCTGGATCCGCACGGCAGGCGCATCGTGGAGATGGGCCGGGCCTGCGTGGTGCCCGAGCACCGCAACGGTTCGGTGCTCACCCTCATGTGGGCGGGCATTCTGCACTACATCCAGCTCACCGGTTACGAACAGGTGATGGGCTGCGTCTCGGTGCCGATGCAGGAACATCCCGGTGACCCGGCGGGCCACAATGTGCGCGGTGTGCGGGATCTCGTCCTGAGCAAGCATGCCGTGGCACCGGAATTGCGGGTCCGGCCGCTGCGGCCCGTGGTCGTCGACAATCGTTCCCTCGACGAACTGCCCGCGCCCGCTCGCCCGAAGCTCCCGCCGCTGATGCGCGGCTACCTGCGCCTGGGCGCGCAGATCTGCGGCGAACCCGCACACGATCCGGACTTCGGGGTCGCGGATTTCGTGGCCCTGCTGGGCATGGACACCGTCGACACCCGGTACCTGGAGCGCCTGCAGGGCGCCGCGACGGCCCTGGACACGGGCCGGTAAGGACTTCTTCGCCATGTTCGACACAGCGCGCACCGTGAACCCGCCCGCCGACACCCCGGCCGACATCGCGCAGCGTCGTGTCGAGCGCGATCGCGCCGAGCAGCCCGCCGCCGCCCGGCATCTCGACGCCGAACCCGGTGCCGCCGAGTGTCGTACCGATCAGCCCGCGGCGGCCCGGCCCCCGACGACAGCGCAGGCGCACACGCCCTACCACTCGTGGATGCCGTCGAGCCCATGCGGACCGTCCTGCATCGAACCGACCGCGCGCGTCGGCACGATGCGGGTGATCGCTCGCGTCGCCGGCCTCGCCGGTCTGTTGACGAGCTACCCGCTGGCGCACGTGGCGACCCCACCGGTCGCTCGCGACCGGATGCGGCGCGGTTACGCCCACGCCGCGCTGAGCTGCCTCGGCATGAGCCTGAAGGTGGTGGATCGGCGCACCGAGCAGCAGGCGCCGCGCTCCGCCGGGGTGCTCGTCGTCGTCGGCCATGTCGGCTGGACCGATGTGCTCGCGCTGGTGGCGGTTCGGCCGATGGGATTCGTGGCCCGCGCCGACCTGGTCGACTGGCCGGTGCTGGGCCCGCTGGCCCGTCTGATGAAGGTCGTCCCGATCGAACGCGAGCGACTGCGCGCCCTGCCCACCACCGTCGGACGGGTGGCCCAGCGGCTGTCGAGCGGCGAGACGGTCGCGGTGTTCCCCGAGGGCACGACCTGGTGTGGTCGCGCCTACGGCCGTCTGCGCCCCGCCTTCTTCCAGGCCGCCGTCGACGCGGGTGCGTTCGTGCAGCCGATTCGCCTGCGCTACCTGGACCGGCACGGCGCCCAGTGCACCGCCCCCGGGTTCGTCGGCGACGATTCGTTCCTCGATTCGGCACTACGGATGCTGCGCTCGTCGGGCATCACCGCCGAGATCGTGCTCGAACCACTCGAGTACCCGGGTATGGACCGGCGTGAGCTGGCCCGGCGCTGCGAGCAGGCGGTGCGCGGTCACGACCTGTCCCGGCACGGGCACGACAGCTCCGAGTGGATCGAGGCCACCACGACTCGCGTGCAGGACCCGTCCGTCACACCGGCCGCGGAGCGCGCGTGACAGCGGCACGCTGCCGGTGCTCGCGCCGGTGCCGGTGACCACCGGGAAGGGGTGGGTCCGGCCTGCTCGCGCCGGGGGTCGCCGGTCGCCGGTTCGGTGCGGGAATATCGGCGCGACCGCGACGGCTATCCTTTACTGGTCATGAAGTCGGCTTATTCGGGTCCGGTCATCGGTGCTGCACCCCAGACGGTCTACCTCGATCACGCGGCGACCACACCGATGTTCCCCGTCGCCATCGAGGCGATGACGGCTGCCCTGGCCAGGCCGGGCAACGCGTCCTCGGTGCACGGGTCGGGGCGGACCGCGCGGCGGATGCTCGAGGAGGCGCGCGAATCGATCGCGGCGAACCTGGGCGCGCGGCCTTCGGAAGTGATCTTCACCTCCGGTGGCACCGAGAGCGACAACCTCGCGGTCAAGGGCATCTTCTGGGCGCGCAGGGACGCCGACCCGCGCCGGGTGCGGATCATCGCCTCCGCCGTGGAGCACCACGCCGTGATCGACGCGGTCGAATGGCTCGAGCAGCACGAGGGCGCCCGGGTGACGTGGCTGCCGGTGGACGCCGAGGGGCTGGTCGCGCCGGAGGCGTTGCGCGCCGAGCTGAGCGAGCACGCCGACGAGGTGGCGCTGGTCACCGTCATGTGGGCGAACAACGAGGTCGGCGCCATCCAGCCGATCGCCGAACTCGTCGCGGTGGCACGGGAATTCGATGTGCCGATGCACAGCGACGCCGTCCAGGCCGCCGCCCAGCTACCGATCGACTTCGCCTCGAGCGGACTGTCGGCGGCAAGCTTCACCGCGCACAAATTCGGCGGACCGCACGGAATCGGCGTGCTGCTGCTGGGCAGGCAGGTGCCGTGCGTGCCGCTGCTGCACGGCGGGGGCCACGAACGCGATCTGCGGTCGGGCACCTCCGACACCCCCGCCGCGGTCGGCATGGCCGCCGCGCTCGAGCACGCCGTCCTCGCACTGCCCGTCCACGCCGCGCACCTGACCGCGTTGCGTGACCAGTTGATCGCCGGGGTCACCGACGTGGTCGCCGACGCGGTGCTCAACGGCCCGGCCGACCATGCGCGGCTGCCCGGCAACGCGCATTTCACCTTCGCCGGCTGCGAGGGCGATTCGCTGCTGATGCTGCTGGACGCCGCCGGAATCGAATGTTCCACCGGTTCGGCGTGCAATGCGGGGGTGGCCGCGCCGAGTCATGTGCTGATCGCGATGGGCGTGGACCAGCGCACGGCGCGCGGTTCGCTGCGGTTCTCCCTCGGGCACACCTCGACGCGCGCCGATGTGGACGCCCTCGTGAACGTTTTGCCTCAGGTTGTGGAGCGAGCCAGGGCCGCTGGTCTCGCCGGTGCGAAAGGCGGTGTGTGATGCGAGTACTCGCGGCGATGAGCGGTGGCGTCGACTCGGCCGTCGCGGCCGCGCGCGCGGTCGACGCGGGCCACGAGGTGGTCGGCGTGCACCTGGCGCTGTCGGCGGAACCGGGCACGCTGCGCACCGGTTCGCGCGGCTGCTGCTCCAAGGAGGATGCCGGTGACGCGCGCCGGGCCGCCGACGTGCTCGGCATCCCGTTCTACGTGTGGGACTTCGCCGATCGGTTCAAGGAAGACGTCATCGACGATTTCGTCGCCGCCTACGCCGCGGGGGAGACGCCGAATCCGTGCCTGCGCTGCAACGAGAAGATCAAGTTCGCCGCGCTGGCCGACCGTGCCGTCGCGCTCGGCTTCGACGCCGTGGTGACCGGTCACTACGCCCGGCTGTCCGACGGCGTGCTGCGCCGCGCCGTCGACGCCGACAAGGACCAGTCCTACGTGCTGGCTGTGCTCACCGCCGAGCAACTCTCGCGCGCGATGTTCCCGGTCGGCGACACCCCGAAGCCGCGGATCCGCGAAGAAGCGGCCGAGCGCGGCCTGGCGGTGGCGAACAAGCCCGACAGCCACGACATCTGCTTCATCCCCTCCGGTGACACCCGCGCCTTCCTCGGCGCCAGGATCGGCATCAGGCCGGGCGCGCTGGTCGACACCGACGGCCGGGTGCTCGCCGAGCACGAGGGCGTGCACGGCTTCACCATCGGTCAGCGCAAAGGGCTGGGGCTGCCCGGCCCCGCCGCCGACGGCAAGCCCCGCTACGTGACCGACATCGACCCCGATTCGGGCACGGTGCGGGTCGGCTCGGCCGAGGACCTGCAGGTCTGGCAGGTGCGCGCGGAGCGGGCGATCTGGACCTCCGGCCGGACGCCCGAGGGTCCGTTCGAGTGCGTGGCCCAGGTACGCGCGCACGGCGGCACCGCTCCCGCCGTCGCCGAATCCGTCGACGGGGGACTACTGGTCCGCCTGCGTAAGCCGTTGACCGGCGTCGCGAAGGGGCAGGCCGTGGTGCTGTACCGCCCGGACGAGGCAGGCGACGAGGTCGTCGGCAGCGGCACCATCACCGGCACCGACCGCGCGAACCGCATCGCGGAGATCCCCGCCGACGCGACCGCGCGGTGACGCGACCGCCGCACGCCGTCGAGCCGCTGCCCGGCCCGCGGCGGCGCGTGGCGGACCGATGGCGAGGGCGGCGCCGATCGCGAGCACAATGCCGTCATGAGGTCGGCGCCGGAAACGATGCATCGTGGGTGAGGGGCGAGTGGTGGTGAGCGAAAACGGGACGCGGAGCAGTGGTTCCGAGGTAACCGAGGCGGGGAGCGTGTCGGCGCGCGACGAGACGGCGCAGGCGCCGGAGATCTTGCGCGGCGGCATCAGCACCGGCATGGGTTCCTGGCCGGGCACCGATCCCCGCGAGGCCGCGGCGACCATCCTCGGGGAACTGCCGGACCTGGCGCATCTGGTCGAGCTGCCCGCCCGCGGCATCGGCGCGGACATGATCGGCCGCATGTCGGCCCTGCTGGTCGACATGCGCCTGGACACCAGCACGCGTGCCTACCGGCTGGCCACCCGTCCCGGCGCGGTCTCCCGGCGCGCCCGCGACCTGCTGCGCGCCGATCTCGACGCCCTCGAAGAAGTGTGGGAGACGTCGGGGGCGGCGGGCACGGGCCGGGTGATCAAGCTGCAGGCGGCAGGCCCGCTGACCCTGGCCGCGCAGATCGAACTGCCCTCCGGTCATCGCGCGCTCACCGATCCCGGCGCCGTGCGCGATCTGTCCGAGTCGCTGGCCGAAGGGGTGGCCGCGCACGCGGACGAGGTGCGCAGGCGGCTGGGCGCGGACATCGTCGTCCAGCTCGACGAGCCGAATCTGCGTGAAGTGCTCGACGGCGCGCTGCGCGGCGTCAGCGTTCTCGACACCGTGCGCGCAGTCCCCGAACCCGAGGCCCGAGCGGTGCTGGACCGGGTGATCGAGGCCCAGCGCGTCCCCGTCGTGCTGCACGACTGCTCCGCGAACCCGCCGCTGGCACTGTTGCGGAGCACCGCGGCGGCCGCTCTCGCCATCGACGTCGCCCATATCGGCACCGCCGACCTCGACTCGCTCGGCGAAACGCTCGACGCGGGCACCAAGCTCGTGCTGGGCCTGGTCCCCACCACCGAACCCGCGGGCACGGTGACCTGGCGCGAGATCGCCGAACCCGGCGTGCGCCTGATCGACCGGTTGGGCTTCCCCCGCGTCACGCTGGCTCGTCGAATACTCGTCGCACCTGCCTGCGGTCTCGGCGGCGCGCCGCTGCCGTGGGCGCGGCGCGCCCTGACCCTGGCCGCCGAGGTCAGCCGCGCCTACGCCGAGGATCCGGAGTCGCTCGGCACCCTGTGAACCACCGCCGACGTGCGGGAACGTGTCGGTGGGCTCGGCTAATGTGCTTTTCGTGAGCGACAGGGACACGGCCGCGGAATCCACGGCGCCGGCGGAATCCACGATGACAAGGGAATCCACGACGACAGCCGACTCCACTACGGCGGCGGATTTCGCCATGGATGACGACGAGTCGGATATGGGGCCGCACACGGGCCCGGCGGGAGCCCATCCGGCCGAACAGGTCCCGGCCTCGGAGGAGGATCGGCTGCGCTGGCAGGAACTGGCCGAAGAGGTGCGCGAGCACCAGTTCCGCTACTACGTGCGCGACGCGCCCGTCATCTCCGACGCCCAATTCGACGCTCTGCTGCGCGAGCTGCAGGATCTCGAGGCGCGCCACCCCGACCTGCTCACCCCGGATTCCCCCACACAGCTGGTGGGCGGCGGTTTCGCCACCGACTTCACCGCGGTCGACCATCTCGAGCGGATGCTCTCGCTCGACAACGTCTTCGACTACGACGAACTGCGCGCCTGGGCCGCGCGAGTCGAAGCCGAGACCGGCCCGGACCTGCACTACCTGTGCGAGGTGAAGATCGACGGCGTCGCTCTGAACCTCGTCTACGAGAACGGCAGGCTGGTGCGCGGCGCCACCCGCGGCGACGGCCGCACCGGTGAGGATGTGACGCTCAACGCCCGCACCGTCGAGGATGTGCCCGCTCGGCTGGCGGACAACGCGGAATTCCCCGTTCCCACGCTGCTCGAGGTCCGTGGCGAGGTGTATATGCGACTCGAGGATTTCGAGGCGCTCAATGCCTCCATCGTCGCCGAAGGCAAACCGCCCTACGCCAATCCGCGCAACACCGCGGCGGGTTCGCTGCGGCAGAAGGACCCGGCGGTGACGGCGCGGCGGAAGCTGCGGATGATCTGCCACGGTGTCGGCCGCGTCGAGGGCGCCGCCTTCACCTCGCAGTCCGAGGCCTACCGGGCGCTGTCGGCCTGGGGGCTGCCGGTGTCCGAGCACGCGCGGGTCGTGCGCGGTATCGACGCGGTGATCGAGCGGGTGGCCTACTGGGGCGAGCACCGCCACGACATCGAGCACGAGATCGACGGCCAGGTCATCAAGGTCGACGAGACCGCCCTGCAGCGCCGCCTCGGCTCCACCTCGCGCGCGCCACGGTGGGCCACCGCCTACAAGTACCCGCCGGAAGAGGCCACGACCAAGCTGCTCGACATCGCGGTGAACGTCGGCCGGACGGGGCGTGTCACCCCGTTCGCGGTGATGGAGCCGGTGCCGATCGCCGGGTCGACGGTCGCGATGGCGACCTTGCACAATGCCTCCGAGGTCAAGCGCAAGGGCGTGCTGATCGGCGACACCGTCACCATCCGCAAGGCCGGCGACGTGATTCCCGAGGTGCTCGGGCCGCTGGTGGACGCCCGCACCGGCGCCGAACGCGAGTTCGTCATGCCCACGCACTGCCCGGAGTGCGGCACCGCGCTGGCTCCGGAGAAGGAGGGCGACGCCGACATCCGCTGCCCCAACCAGCGACACTGTCCCGCCCAATTGCGCGAGCGCGTGTTCCACATGGCCGGACGCAGCGCCTTCGACATCGAGGCGCTCGGTTACGAGGCCGCGACCGACCTGCTCGAGTCGGGTGCGATCGGCGACGAGGGCGATCTGTTCGACCTGGACGAAGCTCGCCTGCTGACCACCTCGCTGTTCACCAACAAAGAGGGCGGCCTGTCCGCCAACGGCCGACGGCTGCTGCAGAACCTGCAGACCGCCAAGGATCAGCCGCTGTGGCGGGTGCTGGTCGGGTTGTCCATCCGCCACGTCGGCCCGACCGCGGCACGGGCGCTCGCCGCCGAATTCGCCGACATCGAGCGCATCGAGCAGGCGAGCGTGGAGGAACTGTCGGCGACCGACGGCGTCGGCCCGACCATCGCGGCGGCGGTGGCCGAATGGTTCACCGTCGACTGGCATCGCGCCATCGTGGACAAGTGGCGCGCCGCGGGCGTGCGGATGGTCGACGAGCGCGACGAGTCCATCGAGCGCAATCTCGAGGGCCTGTCCATCGTGGTCACCGGCTCGCTGCAAGGGTTCTCCCGCGACGGGGCCAAGGAGGCGATTCTGCTGCGCGGCGGCAAGGCCGCCGGTTCGGTGTCGAAGAAGACCGCCTTCGTCGTGGTCGGCGACGCACCCGGCTCCAAGGCGGCCAAGGCCGAGGAACTCGGGGTCCCGATCCTCGACGAAGAGGGATTCGTGCGGTTGCTCGAACACGGGCCCGCCGCGGTCACCCCCGCCGCCGACGAGCCCGCGGAATAGCGCCTGCTCCGGCTCGCGCTCACCTTCACCACCGCTGGTCTGGTGTAGGCACCCAGGCAGCGGTGGGTCGCGGCAGCGGGTGAAGACGCCGGGCCGAGCCGTGCGCGCGGCGGGAACCGGTGGGTTGCCGTGCGTCGACGCCGGGACACCGGGAATCATGACGGCATGCTGCGCAGTTTCCAGGTGACCAATCACCGTTCACTGGCCGATACCCAGGAGTTGCGACTGACCAGAGGCAGCGGCCCGGTGGCGGTGCCGGTGACCGCGATCCACGGCGGTCCGGCCGCGGGCAAGTCGAGCCTGATCCACGCGCTGGATCGGATGCGCGACGCGGTGTTGAACTCGGTGACCGGCTGGGACCCGTACGCCGGGCCGGTGCGCTCGCCGCATCTGGCGCACCCGGAGCGGCCGACGGAGTTCGAGGTCGCGTTCGTGGCCGAGGGCTGTCCGTACACCTACGGCTTCGGCCTCGACAACGCCGACGTGACCGCGGAATGGCTGTACAGCCATCCGCGCTCGCGCAAACGCATCGTGTTCGAGCGCGTCGGCACCGACATCAAGATCGGCCCGATGTTCGAGGCCGCTCGCTACGGCATCGCCGCGCTGGTCCCGCTGGTGCGGCCGAACGCGTTGCTGCTCAGCCTGGCGGGGCAGATGTACGCCGAGGCACTGGTGCCCGCCTACCGCTGGTTCTCTTCCATGCTGGAGGTGATCCGCGGCCCGGTCGACCCGGACGACGTGGCCCACCGCCTCGGCGGTCACATCTCGCGCTCCGCCGAGCACGCCGCCCGTCTGCTGTTGCTGCTGCGCACCGCCGACCTGGGCATCGCGGATCTGCTCGTCGCCGAACCCGATCCGCTCTACGCCGACTACCTGCGCGAACTCGACGCCGATATCGCCGCGGGCGCCGAGCACGCCGAACTCGCCGCCGCCTCGCCCGCGCACGCCGATCGCCTGCTCGAGCAGAACGGACTGACCCCGTTGCTGTTGGAGCGTGAACTGGCCAACCTGCGTTCGGCCCGGGACGCGCTCTACGCGCGCATGGTCGCCCGCCGCGGCGTCGGACTGCAACTGGTCCACGAGGGCATCGACATCCCCTTCGAGATCACCGACGAATCCTCGTCCACCCTCGCCCTGCTGCGCCTGCTGCCCACCATGCTCGACGCGCTGGACACCGGCCGCGTGCTGGCCGTCGACGACATCGGCGCAGGTCTGTCCGGTGAACAGACCGACCGCCTCATCCAGCTCTTCCAGAACCCGGAGACCAATACCCACGGCGCCCAACTGGTGTTCACCACCGACGACCGCGGCCTCATCGACCGCGGCAACGGCCGGTCCCAGCGCACCCGCTCGACGGTCTGGCAGGTGCGCCGCAACGAGCGGGGCGCCAGCGAACTGACGGTGCGCTGACGAGCGGCGACGGACCCGCGGCGATCGTGCTGCCGGGTCGGCGGTGTGCGGGTCCGCCGGCCTCGATCGTGGCATCGTCGAGCAGCTCGTGCAGCGCATCGATCGCCGACGAGGATGGCCCGTCGCTGGCAGCGAGGACGCGTTCGATCAGCGCTTCAGTGGCGATAACCGACAATGACGGCGATCAGAACGCGCGCACCGCGGGCGGCATGCCCGGGAAGTCTGCCGACTCGCTCACAGACGCCCATTTCTCGACGTCGTCGAGCGCACCGCGGTAGACGCGGGTGAGATTGCGCACCGCCTCGGCACCGAGCGGGAGCCGGAGAGGCGCCTCCGGGGTGTCGAGCATGTCGCGGATCACCTGGGCGGCGCGTGCCGGGTCGCCCTCCTGAATGCCGTCGGCCTCGGCCATGTTCGCGCGCACAGCACCGATGGCCTCCTCGTAGACCGAGCTCTGTTGCGCTGTGTTGAGCACGTCCGCTGCGTTGAAGGCGGTGCGGAAGCGACTGGGCTCGACGATGAGGACGCGGATGCCGAACGGCGCGATCTCGCCCGCGAGCGCCTCCGACCAACCCTCGAGCGCGAACTTGCCAGCTGAGTAGCTGCCCACGGCAGGAAACGACATCCGCCCGCCCTGGCTGCTCATCTGCACGATCGCGCCCGAACGACGCTCCCGCAGGTGGGGCAGCACGGCACGAACATAGGCGGCCGGGCCGAACAGGTGCTGCTCGAGCATGGCCCGTAGCGCGGCATCCGTGATCTCTTCGGCCGCGCCGACCTGTCCGGCACCGGCATTGTTGACGAGCACGTCAACGCGCCCGAACACCTCCAGCGCCCGCCGCACGACCACGTCCGCTCCCGCTGTGTCGCGCACATCGTGCTCGATGGCGAGGAGCCGTTCCCCATATCGCGCCTCGAGCCCCTCGAACCGGTCGGCCCGTCGCGCGGTCCCGACCACATTCTCGCCGGCTGCGAGTGCCGTTTCGGCGAGCGCCAGGCCGAGGCCCGAACTCGCGCCCGTGATTATCCATGTCTTCGTCTCGCTCGTCGCGGTCATGGCCCCGACGCTAAAGCTTCGAGCGCGCTCGAAAGCAAGCCGCGCTCAGACTCGGGAGGCGACGAGCGGTCCGCCCGCTTGATCCACTGCGCGTGATCTCGGTCTCGGCGCGGTACACGCCGGGGAGCGCTCCGCCGCGTTCGGCGGGGTACCCGTGCAGGTGGCAGCCGTCGGCGAGCTCGAGGAACGCGACAATGCGCTGACGTCCGTGATCGTCGTGGCGCACGCGACCTCGGGGTGCGAGACAAGCGCGCTCGCGATATCGCCGAGCGCGGTGGGGTGACCGTCACCTTCCGAACGCGGTGGGCAGCACCGAGAGATCGAAGGCGGCTGCGATGGCGCGATGCCCCGCATCGTTGAGGTGCATGCCGTCGTTGTCGAATTCGGGGCGGATGAAATTCGGCCGGGCCGGATCTTCGACCGCAGCGGCCACATCGAACACGGCGTCGAAGACATCGGTGCCGCGCAGCCAGTCGTTCAGCTCCCGCCGCACGGGGATGCCCTCGGCGATATTGAGCCCGGGGTAGCGCGCGCCGCCGAACGGGCCGATGGTGTTGATATAAATCGGCAGTTCGGCCTCATGTGCCAGGCCGGCGAGTTCGGTGTAGCCGGCGATCATGTCCGCGGCGGTCGCGGTTCGTTCGTCCAGGATCAGGTCGTTGATGCCGAAGTTGGCCCACACCGCCGCGACGCCCGGTACCGACAGGACATCGCGCGCGAACCGGGACAGACCGTGCTCGCCGATCTGATCGGTGAGCAGGCGATTTCCGCCGATGCCCTGGTTTACCGCCCAGCCGCGGTGTAACCGCTCGTTGAACCGGTCGACCGAGCGCCGGTTCTCGCCGTGGGAGGAGCCGACGCCCTCGAACCAGGAGTCTCCGAAGGCGACCAGCACCGGGGGCGCACCTTCGGTGAGCACGTCCACCCCGGTGAGGAAGAACCGCGAGGTGCTTTCCTCGGCGTCGGACAGCGCCTGCGCGGTGACCTGATCACCCGGCGCGATCCACGCGGTGTCCACCGGCATGTGGGCGAAGGCGGCGGGCCCGGTGGGCTCGGGCAGGTACAGGCTCAGCGCCAGGTGCGTCCCGGCGGCCACCGGCAGGTCGATCGGATCGCTGACCACTTCGCCGAAGGCGGGCACCCGTACCCGTGCCGAGCCGGCGAACCGGACCTCGGCAGCGGTTTCGGGCACGATCTTGTCGCCGGCCTTGCGCTGCGCCACGGCCGCCGCGCCGATGATCAGGTCCCGGTCGGAGTAGCGGTTGGTCAGGCGCACCCGCAGCTGCTGTCCGCCGCCGGCCAGGCGCACCACCTGTCGCAGGGTCTGCCCGGCGAATTCACGCGGCTCGGCGAGCCGGATCTGCTCGGCCGGATTCACCAGCGGCGCACGGAAACCGGCCACCCAGCGTTGCGTCGACATCGAGAACCTCCATTTAGTTGCTGTGCGGAATGTTGCGTAAGCAAGAACATAGCGCATGTATTCCTCATGTCAACTATCCGCGTGGAAACTTCTTGGTCTAGGCTGCTCACGTGGACACCGAAAAGCTCTTCGACGATCCGCGACTGACCGCCGTCGGCCTCCTCTACGAGGCGCATGACGGGCTGCTCGCCTGTCTCGAGGCCACCTGGAAGAGCAACGGGCTCTCCGGCCTCGACCTCAACGCCCTGATGCGCCTGAGCCGCTCGCCGGGCCGCAAGCTGCGCATGACCGATCTGGCCACCCAGACCAACCTGTCCACCAGCGGCGTCACCCGGCTGGTGGACAGGTTGGAGCGCAATGGATTCGTCCGGCGTGAGGCAGACCCGCACGACCGCCGCAGCTCCTACGCCGTCCTCACCGCCGCCGGCGCCGCTCGTGTGGCCCGGGTGCTGCCCGCCTACCTCGAGGGTGTGGACAGATGGTTCACCAAACTGCTCACCCCGAAGCAGCTCGCGGACCTCACCGCGAGCCTGCGCATCATCCGTGACGCCACCGTGCCGGGCGCGGCTCAGGTCTCGGAATAGCCGAAACCGGTTCCCGCCTCATCAGTGTCGTCAGACCAGCGTGACAGCGCTACCCGCCGAGCCGATGGGGCTGCCAGTACTCACCGATCGCCGAGAGGGTTTCGTGCACGTTGCGGACGTCGTCTGCCGTGCAAGCGAGGCTAGCCGGCCGCATTGTCAGACACGCCTCAGGTGCCCGTCTGTCCGGCGACGGCGTCGGCGCGGGTCTGTCCGGCGATCGGAGGACTCCTAGGATGGACGGCATGGAGTTCGCCATGCTCATCATCCTGGTCGCCCTGGTGGTGGCGCTGCTGGTCTCCTACCGGCGCAGCCGTGGACCCGGGCACCCACCGGCCGAGCCGGAGTACGGCACCCTGCGCATCACCGGCGTCAGTCCGCGCCCGCAGGCGATGGGCGAGCAGTTCGTGACGATCACCGGCGACCTCAGCGGCCCCTCGGTCTCCCCGACCACGGTCTACCGGCGATTCGTGTGGGACGGGGCACAGTGGCCGCAGATCGGTCAGGACTGGCCGGTGGTCTATCCGGCCGGCAAACCCGATCGTTGGCAGTTGATCGTCTCCAGCGGTCCGGGGCTCGACTCGTGACGACGAGTGGCGGTCGGCGCACGGCCGAGCCCGGTCACGAGAGCGCCGCACACCCGCGCACCGTCCACTCGGGCCCGGCGCTCTCCAGCCCGGCAGAGCGGAGCCCGGCAGAGCGGAGTTCGGCGCACTCGACCCCGGCGCACTCCAGCGTGGCAGACCGGAGCTCGGCAGACAGGAGCCCGGCGCACTCGAGCCCGGCAGCCCGGAGTGCGGCTCGCCCGAGTACGGTTCGTCCGGGTGCGGCGAGCGGGCTCACGGTGCGCACCGCTACCGCGACCGACCACCGCCGCATCGGCGAGCTGACGGTCGCTGTCTACGTCGGCGAAGGCTACGTCTCCCCGGACAGCCCCTACGTCGACGAGCTCGCGGACACCGCCCGCCGAGCGGGTTCTGCCACCCTGCTGGTCGCCGAGCACGAGGGCGAGGTGGTCGGCTCGCTGACCGTTGCCCGTCCCGGCACCCCCTACGCCGATATCGCCCGTCCCGGCGAACTCGAGTTCCGCATGCTGGCGGTCTCGTCCGGTGCCCGCGGCCTCGGCGCGGGAACCGCCTTGGTGCGCACGGTGATCGGACTCGCCCGCGCCGAATCCTTCGGGGCCGTGGTGCTCACCACCATGCCCGCCATGGCCGATGCTCGCCGCCTCTACGACCGGCTCGGCTTCATCCATGCGCCGCAACGGGATTGGGCGACGCCCTCGGGACTGCCGCTCACCGTCATGCGCCTGCCTGTCGACATGGCCGACTGATCCGAATCGGTTCGTGAGCGTCACCGCCGCGATCGCAACCCGCGGGGGCGGCCACGGCCGCCCGCACGAGCGGGAACGATCACCGTCGCCGCCGCCACGTGGTGCCGCTCGAACGGTGCGGTGATCGTGCTTTCGCGGAGGATCGCGGGATGGGACGGCGGCGCCGCACCAGCGCGCAGAAACGCTCGCGCAGCCGATCTGCCCGCGTCGCTTCCGGCTCGACGGGCGACAGCGCCGACTCGGCCGTGGTGGCCTGCGTGAACCGCGCGTGGAGTTGTTCACGGACCTGCTCGGGTGTGTACGCGCGGCGGCGGCGTTCGGCGCGCACCACGATCACACCGGTGGCGACCACACCGGCCGCCCCCGCCAATCCCACTGCCTTCCACCACCTCATACCCCTAGGCTAACGCCATGACGGCTAGGAGCATCAGTCTCGACCGGGCGCTCGACATCACCAGAACCGGCGACATCTGGCTGTTCCGAGGCAGATCCGCCGCCGACCGGGTGATCCGGATGACGACCAACAGCCCGGTCAACCACGTCGGCATGTCGGTGGTCATCGACGACCTGCCCGCTCTGATCTGGCATGCCGAACTCGGCCACTCGCTGACCGACATGTGGACCGGCAGCACGCATCGCGGTGTGCAGTTGCACAATCTGCGCGACGCGGTGCTGGTGTGGGCGCACCGGTACGGGCAGCGCGCGTGGTTGCGCCAGCTGAACGATCCGGTGACGCGCGAGATGGAGGACAGCCTGCTGCGCACCATCGCCCGCCTCGACGGCACCCCGTTCCCCTCGACCGCCGGACTGGCCGGCCGGTGGTTGCGCGGGCGGATCAGGATGCCGCGACGCAGGCGCGCGCGGCCCGATCCCAGGGAACTGGAGAAGGCCTACTGTGCGGAGATCGTCGCCGCCACCTATCAGGCGATGGATCTGCTTCCGGCCCACCGCAGCCCGAACTGGTACGACCCGGGCCGCTTCTGGAGCGGTGACGATCTACAGCTGTCCGGCCGCTACGCGCTCGGCGGGGAGATCGCCGTCGACGTGCCCCCGCCGGACTCGTCGCCGGACCCGTAGCGGCCTGCGGGCCCGTCCGGCCGAGCGGTGGGCGCTCGTCTCCGCGAGCCGTTGCGGCGATCGGCCACAGGGTGCTGAGGACCCTTGTCTGCCAACCGAATTCCGATGGCGTGGTGCGCCATCGGTGTCCGGCGAGCGAATCAGCCGAGGACGGTCGCGACGATGCCGGCGAGGTAACCCAGGCGCGCGACCTCCGACGGGCGGAAGCCCGGCCCGCCGGGGCGGCCGAGCATCAGTACCTTGCCGGTGTTGCCGAGCGGCGCGGCGGCCAGCTTGGTGTCCATGTCGCGCCAGATCTGCGGCACCCAGTCGCCGTCGGGGTCCAGCACGGTGGGCTTCTGTAGCGGCATCCAGGGAGCGGAGGACGCCTGGGTCTGCGGCGCGCTCTGGCTGCCGACGACCCGGTAGGCGCCCTGCGGGCCGGAGTCGAGGATGGTGCTCCAGCCGACCCGCAGCACCCGCGGGATGCCGTCGACCAGGATCTGCAGGCGGTCGTCGCGCGCGCCGGCGACCTGATCGATGAGTTCGAGTTCCCGGTGGGTGTCCAGCACGCCCGAGTACGGGCGGATGGAATCGACGTGGACGTCGGGAATGCCCTCCGCGGCGGTGATGAGCGTGTCGGGCAGCGCGTTGGGCGCCACTTCCACGACCAGATCGTCCACCGCGAAGCCCGCGCCGCGCTCGACCACGTCGAGCGACAGGATGTCCGCTCCGACCGTGCCCAATGCGAGTGCGAGTGCGCCGAGGCTTCCCGGGCGATCCGGAAGTTGCACGCGGAGCAGATAAGACACGCGCATTCCTTTCCTCTGGGCCGAGCCTGCTGCTCGGTTACCCGGGTCAGGCAATATTTACACCCGGAACGGTCGGTTATCGAGTCGAAGCGCGCGGCGTGACGCACGCCACACGGCGGGTTGTCTGATTCGCGGCGTGTCGCTCTCGGTGCGGTGGTGTGTCGTCGGAGGGTGGCGGCGATGACGGGCCGCGGAGCGGGGTCGGTAGGGTATTGCCCGACGGTTCCATGCCCAGCCGTTCCCGACGCTCTCCATGCCGAAAGGGGTTCCGCGGTGCCCGCCATCTCCCGCGACGAGGTAGCACACCTCGCCCGGCTTTCCCGGCTCGCGCTGTCCGACGCCGAACTGGATCAGTTCGCCGGTCAGCTGGATTCGATCCTGAGCCACGTGCGGACCATCTCCGAGGTCGCCGCCGCCGATGTCCCCGCGACCGCCTCGCCCGACCCGGAGACCAATGTGACCCGAGTGGACGCGGTGGTGCCGGGTCTGGCGCCGAACGAGGCGCTCGCCGCCGCCCCCGCCGTCGAGGAGCAGCGCTTCATGGTTCCGCAGATTCTCGGGGAGGGCGAATGATCCACAATCGCGCAGCTGATCGTTCGACCGACGGGGTGCGGGAGCTCCCGCAGGACACAGTGGAGGGCGAATGATCCACAATCGCGCAGCTGATCGTTCGACCGACGGGGTGCGGGAGCTCCCGCAGGACACAGTGGAGGGCGAATGAGCAGCGAACTGACCACCAGCACCGCGGCCGAGCTGGCGCAGCGGATCCACGCCCGCGAGGTGACCTCCGTCGAGGTGACCCAGGCGCATCTGGACCGCATCGCCGCGGTCGACGGGGAGATCAACGCCTTCCTGCACGTCGCCGGTGAGCGCGCGCTCGAGGCCGCCGCCGCGGTGGACGCCGCGCTGGCCGCAGGCGATGCCCCGGCCTCGCCGCTGGCCGGGGTGCCGTTGGCGCTCAAGGACGTCTTCACCACGACCGACATGCCCACCACCTGCGCCTCGAAGATCCTCGAGGGCTGGGTGTCGCCGTACGACGCGACGCTGACCGGCAAGCTGCGGGCCGCAGGCATCCCGATCCTGGGCAAGACCAACATGGACGAGTTCGCGATGGGCTCCTCCACCGAGAACTCCGCCTACGGTCCGACCCGCAACCCGTGGGACACCACCCGTATCCCGGGCGGCTCCGGCGGCGGCTCGGCCGCCGCGCTGGCCTCGCACCAGGCGCCGCTGGCCATCGGCACCGACACCGGCGGCTCCATCCGCCAGCCCGCCGCGGTCACCGCGACCGTCGGCACCAAGCCCACCTACGGCACGGTCTCGCGCTACGGCCTGGTCGCCTGCGCGTCCTCGCTGGATCAAGGCGGCCCCTGCGGTCGCACCGTGCTCGACACCGCGCTGCTGCACGAGGTGATCGCCGGGTACGACCCGCGCGACTCCACCTCCCGCGATGTGCCGATCCCGCCGGTGGTCGAGGCGGCCCGGCAGGGCGCGTCCGGTGATCTGCGCGGGGTGAAGGTCGGCGTGGTCAAGGAGTTGCACTCCGACAGCTACCAGTCCGGCGTGCTGTCCTCCTTCGACGCCGCGGTGGCGGTGCTGAAGGAACTCGGCGCCGAGGTGGTCGAGGTGTCGTGCCCGCACTTCGAGTACGGCCTGCCGTCCTACTACCTGGTCATGCCCTCGGAGGTGTCGTCGAACCTGGCGCGCTTCGACGCCATGCGTTACGGCCTGCGCGTCGGTGACGACGGCACGCGCAGCGCCGAGCAGGTCATGGCGATGACCCGCGCCGCCGGTTTCGGCCCCGAGGTCAAGCGCCGCATCATGATCGGCACCTATGCGCTCTCGGCCGGTTACTACGACGAGTACTACGGCCAGGCGCTCAAGGTCCGCACGCTGATCGCCCGGGACTTCGACTCCGCCTACGAGCAGGTCGACGTGCTGGTCTCGCCGACCAGCCCGTTCACTCCGTGGAAGCTGGGCGAGAAGGTCGACGACCCGCTGGCCATGTACCTGTCGGACCTGTGCACGCTGCCGACGAACCTGGCGGGCCACCCGGCCATGTCGGTGCCGTCCGGCCTGAGCGAGGACGACGGCCTGCCGGTCGGGTTGCAGATCATGGCGCCCGCCTTGGCCGACGACCGGCTCTATCGGGTCGGCGCGGCGTACGAGGCCGCGCGCGGCCCGATCGCCGCAGCGCCGACGGCCTGAGCCCGCGCCCACCCGATCCCGGATCGAGGCGGGGCTCGCTCGCCGAGCCCGCACCGCGCAGGTGCGGGCTCGTTCGTTATGCGGGCCAGGTGAATTCGGGATCGCGGAGGTAGTCGATCCGCCGCTGGTCGAGTGCCATGGTCACCATCTGGTGCGCTCCGGGCCCGATGATCTTGCGCAGCGGCGGATTCGGCATGTCCACCAGCTCGAGCAGGGCCCGTGCGGCGACTTCCGGCGCGGCGTCGATCCATTCGGCGTGCGCCGCGTCCGGCTCGGGTCCGGCCGCCGCCGGTGCGGTCCGGTCTGTCTCGGCCGGATCTGTCGCCGGCGTGGCGACCGCACTCGGTTCCGGGTCGGCTTGCTCATCCGCTGCCGTTGCGGTCGTCCCCTGGGTGCCGACGTGCGTCTCGGGGTAGGTGTCGAGCCCCAGAATGCTTTCGCGCACCGCGTCATAGGCGGGCAACGCGGTGCCGAATCGCATGCTGGACTTGGCCCAGTCGGTGTCGAAGCCACCGAGCTGGGCCAGCGTCACGTGCACGCCGAAGGGGCGCAGTTCGTCGGCCAGCGCCGCGCTGAAACCCTCCAGCGCCCACTTGCTCGCGTTGTACGCGCCGAACAGCGGCAGGCTGCCGACCGCGCCTACCGTGGAGATCTGCACGATGCGTCCGCTCCCACGCTCGCGCATATGCGGGGCGATCGCCTGCGAAACCCACAGTGCGCCGAAGAAATTCACCTCCATCTGCTCGCGCACCTGCGCTTCGGACAGTTCCTCGATCGCGCCGACCAGGCCGTAGCCGGCATTGTCGACCACCACGTCGATGCCGCCCGTGCGAGCGACGGCTGTCCGTACGGTGTCGACAACAGCCGCGCGGTCGCGCACGTCCAACGGCAGCACGATCAGCCGATCGTCGGACAGATCGGCCATGGTCCGCGGATCGCGGGCGGTCGCGACGACCCGGTCGCCCACGCCGAGCGCCGCCACGGTGAAGGCGCGGCCGAGGCCGCGGTTGGCGCCGGTGATGAACCAGGTTCGGGTCATGTCGTCGTCCTTTCGTTGCGAGACGCTGCGTCTCGTTTCGAGAAGAGTGGCATCGGAATACGGACCTGTCAAGACGAGACGTTTCGTCTCGTCTTCCGGTACTCTGGGCCATGTGACCGAATCACCCAGCGCGGCCAGACGAAGCGAACGAGCCAGGGCGGCGATTCTCGCGGCAACCGGCGAGCTCATCGGTGAACTGCCCTACGGAAAACTGACGGTCGAGGCGATCGCGGCGCGGGCGGGCGTCGGGAAGCAGACGATCTATCGCTGGTGGCCGTCCAAGGGGGCGGTGGTCTTCGACGCCATGCGCGACATGGACTCGGGGCCGGACGGTCTCGCGCTCCCCGATACCGGCGACCTGCGCGCCGATGTGCGCCTGCTGCTGCGCGGATCGATCGCCGCTCTCACCGATCCGGTCTTCGAGGGCTTCCTGCGTGCGATGTATATCGAGATCCAGCAGGACGTGACACTCGCGGCGGCCTACCGTGAGCAGCTCCTGCTACCGCAGCGGAGGGCCCTGGCGAATCGCCTGGCCGCGGGCGTCGACTCCGGAGAACTCCGCCCGGGGCTCGATCTCGAGCTGGCCGTGGACCTCCTGCTCGGCCCGATTCAGATGCGCTGGTCGCTGGGGCTCGGCGGCCTCACCGAGGATTACGCCGACGCCGCCTTGGAAGCCGTCTCGGCTTATCTGCTCGCGCGACCGGAATGACGGCGATCGGCCGCTTCGGCGGCGCGGCGACCAGGGTGAGCGGGGTGGCCTCCCAGTCAGTCGGTCCGGACTCTCGGGAGGTCGTGTCGACGGCCGTGGCCTAGCGGGACCGTGTCGGTGGCGCGCGGAGTCCGATCCGGCATCGGACTGCCCGCCTGCCCCGGTCCGGTGGGTCAGCGTGCGCGCAGTGTCTCGGCCTGGCGCTGCACCGCGACGGTCATGCCCTCGAAACCCCGGCGCAGTTGCTTGCCGAGCGCGGCGGCCACGACGGGATGCAACCAGCCCGCGAGTTCGAAGTGTGATGCGTAGCGGGTGCGCTGCGGGGTGACCTCGGTGACGGTGTGACTGCGCAGGCTGTGCAAGGTGCCGAGGGGGACCGGCTTCATGGTGTAGCTGAATTCCCGGCCGGGGGTGTGCGTGCGGACGAACTCGCGCTGGCGCTTGGGTTTCGGGCCGCCGAGGTTCACCACCATGTCGATCGGGGCGCCGGGCACCAGCGTGCTCGAGCACTCGGCGACGAACGGATTCCATTCGCCGTAGCGGGGGAAGTCGGTGATGACTTGCCAGACGACATCGGCGGGGGCATCGATGTACACGGTGGTGTCGACGACGAAGGCCATGCCTGAAATTAGAACATGTTCTAGCTCGCGTCAACCGTGGGTGCCACCGGGAGAGCCGCAATCGCCCAGTCCGGTGCCCTGGTCGGTGCCGTAGCGGTGACCGTGGCCCGCGGGCGCGTCCAGGGCGCCGAGCAGATCGGCGGTGGTCTGGACGAAGGAGAGCAGCGGCAGCCAGCGGGGCAGCGGTGCGTCGTGACGGACGTCGGCCAGGTCGGGTGCGCGCCACAGCAGCGCGGGCGACCAGTGCACCACCGGGTCGGAGCTGTTGGCCAGCACCGTCGCGCCCGCCCGGTGGGCCCGATTCGCCGGTGGTCCCGCCCACAGCACCGCGCAGGTGCGCCGGTCCTGGTCGACCTCGTCGGTGAAGATCCCGCTGCCCCCGTAGGCGCCCAGACTCTGTCCGTAGACGAACAACCGCGGCCTGGGCGTCATGGTCGCGACGCGGTCCTCGATCGCGGTGAACAATGCGCGCGCCGCCTCCACGGCCTGCTCGCGACCGAAGACGAAGCTCACCCAACTGGGGGTGTAGGCGTATTGCAGCCCGACCACGGCCGCGTCCTCGCCGAAACGTTCGGCGATACCGGTCACGGCACCGCCGTCGATCCACCCGGACCCGGTCGGCACCGCGATCACGATATTGCCGCGCGCGAACCCGCCGGAACGTTCCAGTTCGCGGACCGCCAGTGCCACCCGCGTCCGGAGGTCGGGCGCGGAATCCACGCCCACGTACACCCGGATCGGCCCGTCCTGCCCGCCGCCGACGAACCGGCGTCCCTGCCTGCCCAGGCCGGCCGAGTCCACCTCCGATTCCGCGCTCCCGGAGTGCGGGGGCGGAATGTGCGGCGGCGTATCGGGTTCCGGTGCCGCGTTGGCCTCGGCATAGGTCGCCATCCGCCAGTCGACGATGCCCGGCGCCAGCACGAGCCAGCCGACGAGCGCCACCACCACAGCCGCGACGATCGTCGGGCCGGTCCGCAGAGCCGTCAGCGCCCGCCGCGACACCCGCCCCACCGCGACCAGCGTGCCCGCGACCAGCGTCGCCCCGGCCGCGCACCTCGCCCAGTACCACGGGTCGATCGGCGCGACTCCCATCGCCGAGCGCAATCCGTTCTGCCAGTGGCCGGCTCGCCATATCGCTGCGGTGAGCACCACGGCTGTCGCTATCGCGACTCCGGCGCGCCCCGCCTGTCGATCGGTGTCCATTCCGGCCCGGCGCAACGCCCACCCGAGCCCCGCTGCCGCGCCCAGCGCCCCGGCTACCAGCAAGCCGGTCAGAATGGCCTGCGCCCCCGCTGTCCGCGGAAGCAGCCCGGGCGCGAGCGAGGCCGCCACCCCCACGGCGATACCGAGGCAGGTGCCGATCCGGGGCAGCGGAAGACCTGCGCGGTCACGGTGGTGGCGTCGAGCGGTGATACTCACCGGGCCACCGCCTCGACTCGGCCGGGCACTGCGCCCACCACCGGCGAGCCGTACCCCTCGCGGCGGGAATTGAGATCGACGAAGACGCTCGCGACGGACGCCATCACCGCGCATCGCGCGCGGGCCACGGCCTCGGCGCGGGTCGTGCAGGATTCCCGCATCGCGCGCTCCAGTGCGGCGTCGACGGTCTGGCGCGCCCATGGTCCCAGCGGCTCGTCGTGGAGTCGGGCGTAGCGCAGCAGGTCGTAGCCGAGGTCGTGTGCCTTGCAGGCGGTGTCGAACTCGGCGGGCAGCGGGACAGGGGAGGAGCATTCGCCGGTCGGCTTGATCATCACGCCGTCGTAGCGCACCGGCGTGTAGCCGAAGGTCGCCGCGAAATCACCCGGTACCGAGACGGTTCCGGCGTTGCCCCGGCTCAGGGCGGTGACGGCTGCCGATGCGGCCGCGTTCTCGGGGAGCGGGGCGGGCGTCGCGCCAGCGACCGGGAGAACGACCGTGGTGATCGCGGTGACGGTCAGGGCGACGGCGGCAGACGCGGCGAGCCGCCCGCGACGATGGGCCGCACGGTGTTCGGCGGCGATAGGCGTGGTGAGCATGGTGTCCGACGCTATGAACGCCGGTCGCTCCCGGGCGTCCCACCGGGGAGCGGTTCGATGATCACGCGCGTGGGCGGTACGGCGGCGCGACCCCGTACCGGGGTAGGGGGTCGAATTCCCCCGCGGGTACGACGGCGCGCGACGCCCGGTGTTCCTAAGGTCATAGCTATGAACCTCTCCACCGACGCCGACGCCGACCCCGATACCGGCGCGCGCCGCCGGATCCGCGACCGCCTGCGCGCACTGTCCGCGGTGATCTGGCTCGACGTCGCCACGGGCGTGGTGGTGCTGGTGTTCTACATCGTCGCCTGGTCCACGCTGCATGTGACGCACGTGGTGGCCCAGGGAGCGCAGCCGCTGGTCGCCGCGTCGGCGGCGCTGCCGGTATTGCTCGTGCGGGTCAACCCCTCGCTGGGCTGGGCGATATCGGCGGGGTCGGCTCTGGTCATCGCGCTGGCCATTCCGCATCAGCCGGGCAACGAGATGCCGTTCCAGGTCGTGCACGTGCTGTCGCTGATCGTGCTGCTGTTCGCGGTCGGGCTGCTGGCGCCCGCGCGGGTCGTGCTGGTGGCCTGGATCTCGACCGCCATGCTGTTCGGCACCACCATGCCGGGGGAGGGCGACGCGCTGGCCGGCGCGGCGTGGGGGTGGCCGATCGCGCTGACCGTCGTGGTGCTGATCGCCTGGCTGGTGCGCAGGCTGGTGCTCTCGCGCAGGCAGTTGGTGCAACAGGAGGAGTACACCGAGCTGGAGCGGGCGCGGCGGGCCATCCTCGAGGAAAAGGCGCGCATCGCCCGCGATCTGCACGATGTCGTCGCCCACCACATGTCGCTGGTGGTGGTGCAGGCACAGACCGCGCCCTACCGGGTCGAGGGCGTGACACCGGCCGTACGCGCCGAATTCGACTCCATCTCGGTCACCGCGCGCGAGGCACTCAACGAGATCCGGGGGATGCTCGGCGTGTTGCGCAGCGACGGCGTGGCGCCCGAGCATTCTCCTCAGCCGACCGCGCCGGAGGTCGTCGGTCTACTCGAGGGTGCGCGACGCGCGGGCGTGACGATCGAATGGGCGGTCGAAGGCGAGCTGGGCGCGGTCTCCGACATCTGCGGCCTGGCGCTCTACCGGATCGTGCAGGAGGCGCTGTCGAACGCCTCCCGGCACGCGCCCGGGGCCGAGGTGCGGGTGACGATCGACTGCCGGGTGAGCCTGGATCTGCGGGTGCGCAACGCTCCGCCCGCGGCTCGGGCCGGGGCCACGGGCAACGGCGGGCACGGCATCGCGGGGATGCGTGCCAGGGCGCTGGCCGTCGGCGGGGTGCTCGATGCCGAGCCGACCCCGGACGGCGGCTTCGAGGTACGCGCCCGGTTGCCGCTGGCGCCCGGCGCCGAGTCGCCGGTGAGTGGCCTCGCGCCGACGCCTGCCGCGGCGTCGGGAGCCGGTGAGGTCACGGCACGTCGCTGACCATCGCGTCGCGGACGAGAAGAACGCCGTTCCGGTCGGTGGGTGCGGCGGGACGCGCGCGACGCGGCTCCTGCGGATCGTCGCGCGGGCGGCCGGAAGTCGGCGACGGCGGATGCGGACCTATGGTGGGCTGGTGGCAATAACGGTTCTCATCGCCGACGATCAGGCGATGGTGCGGCAGGGGTTCGGGGCGTTGCTGGCCGCCCAATCGGATATCAGCGTGGTCGGTGACGCACCCGACGGCAAGGTGGCGGTCGCCGAGACCAAGCGGTTACGCCCGGACGTGGTGCTGATGGACGTACGCATGCCGGAGATGAACGGCCTGGACGCCGCCCGCGCCATCCTCTCCGCCGGTGGCGACGCACCGACCCGGGTGCTCATGCTGACCACCTTCGACATCGACGACTACGTCTACGAGGCACTGAGCCTGGGCGCCAGCGGGTTCCTGCTCAAGGACGCGCCCGCCGACGAATTGGTGCGGGCGGTGCGGGTGGTGGCGGCAGGGCAGGCGTTGCTCGCGCCGACGGTCACCCGCAGGTTGATCGCGGAGGTGACCCGCAGGCGCGCGGGCACCCGCCGGACCATGCCGGAACTGAGCTCACTCACCCCGCGCGAACGGGAAGTGCTCGAGCTGGTGGCGCGCGGGATGTCCAACGGCGAGATCGCCGAGGCACTGTTCGTCGCCGAGCAGACCGTCAAAACCCATGTGTCCAAGGTCTTCTCGAAGCTGCACCTGCGCGACCGCGCGCAGGCCGTGGTATTGGCCTACGAATCCGGCCTGGTCGTCCCGGGCTGAGCGGTCAACCGGCCGATGCTCGGCAGCGCCGCGATCACCGAGTCCGTGGCCGGGCAGTCGCCGCTGCGGGTCTCGTGCAGATGATCGCCGAGCAGTGCGGCCAGGGTGTCGAGCATCGCGGTGGCCGTGTCGAAGTCGCCGGAGTCGGCTTGCGCAGCCATCGCCACCGCGAGGTAACCGTCGCGGACGGGCACCAGGCCGAACTGGCGGACCAGGTAGACGCCGGTCTCGTCGTCGGGACCCCAGCCGCCCTTGAAGACCGTGCCCGCCAACGAGCCCAGCCCCCAGCGTTGTTCGTCGGTGATCTGCGACATCAGGTCGGTGACGGTGGCTGTCTCCGGCAGGCACGGCAGCTGGGAGGCGAAGCGGACCTGATCGGCGAGCGACCATTCGGTCGCACCGAACTCGTAGTCGTCGATCGGAGTGTGCGGCCACGGTCCGCCCGGCATGGTGTCGTCGGCCTCGTCGAGCACCCGCTGCACCGCCTGCGCCGCGCCGGAGCCCAGCGAGTTCCACAGGGTGCCCGCGGCGTCGTTGTCGGAGTAGGTGATCGCGGCCTCGACGTAGTCGAGCAAGCCGTCGGGGTCGTTGCGCACCGCCGCCACCGCGATCGGCACCTTGATCGTCGACCAGGCCGAGCCCGTGGTCAGATCACCCATGACGGTGGCGCGGCTGCCGCCCACCGGCATGATCGCCAGGCCGATGCGGCCCGGCAGCATCGACTCCACGAGCGTGAAATCCTTTGCCAGCGCTTCGCTTCCGTCGGCGATGGCGGTTCGGGAATCCTCCGGGCGCTCGGTGGCGACCACCGCCACCGGGTCGGCGTCGACCTTGTGAGCCAACAGCCCGCAGGACGCCACCGTCAATACGGTGACTGCGAGCCCCCCGTGAACAGCCGACCGGAACACGGACAACCTTCGAGCCGACCTCACGAACCGCGAACCTCCACACCACCCGCGCGCTATCCGCGGTGGTGGCGAACACACCCCAGCCAACCCGATGCGGCCGGCCGCCGCCTCGGCGCGCACCGCGTGACCACACGTCCGGGACAGTGACGCGACGACGGTGCGCAAGAGATAGTTTTGCCCATCGGCGCGAGAAAATCTAACGGACCGGCGATCGGACCCCGGTCCCGCGCCCGGCGGTAGGCTGACGACCTGGAAGGAAGGGGGTCGCCTTGCTCGAACAGGGTGAGGTGTTCGCGGGTTTCACCGTCGAACGATTGCTCGGCCAGGGCGGCATGGGCTCGGTCTACCTCGCGCGTCATCCCCGCACGGGCAAACGGACCGCGCTGAAGCTGCTCAACCGCGATCTGTTCACCGACCAGCAGGTGCGGGCCCGGTTCGAGCGGGAAGCCGACCTGGTCGCGCAACTCGATCACCCCGGCATCATCGCGGTCTACGACCGCGGTTCGGAGAACGATCAGCTCTGGATTTCGATGCAGTACGTCGACGGCGTCGACGCCGCCTCGGTCAACGCGCTCGCGCTGCCGCCCGAACGCGCCGTGCAGATCATCGAGGGGGTGGCCGACGCGCTGGACTACGCGCACGCGCGCGGCGTGCTGCACCGCGATGTGAAGCCGGCGAACATCCTGCTGGCGCGGGCGGGTAAGGGCAAGGGCGAGCGGGTCTTCCTCAGCGACTTCGGCATCGCCCGCCTGCGTGAGGACACCACTCACCTCACCCAGACCGGCATGTTCACCGCCACGCTGGCCTACGCCTCGCCGGAACAGATGACCGGCGCGCCGCTGGGCAACCGCTCCGACCAGTACTCGCTGGCGTGCACGCTGTACTGGCTGCTCACCGGCGTCGGTCCGTTCGACGCCGACAACCCCGCCGACATCATCCACGGCCACCTCGAGCTGGCGGCCGTTCCGGTCACCCGCCGCCGCCCCGGCCTGAACCCGGCCCTCGACCTGGTGCTCGCCGCGGGCATGGCCAAACTCCCCGAACACCGCTACCGCACCTGCGCGGAATTCGCCGCCGCCGCCCGCACGGCCCTCACCGCGGTCGGCCCGCCCCCGCTGCCCGCACCCCCGCCGCCCGCACCGCCGGTGTATCCGCAGCATGCCCCGGCCCCGCCCGGGTACGGGCCCGTGCCGCCCGGACTGGCGCCGCCGGTCGCCCCGGTGCCGCGCGTCGTCCGATACCAGGTGCCGCCGCCACCTGTCGCCCCAGCGCAGGCGCCGCCACCTGTCCAGGCGCCGATCCCGGCCGATCCGAAACCCTTCGGCGAGAGTGCTTCTCCCGCGGAGCGGGTCAGTCTGGTGAAGGGCACCCCGAGCCGGGGGTCGGGTGAGGCCGGGGGAGCCGGACCCGTCGCGCCCGGCGGTCAGCCCACCGACGGGGCGCCGCGGCAATCGGCCGAGCCGAATATCGAAGCGGTGGAACAGCATCCAGCGGGCGCATCCCCTAGCGGCGGCGTGCCGCCGCGCTTCGACCCGAGTGGGGGGCATCCGCCCGGCGGGTACGGCCCGGGGCCGGTGCAGCAGGCGTACCCGCCGAACCCCGGTGAGCGGCCACGGCCTTCGTTTGCTGTCCGGGGGGCATGGATCGCGCCGGTGATCCTCGGGGTGGTGGCCGTGCTGGCGCTGGTCGTCGGTGTGGTCGTGGTGGTGCAGATGCGCACGGACCCTGCCGCCGCACCGTCGCCCGAGGCGGCCGCGACGCCCACGACGACACCCAGTCGGAGCGTCACCTCCGATCCGTTCATGATGAGTCGCAAGGTTTTCTCGGGATTGCTTCCTCAGGGCAGCGACACCGAGGGGCCGGGGTACGGGGCGACGACCTGTCATGCCCACCGGCGCGAGGAGACCCTACGGATCGACGAGCCGACGCTGAGTTCGGGGCCATGGCTGATCGCCTGGGAGTGCCTCGCCTCCGCGGGCAGCGAGCGGTCGATGGATTACGTGATCCTGCACTACGATTCGCCGCGCGTGGTGGGCGAGGTCGTCGCGGACCTGCCCGCCGCGATCGAGTCGGTCGGCCGCAAGGACGGCGAGCCGGTCACTCAGCGGGTCTGGGTGGAGGCCGACTCGCGGCAGGCGCTCGTCCACACCGCCAATCTCGCGGTCACCTTTCCCGCCGATTCCCCGCGTGGGTCCTACCTGCTCTACGCGACCCATACCGGCGCGTCCCGGCATCCGCTGGCCCCGCTGCCCTCGGCCGACGAACAACTCGTCGCCTGGTGGGCGGACGCACCGGTCTGAACGCCCGCCTCGGGAACAACCCGCCCTCGACAACGCCGACCCCGCCTGGTCCCGAGGTGGTTCGCCTGGTCTCCCGTCCGCCGGTGCGAGCGGTGACCGGCGTCGCCACCTCCCCGGGCGCGAGGCCCGCGACAGTCCCGAGCACGGATCCGATCTCCTCGGCGGGCATCGCCCTGCGACGATCCCGGCAGGCTCCGGATCAGTCGATCGCCAGCGCCTGCACGATCGGCATTCGCGCCGCCCTGATCGCGGGCGGAATCGACCCGAGCAGTGCGAGCAACAGGGCGGCCAAGCCGTAGACCAGCAGCACGGGGCTGGGGGAATAGGCGATGTCGACCGTCACCGCATGGCCGATGGCCACGTCGGCGAGATATTGCACGGCCGCGCCGACGACCAGACCGATCAACGCGCCGATCACCCCGATCCCGGCCGCTTCGGCCAGCACCGAGCGCAGCAGGAACCGGCGTCCGGTGCCGATCGCCCGGAGCACGCCGAGTTCGCGGCGGCGTTCGAGTACCGAGAGCATCAGGGTGTTCAGCAGAGCCACCGTGGCCACCAGGACCACGATCCACAGGATGGACCGGCTCATGGCCGAACCCTGGCGCAGGCTCGACGAGATCGCCGTGACCACGTCGTCGCCGGTGTCGACGTGATAGCCCGCGGGCACCACCGCGCGGATCGCGGCCCGCACGTCGGCGAGGTCGGCGCCGGGAGCCACGTCGACGGCGATCAACGTCTCGCCGGGGCGCCCGTACCAGTCACGCATGTGGTCGAGATCCATCATGACCACGCCCGCGACCGCCGACATGTACGGGATCACCTGCAGTACTTCGACATCGCGCGGACCGGACGGGGTGTTCAGGGTGAGCGTGTCGCCGGTGCGCACGCCCTGCGAGCGCGCGACGTCGCGGGAGATCACCACGCCGTCGCCGCTGTCCATGCGGGGCAGCAGCGAGCGGTCGACGCCGCCCACCCGGACCTCACCGCGCTCGGTCGGATAGCCCTGCAGCATGACCCGGCCCGCACCCACGGTCGCGAACGCCATCTGCGCGGGGTCGGCGGCCGCCACGCCGGGCAGGCCGGCGATCTTCTCGCGCATGTCGCCGGGCAGCAGCGGTCCGGTCGGGAACTTCTCCATCGAGCCAGCGCTGACATAGAGGTCGGTCTTCGCCAGGTCGGCGAAACTCCCGGTGGCGGAATCGACCATGTCCTGCGCGGCGCCGCCGATCGAGACCGTCGCGGCGACGCCGATCATGACCGTCATCGCGGTCGCCCACACCCGGCGCGGTGCGCGTTCGAGCGTGGTCGCGCCCAGGGTGCCCGGTCCGCCGAAGATCCGGGCGATCGCGCCCGCCCCGCGCACGATGGGGCCGGTGGCGGCGAAACAGATCAGCACCGAGGCGAGGAAAGCCGTCGAGATGGCGGCCAGCGAGAGCCTGCCGAGATCGGCGTAGGCGGTCGCGATCGCCACGACGGTCAGCGCCAGGCCCGCCCCGCCGGCGACCCACCGGGTCACCGGCGACGCGGTGTCGCCGCTGCCCGCGCCCACCGGCACGAGTGCCTCGACCGGAGCCACCTTGTACACCTGACGCGCGGCCAGCGCCGCGGCCCCCACACTGGCCAGCACGCAGGCCGCCACGGCGAGCGGCACCGCGTAGCCGGGCACCAGGTATTCGGTGCGCGCCTCCACCGACTGCACCAGCGCGGCGGGCAGCAGGTCGATGGTCAACCGGCCGGTGAACAGGCCGATCACCGCGCCGACCGCGCCGCCGAGCAGGCCGAGCAGCGCGGCTTCGGCGAGCAGGTCACGGACCGTCGGCCCGCGCCGCGCGCCGATCGCGCGCACCAGCGACAGCGTCGGTCTGCGCTGGGCCACCGCCATGCTCATCGCGTTGTAGATGAGGAACGCCGAGACGATCAGCGCGGCCGCCGCCGACATCAGCGTCGAATAGCGCACGATCTGGATCGCGCCGCCCGCCTGAGCCGTGCGCAGATCCGGATCGGCCACCACCGCGCGGCCGCCGACCGCGGAGACGAGCGCGGTCCGCAACTCCTCGACGTCGGCGCCGTCGGCGGCGACGATCTGGACCGAATCCAGCCTGCCCGCGCGATCGGCGAGCCGTTGCGCCAGCGGCAACGGCGCGGCCACGACATGCCCGCCGTTCAGCTTGCCGGAGGTCTCGGCGTCGAGCACACCGGCGACGGTGACGGTGTCGCCGCCGAGCGGGAAACGCTCGCCCTGCGCGTGGCCCATCGCGGCCCCGACCAGTACCCCGTTGGGAGTGCTGAGCAGCGCCGTCGCCTGCGCGCCCATCGGCCCGGCCAGCTCGCTGCCCAGCGCGGAGACCGACGCGTCGGCGCCGAGCAGCAGCGCACGGTCATCGCCCGTCCCGATCTGGGCGCGCAGCATCGGCACCGCGTGCTCGACACCGGGTGTCGCGGCGATGACGGGCAGGAGGGTCTGTTCGAACCCGGCGTCGGTGATGCCGGTGACCTCGAGGACGGCGTCGCCGCCGAGCGCCTCCGTGAGCCGTTCGACCGATCCGGTCACCGACCCGGAGATGCTCAGCACAGACACCAGCAGACCGGCGGACACACCCATCACGGTCAGCGACATGAGGGTGCGGCCGGGATGATCGAGCAGCTCACGAATGTTGAACAGTCGCAGCCGATCCCACGCGGCGCCGATCATGCGCGCACCGTGCCCGGGTCGGCGGCGCCGGAAGCCGCGTGGCGTCCGGTGCGCTCGATGGAACCGATGCGGCCGTCGCACAGGGTGATCACCCGGTCGCAGTACCGCACCGCACCGAGATCGTGGGTGACCATGACGATCGAATTGCCCTCGCGCGCCAGCTCACCCAGCAGTTCGAGGATGGCCGCGCCGGTCGCCGAATCCAGGTTGCCGGTCGGCTCGTCGGCCAGGATGAGCGGCGGGTTCATGATCAGCGCCCGCGCCACCGCCACCCGCTGCATCTGGCCGCCGGACAGTTCGGCGGGCCGGTGCCCGGCCCGGTCGGCCAGCCCCACGCGCTCGAGCAGTTCCAGCGCGCGTGGCTTGGCCTTGCGTAACCCGATGCCGTCCAGCAACTTCGGGATGGCGACGTTCTCCCAGGCGGTCAGCGTCGGCAGCAGGTTGAAGAACTGGAACACGAAACCGACCCGGTGGCGCCGGAATTCGGCCTGCCGCTCCTCCGGCAGCGCGCCGATCTCCTCGCCCTGGAACGTGATCGAACCGGAGTCGGGGTTGTCGAGTGCGCCGAGCAGGTGCAGCAGGGTGCTCTTGCCGGAACCGGACGGACCGATGATCGAGGTGAACTCGCCGGGCTCGATCCGCAGATCCACACCGTCGAGCGCGCGCACGGTCTGCCTGCCGACGCGGTACTCCTTGGTGATACCCGACAGTTCCAGCATGGCCGGTTCCGACATGGGATGAATCCCCCTCCGTAGTTGGGATCAGCGCGCGGGCGCCAGGGAAGCGAGGTTGCGGCGAACATACTGTGCATCCAGCAGCGCCCGCAGTTCGGGTTGTTCGGCGCACAACTCCCGATACATCTCCTCGGCCGTCCGGCCCTGCGCGGTACCCAGTTCGATCTTGACGTCCAAGTGGTTGCGCCAGCGGTAGCCGAGGGTGAGCAGCAGGCCCTCGACTCCGCCGAAGAGCCGGTCCAGATCCGGCAGCCCGTCGAAGAGGCCGGGGTCGTCCGGGTCGATCGCGGCGCGGGCGAGAACGGTGCGCACCAGTTCGGTGCGCGCGTGCTGATCGGTCCAGGTCATCTCGATCCCCTCCGGTGATGCCCCGTGGTCGGTGATGTCGCAGTGGGGCTGACCGGATCGACGCTACGGGCCCGAGCCGTCTCGATCGTCGTGCCGGGGCACCGAATCCGCCTCCTACCGTGGTAGGACGAGTGGACCGCTTCCGGCACGATGTGGCGGGTGTTCGCCCGCGGCTAACCTGAACCCATGGATGTGCTGCGGACCACAGCGGATGGGATACGTCCCGCTGTGCCGTTCCGCGTCAGCGGCAGCGTCGGGGCCCGGCTCGCGGCCTTCGTACGGCATCCGATCGAGGTGTCGCGCCGCAATCTCGAGGAGCTGCCCTTCGACTACCCGCCCGCGGTGCTGTTGTCCGCGGATCTGGCGCTGCTGGTGATCAGTGTGATCGCCGTCGGGCAACGCCACGAGTACTTCGCGACCCTGGTGCCGCTGCTGGCGCTGGTGGTCGTGCATCTGCCGGTGCCGCTGTTCTGCCTGCTCGGGGTGACGCCCCGGCCGATCCTGCTGGCCGGCGGCGCGATGATCGCCACGGCCCTGTTCCTGCTGCAACCGGTGCCCTCGGATTTCGCGCCCTTCGTGCTGGTGCTCACGGTCGGCGAGGTCGCCGCCATCGCGCCGAAACGCTACAGCGCGTTGTTCGCGGCCGTCGCGATCGCGGAACTGGTCGCGTTCGACCTCGGCGGGCGGCTGGCATGGAGCGGCAGCGGCGAGCCGCTGCAGGGAGTGCTCATGTACACCGCGGGGGTGGCGCTCGGGTGGATGGTCGGGGTGATGCTGCGTTACCAGCGGCACTTCCTCTACCAGGAGCGCGAGAGCCAGTCGATCCGCGCCGCGCAGGCCGCCGAAGAGGAACGCCGTCGCATCGCCCGCGAGGTGCACGATGTGATCGCGCATTCGCTCAGTGTCACCCTGCTGCATCTGACCGCCGCCAGGCATGCCCTGCAGACCGACCGCGACGTGGACGAGGCGGTGGAAGCGCTGGTCGACGCCGAACGTCTCGGCAGGCAGGCGATGGCCGATATCCGCCGCACCGTCGGGCTGCTCGGTGAGCGGCGTACCAGCCATCTGCCCGAGCCCGGCGTCCGCGACCTGCCCGACCTGGTCGCCGACTTCGCCAAGGCCGGGCTGCGCATCGACCACGTCCGGCTCGACGACCACCTGGACGCGGTGTCGGCGGCGGTCGGGCTGGCGCTCTACCGGATCGGACAGGAGTCGCTGGCGAACGTGGTCAAGCACGCACCCGACGCGGCGGTCGCCGTCGAACTGCGGGTGCGCGCGGGCGCGGCGACGCTGCGGGTCGACAACACCCTGTCCGCCGGTCCGGCGGTGGATCGCGGCGGCGGGATGGGGCTGGCCGGTATGCGGCAACGAGCCGATCTGCTGGGCGGAGAACTGTGCGCGGGCCCGACGGACGAGGGCTGGTCGGTACGCGCTCGGTTCCCACTGAACGCGGCCGCGCGGGCGTCGGCGTGTCGCGTCGCGACGTCCTACGGCGGATTCGCGGCGCAGACCGGGGAGAACGAGTGACGACAGGGACGAACGAACCGGGGAACTCGGTGACAGTGCTCGTCGTCGACGACCAGGAACTGGTACGCGGCGGGCTGCGGCGCATCCTGCGCAGGCGCGACGGCTTCGAGGTGCACGAATGCGCGGACGGTGACGAGGTGCCCGCCGCCGTCGCCGCGACCGTGCCCGACGTGGTGCTGATGGATCTGCGGATGAAACGCGTCGGCGGCATCGACGCCACCCGCAGGCTCCGCCTGGTCGCCGAGGCTCCGCCGGTGCTGGTGCTCACCACCTTCGACGACGACCAGCTGCTGTCCGGGGCGCTGCGCGCCGGAGCGGCGGGCTTCCTGCTCAAGGACTCACCGGCCGAGGATCTGATCCGCGCGGTCCGCACGGTTGCCGGGGGTGGCGCGTGGCTGGATCCCGCGGTCACCGAGCGTGTGCTGAGCGCCTACCGAACGGTGCGTCCTTCCCCCTCCCGGGCGAACGACCGGCTGGCCGAACTCACCGCCCGCGAGTACGAAGTGCTCGAGCTGATCGGCCGGGGCCGGGTCAACGCGGAGATCGCCGGTGAGCTCGGGATCTCCGAGGTCACCGTGAAAAGCCATGTGGGCCACATCTTCGGCAAGCTCGACCTGCGTGACCGGGCCGCTGCCATTGTCTTCGCGTTTGACCACGGGGTGGTTTCACCTGGAGAATCCATGGCCTGAGGGGCGGCGCAAGCCCTTGCCGCGCCCGAGACTGGAGGTGCACGGGGTGGACGGTCCTGGACGGCGGGTAGGCACCCGGTTCGGCCCCTACGAGCTGCGCGCGCTGCTCGGCAAGGGCGGGATGGGCGAGGTCTACGAAGCCTTCGACACCACCCGGCACCGGCTGGTCGCGGTGAAGTTGCTGTCGGAGACGCCGGCCCAGGATCCGGTCTATCAGGAGCGCTTCCGCCGCGAGTCGCAGGCCGCGGCCCGGCTGGCCGAACCGCACGTCATCCCCATCCACGACTGGGGCGATATCGACGGCGTGCTGTTCCTCGACATGCGCCTGGTCGCGGGTGCGGACCTGCGCACCATCCTGCACCAGACCGGCCCGCTGGACCCCGCTCGCGCCGTGCGCCTGGTGGAGCAGATCGCCGCCGCACTGGACGCCGCGCACGCCGAGGGCCTGGTGCACCGCGACGTGAAACCGGCCAACATCCTGGTCACTGACGCCGACTTCGCCTACCTGGCCGATTTCGGCATCGCGTACTCCGAGGGCGATTCGGCGATCACCGAGGTCGGCATGGCCGTCGGCTCCTACATCTACATGGCGCCGGAGCGCTTCGACGCGGGTCCGGTCACCGGCCGCTCCGACATCTACTCGCTGGCCTGCGTTCTCTACGAATGCCTCACCGGCGTCTCGCCGTTCCCGGCCGCGGGCGTGACCGCGCTGGTGAAGGCGCACATGACCCAGCCGCCGCCGCGCGCCAGCGCTCAGCGCCCGGGACTGCCGCCCGCCATCGACGCGGTGATCGCCACCGCGATGGCCAAGAACCCCGCCGACCGCTACGCCACCGGCCTGGAGTTCAGCCGGGCGGCCCGTTCGGCGCTCGGTATGCGCGACACCGGTCCGGCGCCGGTCGCCGCTCCGAAGTCCACGGCGGCGGTCGCCGGACAGCCCACGCGCGGGGTGTTCGGCAAGGGTGCGGCCGGTCCCGGCGTCTTCGGTACCACGCCCGCCGCGCCCGCGACCGGGACCGTTCCGGTGACCACCGGCACCGGTCCGACGTTCGTCGTGCACGCCCCCGACCCGTCGCGCTTCGGCGCTAGATCCGAGCCGGGCGTCGCCTCGACGCTGCTCCCGCCCGAGTCCACGGGCGAGGTCTCGGCGGTGATCCATCCGACCGGACCGACCGAGATCCGGGCCTCGGAGTTCGAGTTCAGCCCGCTGCCCACCCAGGAGCAGCAGGCCGTCCCCCCGGTCCCCGCCCCCGTCTCGGCTCCCGCGTCCGGCGCGATCCCGCAGGTGCGGCCGTTCCCGGACGCTCACCTGTACGACGAGGGTCAACGCTACGGCGATGACGCGGTCAGTGCGCCGATCCCGGTCACTCCGCCGGTGGTCTCCACCCCGCCGCCCGTGGGCCTCGGTGAGGTGCCCCCCGGTGAGGTGCCTCACAGCGAGATGTCCCGAGGGGACTCGCCCGATCAGCCCTACTCCGACGAACACCCCTCCGGCACCTATCGCATACCCGCGGGCTTCTCGCAGGGTGCGGCCGACCCGACCCGGCAGTACGATCCGGCCGAGCCCGGAGCGCAGGGCGGTTACGTGGGCGCGCCCGCCTACAGCAGCGATGTCGCCCGTGACGAGCTGATCGCGCCCGCGACGACCCGCTACCGCGTCCCGCCGGTGCCTGAAGTAGCCCAGCCCGCGCCCGAGACCAGGCGCTACCCCGAACCGACCGCGCCGCCGCCCGGCGTGACGGCGGGGGACTACCCGCGGGGATACCCACTGTCCTCGCCGGAACAGGACGGTTACGGCGCGGACGGATACGGCCGGGATCCGTACGCCGCGCAGGAATACGGTCAGCGGTCCAACCCCTTCGCCGAGCCCCACGCGGGGCGGCATGCGGATCAGTACCCTCGTGACCGGAATCCTCATGGCGCGCCATCGGATCCGTACGCGGCCCACGGCGATCCCTATGGTGCGCAGGCGGACGACTATGGTGCGCAGGCCGACCCGTACGGTGCGCAAGCGGATCCCTATGGCGCGCAGGGCGACCCGTACGCCGCGCAGGCGGACCCCTATGGGGCACAGGGCGACCCGTACGCCGCGCAGGCCGGTCCCTATGCGGCTCGAGGCGAGTCGTACGGTGCGCAGGGCGATCCCTATGCCCCGCAGCACGATCCGTACGGCCGCGACCCGTATGCCTCACCCGGCTACGGACCCGAGCGAGCCGCCCCCACCGCCTACCACGACCCCTACGAGCAGCGGTCCGGACGTTCTCCGCTCCTGCCGATCCTCGCCGTCTGCGCGGCCGTGGCGCTGCTGGCGGTCGGCGGTCTCGTGGTGTGGCGGGTGCTGGGCGGCGACGGCGCGGACACCGCCGCCGGTGGCGCGGCGACGACCGCGACCATCGCGGCCTACCCCGGCGGCTCTGGCTCCGGTACCGGCACGGGAGCCGACGGCCCGACGACCTCGGCCGCGCGCCCCACCACCACCGGCAGCACACCGGTCCGCCTGCCTGCGGGCTCGACGCCGTGTGGCTCGACCTCCAGCAGTGCCAACGGCAATGCCGCCGCGGGCAACGGGGTGACCAGTTGCCCGTTCGCCGAGGAGGTCCGGCGCGCGTACGCCGCGCAGGCCTCGCCGAACTCGACCGCCCCGCGCACGGTCACCGCGGTCAGCCCGGTCACCGGTCGCTCGTACACCATGACCTGCACGCCGTCGGGCGGCCTGGTCACCTGCACCGGCGGGGAGAACGCCATCGTCTACGTGTACTGAGGCGAACGGCGCCACGACGGTGTTCCGGCCCCGGTCGGCCGGACCTCCGGTGTCTACGTCGATGGGGCGTGCCGGAACGGCCGGTGCCCCAGCTGTCAGCGCGGTGACCGGGGAGCTACAGGGGCGAGCAGGGCGGAAAGGTGACCGGTAGCGCGGTCGGCGCCCGATGCCGCCCGCCGGGCCGCCAGCCGATCTCCGCGAGCGGTACCGCCCGGCGGATCTCCGGGATCGCGTCGAGCAGCAGTTCGAGCGCTTCGTGGGCGATCATCGTCGCCACCGGCACGGCCGGGCATGCCCGCGGCCCGGCGCCCCACGCCAGATGCGAACGATTGCCGGTGCGATCGCCGGTGACAGCCGGGTCGTTGTTGCACGCTGCCAGGCCGATCAGCACCGGCTGCTGCTCGGGCAGGAACGTATCGCCGATGATCTGCGGTTGGCGCGGATAGCGCATGCAGTGGTTGGCCAGCGGAGGATCGGTGAACAGCACCTCGTCGACGGCGTCGCGCACGGTGAGCGCGCCGCCGAGCAGCCCGCCGCGGAATCCCTCGTCGGTGGTCATCAGCAACAGCGTGTTGGCGATCAGATTCCAGGTCGGCTCGGTGGCGGCGAGATACACCTCGGTGATCCGGCGGATCAGTTCGGCGTCGTCGAGGTCGGGCGAGCTGTCGATCAGCCAGGAGATCAGATCATCCTCGGGCTGCTCGCGTTTGGCGCCGAGTGTGTCGGCGAAGACGGCGGTCAGCCGGTGCCGGGCGCGTGCGGCGGTCGTCGTGTCCGTCGCGTCGCGCAGCTGCGTCATCGCGGTGTGGGCGGCCTCGCCGTCGTGCGGGCTCAGCCCCAGCACGAGGCCGACGACGTCGACGGTGAGCGGAATGGCGTAGTCGCCGAGGAGTTCGGCTTCGCCGACCCGGCAGAACCGGTTGATCAGCGGCACCGCGGTCTGCTCGACGGCGCGGCGCAGCGCGAACAGGTCGATGCGGGCGAGGCACTCGGCGTAGGCGGTGTACCGATCGCCGTGCCCGGCCGGTTCGGCGGGGAATCGAGCCTCGTCGGTCAGGATCTGCAGCGCCTCGCGGTAGCCGACCACCAGGGTCGCGCGTACACCGTCGGATATCTCCACCGGGACGAAGGGGCCGTACTCCGCGCGCAGCTCCCGGTAGGCGCGGTGCGGGTCGGCGGCGAATTCCGCCGAGTGCAACCGCGCCGGTTCGTCGTCGCGGCGCGGTCCGCCGCCGGTGCGAAGGGTCGACGGCATGAGCGAGCACGTGGTGATCAAATGCGGTACCCCCATGAACGACAGCGAGTGGACAACGGGAAATGCTGTACTGCACGGTCTTTCACGCACACGCTGCCGAACCCGCCATGGGGACGGGGCGATCGATCGGAATCCTTGCCCGGTAATACTCTCGGGCGGATGACATGTTCGACACACGTGTGTTTCGAGCAAGCGTGGGCGAGCATACCTCGCGGGTCCGGCGATTCGGCCGACCGACGCGGGACGCGAGTGGTCGAACACCGTGACGCCCAGTACGGTGTCACATCAGCCGACGCGGTCACCGGGGCCGGGTGGAGCTGGTTGCGAGGACAAGATGGCTGCTGATCGGTTCGGCCGCATGGTTGCGGCGCTGGGCGGGGGCGTGCTGGTATCGGCGCTGCTCATCGGGTGCACGGTCGACCGCGAGAGCGGTGTGGATGCCGACGCCGCCGTGCTGCCCGCCACCGAGACGACCACCACGGTCACCGGAGCGCCGATCGAGGTCACGCTCCCCGGCACCCTGGCCGCCGATTTCCAGCTCTGGAAGGCGGACATCGACGGTCGGGCAGGGATGGCGGTCATGCCGGTCGGTGGCACCCGGCCGGTCGTCTTCGGCGACTGGACCAGTGGCCCGGCCTGGTCGACGATCAAGGTGCCGCTGGTGATCGCGGCCCAGCGCGCGAACGCGAACGCCTCCACCTACTCGATCAACGCGGCCGTCACCGCCTCCGACAACACCGCCGCCGACGCCCTCTGGCAGGGACTCGGCGGTGGCAAGCAGGCCGCGCAGGCCATCGAGGCAGTGTTGCGCGAGGCCGGCGACAGCACCACCGCGGTGCCCGCCACTCGGCCCAGGCCGGAGCATTCCGCCTTCGGCCAGTCCGAGTGGTCGCTGACCGAACAGATCCGCTTCGCCGCGAAGCTGCCCTGCCTGCCCGGTGCGCAGACCGTGCTGGAGTTGATGGGGGAGATCATCCCGGACCACCAGTGGGGCCTGGGCACGGTGACCGGTGCGAATTTCAAGGGTGGCTGGGGTCCGGACACCTCGGGGAACTATCTGGTCCGCCAGTTCGGCATCATCGACGGCCCGGGCGGCCGGATCGCGGTGGCGCTGGCCGCCGAACCGGAATCGGGCTCCTTCGCCGACGGCATGGCCGCGCTGAACGGGATGGCGGAGTTGGTCTCCCAGCACCTCGACGAACTCGCGGGCGGCAGTTGCCCGTCGTGAGCCCACGCTCGTAACCCAGGGTTCACGGGGGCGCGGCTGCCGGATCGGTCCGACGGGGGCAAGATAGCGGCCATGCGCATCGGAGTCTTGACCGGAGGCGGAGACTGTCCAGGGCTGAACGCGGTGATCCGCGCGATCGTTCGCACCGCGAACGGCCGCTACGGAGACGCGATCGTCGGATTCCAGGACGGGTGGCGCGGCCTACTCGAAGACCGCAAGATCAACATCCTCAACGACGACCGCACCGACCGGCTGCTCAACAAGGGCGGCACCATGCTCGGCACCGCACGCACCAACCCGGACGTGCTCAGGGACGGGCTCGGCCGGATCAAACAGACCCTCGACGACAACGGCATCGAAGCACTCATCCCGATCGGTGGCGAAGGCACCCTCACCGCCGCCAGCTGGCTGGCCGACGAAGGGGTGCCGGTGGTCGGCGTCCCCAAGACCATCGACAACGACATCGACTGCACCGACGTCACTTTCGGGCACGACACCGCCTTGAGCATCGCCACCGAGGCCATCGACCGCCTGCACACCACCGCCGAGTCCCACCAGCGCGTGATGCTGGTGGAGGTGATGGGCAGGCACGCGGGCTGGATCGCGGTGAACTCCGGCATGGCCGCGGGCGCGCACCTGACCCTGGTGCCCGAGGAACCCTTCGACGTCGAGGAGGTCTGCACCCTGATCAAGCGCCGCTTCCAGCGCGGCGACAAGCACTTCATCTGCGTGGTCGCCGAGGGCTCGCATCCGGCTCCCGAATCGGGTTTCGCGTTGCGGGAGGGCGGCATCGACGAATTCGGCCACGAGCGTTTCACCGGCGTCGCCCAGCAGCTCGGCGCCGAGATCGAGCGCCGCATCGGCAAGGAAGTCCGCACCACCGTCCTCGGTCATGTGCAGCGCGGCGGTAGCCCCACCCCCTACGACCGGGTGCTGGCCACACGTTTCGGTCTGCACGCCGCGGAAGCCGTGCACGCCGGGCAGTTCGGCAAGATGGTCGCGTTGCACGGGACCGCGATCGAACTGGTGGCGCTGTCGGAGGCGACCAAGCAGCTCAAGCGGGTGCCCGCCGAACGGTACGCCGAAGCCAAGACGTTCTTCGGCTGAGCCGCCCGCCGCCGGAACCCGCACCGTCGCCCTGAGATCCGCCGCACGCACCTCATCCCGAGGGCGGATCCAGGGGCGACCGAAGGGTGATTCGCGCGCCCCGGCCGCGCCGGTAGGGTGCGGCTATGCGCCACGGGTATCTGATCGCCGCGCTCGCCGCGGTTCTGTTCGCCGTCACGGCATGCTCGTCCGGATCGGAGGGGCCCGAGCCGGTCGGCGGTGACTGGCACGGCGCCATCGAAGTGCCCGGCTCCCCGATCGAGATCGGCGTGACTTTCAACGGTCCGGATTCGGCCACCATCGACATCCCGGTGCAGGGCATCGAGGACGTCGCACTGCGCGACGTGCGCACCGCCCCCGGCGACGTCGGCTTCGTCGTCCCGGACATTCCCGGCGAGCCGACCTTCAAGGGCGCCCTGGACGAGGCGACCGGGCGCATCGGGGGTGAGTTCACGCAGATGGGCCAGAGCTTCCCGCTGACCCTCGAACCCGGTGCGATCGCGCCGCTCGCGCGTCCGCAGGAACCGCGACCGCCGTTCCCCTACCGCGTCGAGGACGTCGACTTCGCCGCCGGTGACCTGACGGTGGCGGGCACGGTGACCCTGCCGGAAGGCCAGGGCCCGTTCCCCGCGGTCGTGCTGATCACCGGAAGCGGCCCGCAGAATCGCGACGAGGAGTTGTTCGGCCACAAGCCGTTCCTGCTGATCGCGGACACCCTGACCCGCGCCGGCTATGCGGTGTTGCGCACCGACGACCGCGGTGTCGGCGGCACCGGCGGCGACCTGAACACCGCCTCCTACGACGACCTCGCCCGCGACGTCGAGTCCGGCATCGACTACCTGCGCGGCCGCCCCGATATCGACCCGGCGCGCATCGGCCTGTTCGGCCACAGCGAAGGCGGGTATCTCGCCCCGCTGGTCGCCGCCCGACCCGACAGCGGCGTCGCCTTCGCCGTCCTCATGGCCGGTCCCTCGGTGGACGGCGGTTCGGTGCTCATCGAGCAGACCCGCGCCATCATGGCCGCGAGCGGTTCGACCGCCGAGGAGATCGACAAGCAGCTCGCGACCACCACCGAGATGCTGAGTCTGCTGCTTGCGGGTGATCTGGAAGGTGCTCGGGCCGTCTACGACCGCAGCCTGGCCGATATGCCCGAGCAAGCACGCGAGTCCGCGGTGGAGGCAGTCAACCCGATCACGCCCTACTACGCCTCCTTCGTCACCTATGACCCTGCGCCCGCGCTCTCGGCACTGCGCATTCCGGTGCTCGCCCTCTACGGCGGCAAGGACCTGCAGGTGCTCACCTCCCAGAACGAGCGGCCCGCGCGCGATCTGCTGGCCGCGAATCCGGCTGCCACCGTGCACGTCTTCCCCGAAGCCAATCATTTGATGCAGCCGGCGACCACCGGCAGTCTCGAGGAGTACGCCGCCATCGAGACCACCATCGACCCGCAAGTCCTCACCTACGTCACCGACTGGCTGACCGGTCGCGTGCCGCCGAAGTGACCGCAGGAGGTCGTGACGATCGCGTGGGCGGGCTTACCTAGACTGATCCCCATGAGCGCACCCACGGTCGAGCTGATGGATTACGCCGATGTCGTCGCCCGGTACGAGCCGGTGCTCGGCATGGAGGTCCACGTAGAACTCTCCACGGCGACCAAGATGTTCTGCGGCTGCCCGACCGAGTTCGGCGCCGAGCCGAACACCCAGGTGTGCCCGGTCTGCCTGGGCCTGCCCGGCTCGCTGCCGGTGGTCAACGAGAAGGCCGTCGAGTCGGCCATCCGGATCGGCCTGGCGCTGAACTGTTCCATCACCCCGTGGGGCCGGTTCGCGCGCAAGAACTACTTCTACCCGGATCAGCCGAAGAACTACCAGATCAGCCAGTACGACGAGCCGATCGCCACCGACGGCCACCTCGACGTGGTACTCGACGACGGCAGCGTGTTCCGCGTCGACATCGAGCGCGCCCACATGGAGGAGGACACCGGCAAGTCGTTGCACGTCGGCGGCGCCACCGGCCGCATCCATGGCGCCAGCCACTCGCTGCTCGACTACAACCGGGCGGGCGTGCCGCTCATCGAGATCGTCACCAAGCCGATCACCGGAGCGGGGGAGCGGGCCCCCGAAGTCGCTCGCGCGTATGTCACCGCACTGCGCGACCTGCTCGAATCGCTCGGTGTCTCCGACGTGAAGATGGAGCAGGGCTCGCTGCGCTGCGACGCCAACGTCTCGCTGATGCCCGTCGGGGCTACCGAATTCGGCACCCGCACCGAGACCAAGAACGTCAACTCGCTGCGCAGCGTCGAGATCGCGGTGCGCTACGAGATGCGGCGCCAGGCCGCGGTGCTCACCTCCGGCGGCAGCATCGTGCAGGAGACCAGGCACTTCCACGAGGCCGACGGCTCCACGTCGCCGGGCCGTCGCAAGGAGACCGCCGAGGACTACCGCTACTTTCCCGAGCCCGACCTCCTGCCGATCGCCCCCGCCGAGGAGTGGATCGAACAGCTGCGCGCCACCATCCCCGAATACCCGTGGCTGCGCCGCGCCCGGATCCAGGCCGACTGGGGCCTGTCCGACGAGGTCATGCGCGATGTCGTCAACGCGGGCGTGCTGGACCTGATCATCGCCACCGTCGAGGCCGGCGCCCCGGTCAACGAGGCCCGCTCCTGGTGGGTCGCCTACCTCAGCGAGAAGGCCAAGGAACGCGGCGTCGCACCGGCCGAGCTGCCCATCACCCCCACCCAGGTGGCCGAAGTCGTGAAGCTGGTCGAGGCCAAGACCGTCAACAGCAAGGTCGCCAAGCAGGTCGTCGACTTCGTGCTCGACGGCGAGGGCGAACCCGCCGCCATCGTCGAGGCCAAGGGGCTCGGCATGGTCAGCGACGAGGGCGCCCTGCAGGCCGAGGTCGAGAAGGCGCTGGCCGCCAACCCCGACATCGCCGACAAGATCCGCTCCGGCAAGGTCGCGGCCGCGGGCAAGATCGTCGGCGACGTCATGAAGGCCACCCGAGGTCAGGCCGACGCCGCCCGAGTCCGCGAACTCGTCCTGGCCGCCTGCTCCTGAGTCCTCCGGCGGTGCCTGCGGCCCGCGGGCACCGCTCGCCGCTCGCCAGGGGACAGCGGGCGTCGGCCGCGGAGGGCCCACCCGCCGTGGGCGACCCCGCCGGCCGGTCTGGCAGCGGGGCGCCTCGGCGTCGCCGCTGACCCGTCGGTGTTCCGGCGGATCTAACCCGTCGGTGCTCCGGCGGACCGCTGTCCGCCGAGTGCGTCGAGGAGAGGATCGAGTGAGCGGACCATCGTCTCACCGAATCCGTCCCCGCCCTCGTCCCACAGTTCGAACCACTCGTTGTCATCGGGCTTCTGGATTCGGCGCAGACCACGGGCGGCGAGCTCGCACAGCTCCGGGGTGACCGTCAGCTGGACTCCCTCCGCGGCACGCAGGGTCGCCGGATCGTCGGACGGGATGCGCAGATGCGCCAGCAGGGCGGCGATGCCGACCGCGCCCTGAGCCTCGTGGGACTCCACATAGTCCGCCTCGAGCACCTCCCGGAACACCTGACGGAGATACTCCTCGGCGCCGTCTCCACCCGCGTCGCGCAACCCGCCGATCGCGTCGAGCGATCCGTCGTTGTCGAACGGCCCTTCGCCCCAAGCTCCCACAATTCTTCCCTTCTCACCGGTTACGGGACAGACGGTAGCGAGTGGGTACGACGACGGCCCGTTCGCGCGTCGGCGAACGGGCCGTCGTCCCGGGCACGGCAGGTCAGTCCGGGCCGCCGCCGCCACCGCCGGAGGGCGGTGGGACGATCACGACGCGGTCGTCGTTGGGGCCGGGCGCGCCGCCGTCGCTCTTGTTGACCGTGCCGACCCAGACGTTGCCGTCCGGGCCGACGGTCGCGCCACCGATCCGGCCGTAGCGGTCCTGGACGAGCAGGGTCGGCGCTGTGGTCACGGCGCCGGTGGCCGGGTCGGTCGCGGCGATCGCCACCGCCTTGGCGTCGGTCAGCGCGATCGCGATACCGTCGGCGACCGCGGCACATCCCGCCACCCCCGGCCGATCCGCCCACGTCCACGCGACCGACAGCGTGCCGTCCGGGCCCAGCCGCTGCAAACGGTCCTCGACGCCGGTGCGATCGGTGAACCACACCGCTTCGGTGCTGTCGCGGCAGACGTCACCGGCCGTGCCGATGCCGGAGGCGACCACCTGCGGGGACGCCGCGCCGGGCGCGGGGGAATCCAGGCCCAGCAGCTTGCCCGCCAGCGATCCCGGCGAACTCGCCTGGCCGGGGTTGCCGGCGTCGCCGGTCAAGACCATCAGCCGATCCGGGGTGGCCCATTCGATGGCGCCGCGGTTGCCGGTGGCGCCCTTCGGGATTCCGGTCAGGATGTCCTTGGGCGCGCCGTTCTCGGCCAGCCGCACCACCCGGTTGTCGGAGGCGGTGGTGACGTAGGCGTAGATCAGGCCGTCCTCGCCGTAGGTCGGCGAGAGCACGATGTCGGTGAGCCCGCCGTCGCCCGAGCCGTCCACCGGCACGGTGGCGATCTCCACCGGCGGGATGTCGGGATCGACGACCTTCATGATGCGCCCGGTGCGACGTTCGGCGACCAGCACGCCCTCCCCGATGCCGACCAGCCCGCCGGTGGTGTCCAGGCAGGTCGCGACCACCGCGGGGTCCTGATCCACGCACGGCCCGGCCGGCCTGGTGCTGGAACTCGGCGGCTGGTCCGGGGACTCCGGTGCGGCCGGTGCGTACGTCGGCTCGGGCGTGAACGGGCTCGACGCGGAATCGTCGAACCTCGCGCACCCGGCCAGCAGAGTGGACCCGAGCGCCACACACATCGCGACGCGCGCCACGGCAACCGATCTCATGCCCCAGACGTTACGGAAACCCCGCCGTTCGCGCTGCCGCCGGGTCGGGTCCTGCCGGAGGTTCGCGGACACGCCGTCGCGCGTACCGGCCGCACGCTCGGGTTTCGCGGCCTAATGTGTACAGCCGTGAGCGACAAGCCGAAAGCGACGTCCGCAGGTTCGCCCCAGGGTGACCGGTCCGCTGTGTCCACCACCGGCGCGTCCACGAGCCGCGGCGTGACCAGTCCGATGGACAATCCCACCGAGCAGTTCCAGGCGATGGACACCTCGGTACGGGACGTACCGCGGACCGACGAGGAACTAGGACTGGACCCGGATGTGCCGACGGTGGCGAACCGCGCGGCCGCGGCCGGATCGGAGAAGTCCGCCGAGCCGGCCGAACCGCGTCCCGCTGCGTCCGATCCCGCTGCGTCCGATCCCGCTGCGTCCGGTCCTGCCGAGTCCGGTCCTGCTGAGTCCGGTCCGGGCAAGGCCGATCTCCGTAAGCGGGATGCCGGCGCGGCCACAGCAGCCACCGCCACGGCGACGATTCCCGACCAGGACGCCGAGCCCGAGGCGGATTCCGATACCGACCAGGGCAGCGACACCGACCGGGGTGGCGAGACCGCCGCCTACGCCTACGCCAGCATCCCGCCCGCCGCGAACACCCCCGGTGAGCGGAGCGTCGCGGCCCGCAGACGCGCGGTCGAGAACCGGCGCGGCACGCTGGATCTCGGCCTGCTCGTGCTGCGCCTGGTGGTCGGCGCGATCTTCCTCTACCACGGTCTGCAGAAGCTGACCGGCTGGTTCCACGGCCCCGGCCTGGACGGCACCCGCGACATGATGGCCGAAGGCGGCTGGGACCACCCCACGCTGTCGACGATCCTGCTCGTCGTCGGCGAGGTCGGCGGCGGCGCGCTGCTGATCCTCGGCCTGGCCACCCCGCTCGCGGCGGGCGCGGTGCTCGCCGTGATCCTCGACGCCTGGGCCTGGAAGCAGGGCATGCTGCCCGGATTCCAATTCAACTCCTCGGTCCCCACCGGCGTCGAACTGGACACGATCCTCGCGGGCACGGCCGTGGCGATCATCCTCACCGGCCCCGGCAGGCTCTCGCTGGACCGCGGCCGCGGCTGGGCCACCCGCCCTTTCATCGGATCGTTCACCGCCCTGCTGCTCGCGGTCGTGGCCGCCGCCCTCACCTTCTGGTATCTGCACGGCGGGAACCCGTTGACCGGCATCGGACCCTTCGACTGATCCAGCCTGCGAAGGCGGATCTCCGTCGGGCCGACCACCGTTTCGGGCCGTGCCGCCGACGGCCGGAGCCGCACACATCGTCGGAAACCGCCGAAACGCGGGCTGCCTGATCGCGCGGTTCCCCGTCTTCGCCCGCGATCCCGGCGGCGGCCCGGTCGCCGCCGCCGATTCTCGCGGCTGATCAGCGGCGCTGCCCACCGCGGCCGGCACGAGTTCGCGCCGCGCGTGACGAAGGCCCCGGCTCATCCGAGCCGGGGCCTTCGTCGTCGCTGTCGGAACGCACACGGGACGCGACGAACGGTGCGCTCTCGCCGAGACGTCCGTCAGCGCCCGGGACGGATCGATGTTCAGGGCACCTGACGAACCGCGCCCTTGTCGGCGGAGGTCGCCAGCGCCGCGTAGGCGCGCAGCGCGGTGGTGACCGGACGCTGCCGGTCCACCGGCTGCCACGGCCGCTCCGAGGCGTCCATCTTGGCGCGCCGCTCGGCCAGCACCGCGTCGTCCACGAGCACCTCGAGAGTGCGGGTGGCGACGTCGATGCGGATCTGGTCACCATTCTCGACCAGGCCGATCACGCCGCCGCTGGCCGCCTCGGGGGAGATGTGACCGATGGACAGACCGGAGGTGCCGCCGGAGAACCGGCCGTCGGTGATGAGCGCGCACTGCTTGCCCAGGCCCGCTCCCTTGAGGAAGGCGGTGGGGTGCAGCATCTCCTGCATGCCCGGACCGCCCGCCGGGCCCTCGTAGCGGACCACGAGCACATCGCCCGGCTGGATCTTCTTGCCGAGGATCACCGACACGGCCTCTTCCTGCGACTCGACCACCACGGCCGGGCCCTGGAAGGAGAACAGGTCCTCGTCGATGCCCGCGGTCTTGAGGATCGCGCCGTCGGGAGCGATGTTGCCGCGCAACACGACCAGGCCGCCCTCGACGGTGTAGGCGTGCTCCTTGTCGCGGATGCAGCCGCCCACGGCGTCGGTGTCCAGCGAGGACCAGCGGTTCTCGGTGGAGAACGGCTCGGTGGTGCGCACCCCGCCGGGCGCGGCGTGGAACAGTTCGATCGCTTCCTCGGATGCCTTGCCCGAGCGGATGTCCCAGGTGTCGAGCCATTCGTCGAAGCTCGCGGTGTGCACGGTGGTCACGTCGGTCTCGAGCAGTCCGGCGCGGCGCAGTTCGCCCAGGATGGCGGGGATGCCGCCGGCGCGGTGCACGTCCTCCATGTGGTAATCGGAGTTCGGCGAGACCTTCGACAGGCAGGGCACCTGGCGGCTGATCTCGTCGATGGTCTGCAGATCGAAGTCGATCTCGCCCTCCTGCGCGGCGGCGAGGGTGTGCAGCACCGTGTTGGTGGAACCGCCCATCGCCACGTCCAGGGCCATCGCGTTGCGGAACGCTTTGGCATTGGCGACATTGCGCGGCAGCACCGAGGCGTCGTCGTCGCGGTACCAGCGGTTGGCGATGTCGACGATCACCGTGCCCGCCCGCTCGAACAGCGCGCGTCGGGCGGCGTGGGTGGCCAGGGTGGAGCCGTTGCCGGGCAGGGCCAGGCCCAGCGCCTCGGTCAGGCAGTTCATCGAGTTGGCGGTGAACATGCCCGAGCAGGAACCGCAGGTCGGGCAGGCGCTGCGCTCGACCTCGCTCAGACCATCGTCGGAGACGGCGGCGTTGGCGCTGGCCGAGATCGCGGTGATCAGGTCGGTCGGAGCCTGCGCGACACCGCCGACCACCACGGCCTTGCCGGCCTCCATCGGCCCGCCGGAGACGAACACGGCCGGGATGTTCAGGCGCATGGCGGCATTGAGCATGCCGGGGGTGATCTTGTCACAGTTGGAGATGCAGACCAGCGCGTCGGCGGTGTGCGCGTTGGCCATGTATTCCACCGAGTCGGCGATGATCTCGCGCGAGGGCAGCGAGTACAGCATGCCGCCGTGGCCCATCGCGATGCCGTCGTCCACCGCGATGGTGTGGAACTCGCGCGGCACTCCACCCGCGGCGCGGACCGCCTCGGCGACGATCTCGCCGACGTCCTTGAGATGCACATGGCCCGGCACGAACTGGGTGTAGGAGTTCGCGATCGCGACGATGGGCTTGCCGAAGTCGGAGTCGGTGAGGCCGGTGGCCCGCCACAGCGCGCGTGCGCCTGCGGCATTGCGTCCGGCGGTGGTGGTGCGTGAACGAAGCGGTGGCATGTGTGATCGTCCTCGAAAGGTGCGGTGGGCTGAATGTGCTGGGGGCGGGTCGGAGCCGCGTGTCGCCGCGGACCTCGCGCCGACGGAGAGGGGTGGTGCCGTCGGCGTGAGCGGGTCGATCGGGGGTCGCCGCACCGGGTGACCCGCCTGTTACACGGCACCTGCGAGCTTACGCCGGGCTCGTGGGAGGCCCGGGGGAGACGGCGAGATCAGTCCTTGTCGGCGCCGCTCTCGTCGGCGCGGCCCTTCCCGGTGTCGCCGCCCTTCCCGGTGTCGCCGCGCTCGCCTGCGGCGCTCGTCTGGTCCGCGTCGCTCGCGTGGTCTGCGTCGCTCGTCTTCGATGTGCCGCTCATGTCGTCCACATCGCCGGCCGTCGCGGAGCCCTCGGCCCCCGCGGCCTTCTCGTCCTCGGCCTTCCTGGCCTCCTGTCGCGCCTCCCACTCCGCTTGGCGCTTGGCCTCCTCGGCCGCGAACACATCCGGCAGCCTGCCCTGCGAGGCGGTGATCAGCGTGCGCAGCCGGTCGTAGCCGACAGCGGGCAGCGACACCACCGACTCGTCGGCCAGGTGCGCGCGCACGTAACCGCGCTTGGGGATGCTCACCCCCGCGATCTGCTCCCAGTCCAGATGCCGGGACGAGAACACCCGCCGCAGATCGAGCCCGTCGTCGGACACCACGGTCCGGGTGCGGGCGATCCACACCACGACCGCGACGGGCAGCAGCATCAGCCACCACAGCAACTTCGGCCACCCGACGACGAACAGGAACACGCCCAGTGCGAGCACCACCACGCCGAGGTAGGCGAGCTGAGTGACCCGTATGACCGTGCGGTGGCCGGCGGCAGCCGACGAGCTACCCGTCGACGATCCGGTCTCGGCGGTGTGGGACGATTTACCCGGTGGCACGGACTGATGCGGTGATGACACACCACCATCCTCGCATCCTGGTGATCGGACACAAGCAACCACTGTTGTCCCACATAATGGGACGCGCGGGGTCATCTGTTTGACTGTTCGGTTCACGCGGCCTTAACGTCGTGCGCGTGAATCGAAACGAGTTGCTCGTACTCGGCCGGCGCGTCCAGCGTTGAGCCTGACTGCCTGAGTCGAATACGTCAGCTCGCGTTTGTGACGCGCCACCCTCGATCAGCCTCGGCTGTCGAGGGCTTTTTTGTGTTCGGACATCGTCCGGCGCGCGGCGGGTCGCAGACGCCGGTCGTGCCAGGCACACAAGTGTTGTCCGGGGTCGGAACGACAAGTAAGGAACGAAGACGGTGAGCGCACCAACCGCACGACCCGGGCCCTCGGCCCGCAGGTCAGCGCCTTCGGCGAATCAGCAGACCGGTAGCCAGGCGCATCAGCCCGCCGGCACGGCCAACCGCCGCCAGGTCCCGCCCGAGCGGGTGACCGGCGCGCAGTCGGTCGTCCGCTCGCTCGAGGAGCTCGGCGTCGACACCGTATTCGGCATTCCCGGCGGCGCGATCCTGCCCGTCTACGACCCGCTGTTCGACTCCACCAAGGTGCGTCACGTGCTGGTGCGCCATGAGCAGGGCGCGGGCCACGCCGCTACCGGTTACGCGCAGGCCACCGGCAAGGTCGGTGTGTGTATGGCCACATCCGGCCCCGGCGCGACCAACCTGGTGACCCCGATCGCCGACGCCCAGATGGACTCGGTCCCGATCGTCGCCATCACCGGCCAGGTCGGCCGCAGCCTGATCGGCACCGACGCCTTCCAGGAAGCCGACATCTCCGGCATCACCATGCCGATCACCAAGCACAACTTCCTGATCACCGACGGCATCGACATCCCGCGCATGATCGCCGAGGCGTTCTACCTGGCCGCCTCCGGTCGTCCCGGCGCCGTCCTGGTCGACATCCCCAAGGACGTGTTGCAGGCGCAGACCACCTTCAGCTGGCCGCCGGAGATGCGGCTGCCCGGCTACCGCCCGGTCACCAAGCCGCACGGCAAGCAGGTCCGTGAAGCCGCCAGGATGATCCTCGACGCCAAGCGCCCCGTGCTCTACGTCGGCGGCGGCGTCATCAAGGCCGACGCCTCGGCCGAGCTGCTGAGGCTGGCCGAGCTGACCGGCATCCCGGTGGTCACCACCCTGATGGCGCGCGGCGCGTTCCCCGACAGCCACCGCCTGAACATGGGCATGCCCGGCATGCACGGCACCGTCGGCGCCGTCGCCGCGCTGCAGAAGTCGGATCTGCTGATCACCCTCGGCGCCCGTTTCGACGACCGCGTCACCGGCCAGCTCGATTCCTTCGCGCCCGAGGCCAAGGTCATCCACGCCGACATCGACCCGGCCGAGATCGGCAAGAACCGGCACGCCGACGTCCCGATCGTCGGTGACTGCCGCGAGGTCATCGCCGAACTGGTCGAGACCCTGCAGGCCGACCCGGCCGTCGGCGGCGACGCTCCGCTGTTGAACCTGACCGAGTGGTGGACCTACCTCGACGGCATCCGCGACCAGTACCCGCTGGGCTGGACCCCGCCGAGCGACGGCTCGCTGTCCCCGGAGTTCGTCATCGAGGCGCTGGGCCGCCTGGCCGGTCCCGACGCCATCTACTGCGCGGGCGTCGGCCAGCACCAGATGTGGGCCGCCCAGTTCGTCAAGTACGAGAAGCCGCGCACCTGGCTCAACTCCGGTGGCCTGGGCACCATGGGCTACGCCGTGCCCGCCGCGATGGGCGCCAAGATGGGCATGCCCGACCGTGAGGTCTGGGCCGTCGACGGCGACGGCTGCTTCCAGATGACCAATCAGGAACTGGCCACCTGCGCCGTCGAGGGCGTGCCGATCAAGGTGGCGCTGATCAACAACGGCAACCTCGGCATGGTCCGCCAGTGGCAGACCCTGTTCTACGAGGAGCGCTACTCCAACACCGATCTGGGCACCCACACCCTGCGCATCCCCGATTTCGTCAAGCTCGCCGAAGCCCTGGGCTGCCACGGCATCCGCGTCGAGAAGGAAGAAGAGGTCGAGGCCGCGATCCGCGAGGCACAGTCGATCAACGACCGCCCCGTCGTCATCGACTTCATCGTCGGCAAGGATGCCCAGGTGTGGCCGATGGTCGCCGCGGGCACCAGCAACGACGAGATCATGGCCGCGCGTGGCATCCGTCCGCTCTTCGACGAGGACGAGCAGGCCGCCGAGCCCGCGGTCATCCACGAGGCGATGACGCACGGCCAGCAGCAGGCAGCAGAGAACGAGGGGACCGAAGCATGAGCAGCACCCACACCCTGAGCGTCCTGGTCGAGGACAAGCCGGGCGTGCTGGCGCGGGTGGCGAGCCTGTTCTCCCGCCGTGGGTTCAATATCGAGTCGCTGGCGGTCGGTGGCACCGAACTGCCCGACATCTCGCGGATGACCATCGTCGTCACCGTCGAGGATCTGCCGCTCGAGCAGGTCACCAAGCAGCTCAACAAGCTGGTGAACGTCATCAAGATCGTCGAGCAGGACGCCGATGCCTCGGTGGCCCGCGAACTGATCCTGGTGAAGGTGCGCGCCGACGCCAGTGTGCGGACCCAGGTGATCGAGGCCGTGCAGTTGTTCCGCGCCAAGGTCATCGACGTCTCGCCGGACGCGCTCACCGTCGAGGCGACCGGCACTCGTTCCAAGCTCGACGCGCTGCTGCGCATGCTCGAGCCGTACGGTATCCGGGAGATCGTGCAGTCCGGTGTCGTCGCCGTCGGTCGCGGACCCAAGTCCATCACCGCGACGCGCTGAGTCCAACAATTCCATCCGTCACCCGTGCGTCAGCACGGTGCTCCCCGCCGCCGGCGGGGATGATCCTCCAGAAGGGAAACCAACCACGTGGCAGTCGAGATGTTCTACGACGACGATGCCGACCTGTCGATCATCCAGGGCCGCAAGGTCGCGGTCATCGGCTACGGCAGCCAGGGCCACGCCCACTCGCTGAGCCTGCGTGACTCCGGCGTCGAGGTTCGCGTCGGTCTGGCGGAGGGCTCGAAGTCGCGTCCCAAGGCCGAAGAGGCCGGCCTGACCGTCGGCACGCCCGCCGAGGTCTCCGAGTGGGCCGACGTGATCATGGTGCTGGCCCCCGACACCGCGCAGGCGTCGATCTTCACCAACGACATCGAGCCGAACCTGAAGGACGGCGACGCGCTGTTCTTCGGCCACGGCCTCAACATCCACTTCGGCCTGATCAAGCCCCCGGCCGAGGTCACCATCGGCATGGTCGCCCCCAAGGGCCCGGGCCACCTGGTGCGCCGCCAGTTCGTCGACGGCAAGGGCGTGCCCGCCCTGATCGCCATCGACCAGGACCCCAAGGGCGAGGGCCAGGCGCTGGCGCTGTCCTACGCCAAGGCCATCGGCGGCACCCGCGCGGGCGTCATCAAGACCACCTTCAAGGAAGAGACCGAGACCGACCTCTTCGGTGAGCAGGCCGTGCTCTGCGGCGGCACCGAGGAACTGGTCAAGACCGGTTTCGAGGTCATGGTCGAGGCGGGCTACGCCCCCGAGATGGCCTACTTCGAGGTCCTGCACGAGCTCAAGCTGATCGTCGACCTCATGTACGAGGGCGGCATCGCCCGCATGAACTACTCGGTCTCCGACACCGCCGAGTTCGGCGGCTACCTGTCGGGCCCGCGCGTCATCGATGCGGGCACCAAGGAGCGTATGCAGGCCATCCTCAAGGACATCCAGGACGGCACCTTCGTCAAGCGCCTGGTCGCCAACGTCGAAGGCGGCAACAAGGAGCTCGAGGCCCTGCGTAAGCAGAACGCCGAGCACCCCATCGAGGTCACCGGCAAGAAGCTGCGCGACCTGATGAGCTGGGTCGATCGCCCGATCACCGAAACCGCCTGATCGCTGGTTTCCCCACGACAGGGCCGTCCGTTCGCGGGCGGCCCTTCGTCGTCTGCAAGATTCGGGCTGGTATTCAGAATACGATCTGAATTATGCTCGATGAATGAGCATCACGGCCGATGACAACGTCACCTTCTCCGACCTCTCCCGCCATCCCAAGGAGGTCGCGGAGCGAGCGTCCAAGCTCGGACGTGTTCGGGTGACCCATCGGGATGCTGTCGATTTCTATCTCACCGTCGCCGACAGTCAGGACTTGCGTGACGAGTCGCTGACTGCTGCCTCGCGCCTGTTCCTCGCCTTGCTGCGTCACGATCCGAAAGCCCAGGCTCTACTACCGGCGGTTCCCGATGTCTTTCCCTGGGTCAGGCACCTGACCGAAGAGGAAACGCGCGCGTTCATCGTGGAATTGGTGGAAGTTCTGTCGGATGCGGCTGAACTGGGAGCCGATGTGCGCGTTCGCGAGTGTCTCGCCGGATGGCGGGCGACTGCCCGGATCAAGGCTGATCCTTCTACCTACCGGGCGGCGCAACAGCCGACCACGGGGGATTTCGGCGCAGTGGACGTCGCCATATGAGCCCCAAACGCGGTGATCGGGTGACGGTGCCCGCTCAGGAACCTGAATGGGAGCTGCGCTTCGGCACCACGGACGCTGTTCGCGGGTGGGAGGAGCTGTGCCGCCTGGCGTTGGGAAATACGCGCCGCTGTTTCGAAGCGTTGCGAGCCGATCCGCGGTCACGGGCGCATCCGGATCGACAGCATCGCCTGCGCGGTGATCTGGCGACGCACCGTCATAACGGCGTCGATCTGGAGCAGTGGGAGTATGAGGTGACCAGTGCCGGCCGAATCCGATACGGCATCGACGATTCGACGCGTACCGTGTGGCTGGTCTTGGCAGGTAGACGTCGAGACCAACGTCTTCCTCGGCGCCACCGGGAAGTCGAACTTCCTGACGCCGGACTTCCTCGTCTATTGCTGCCTCGATTCCCCGTTCCAAGACGTCCGCGCCGCCGACACCCTGATGGTCGGCGAGGTGTTGTCACCGTCGAACACTCAGACCGACATGGAAGCGAAGAAGGGCCGCTACGCGGGCGCCGGGATTCCCTGGTACTGGGAGGTCATGATCGCGCGGACCGACAGTGCCATCGCTGTCGTCCGCGCCTACGCGCTGGAGACCGGGCACGGTCGTCTGCCCGAGGGGGTACGACTCCTGCGACCGACCAACTATCTGCTGGCAGGTGAATGGACCCCCGCCGACGAGGACGGCGTGCACATCGGGTTCCCGTTCCCGATCGACATCCCCTGGCAGGAACTCGCCTATTGAACTCGGCGGCGGCGCGTGCGTCGAATTGCCGCATCTCGGCGACCCCAGGACCGAGACTGGGAGAATGACACCCACGGCCGCCACCACCCCCGCAGACCCCGGCGCATCGGCCGAGTCGTCGAAGGAGACCGGCCGTGCCGCCCGCCGACGCGTCGCACGTTCCGAACTCGGAGCCTGGAAACCACCGGCCGACCGCCGCGACCCGATCGACATTCTCCAGCAGCAGGCGAAGACCCGAGTGCCCGAGCTGGTCCCGATCCGCTACGCCCGGATGGCCGCGGGCGTCTTCCCGTTCCTGCGCGGCGCGCCTGCCGTCATGGCCGCCGATCTCGCCGCCACCCCGAACACCGGCCTCACCGTCCAGCTGTGCGGCGACGCCCACCCGTCGAACTTCGGCCTCTACGCCTCGCCCGAACGCACCCTCGTCTTCGATCTCAACGACTTCGACGAAACCCTGCCCGGTCCCTTCGAATGGGACGTGAAACGCCTCGTCGCGGGCCTGGCCGTCGCCGCCCGCGCCAACGGCTTCGACGACGACCAGGCCACCCGCGCCGCCGTCGACGCGTCCGCCGCCTACCGAACGGCCATGCGCGAATACGCGACAACCGACGCGCTGAGCATCTGGTACGAGCGCACCGACGCCGAAGAAGCCACCGCGCTGATCCGCAAACCCCAGACGCGCAGCCGGGTGGAACGCACCCTTGCCGCCGCCCGCGGCCGCACCAGCCTGCAGGCACTGCGCAAACTCACCGAACCCGGCGGCGACGGCGAGCCCCGCATTCGCGCCAACCCACCGTTGATCACCAGCGCCGACCAACTCGACATCGGCATCGTGAACCAGGTCTTCGCCGCCTATCGTGACACCCTGCCCGAGGAACGCCGCATCCTGCTCGACCGCTATCGCGTCGTCGACGTCGCGGGCAAGGTCGTGGGCGTCGGCAGCGTCGGCACCCGCTGCTTCATCGTCCTACTCACCGAACGCGATACCACGACCCCGCTGTTTCTCCAGGTGAAAGAGGCCGAGCAGTCCGTCCTGGCCGCCCACCTCGCGCCGAGCCGATATGAGCAGCAAGGTGCCCGGGTGGTCCACGGCCAGCGCCTGACCCAGGCCGCCGCCGACATCTTCCTCGGCTGGTGCACCGGCCCCGGGGGCCGCCATTTCTATTGGCGGCAACTGCGGGACATGAAAGGCTCCGCCGACCTCGCCACCATGACCCCGGCCCTGCTCCGCCGCTACGGCGAACTCTGCGGCCGCACCCTGGCCCGTGCGCACGCGCGCTCCGGCGACCGTGTCGCCATAGCCACCTATCTGGGCAAGAGCGACAGCTTCGACCGTGCGATGGGCGCTTTCGCCCTCTCCTACGCCGACCGGACCGCCGCGGACCACCAACGCCTCGTCGATGCCATCGACTGGGGCGAAGTGCGCGCGGCCGAAATCGAATGACCGGAAGACGGCCCGGCGCAGTGCCGGACCGCCTCACCACCGACTAGCTGCTGCCGAAGAAGATTCCGGCCGGCCGGTGATGGTGGAAGAACTGCACGTGCGGGTCGTCCCAGTGCTTGCAGTCGTCCCGGTGGCCCGGCGAGTGGGCCCAGTCGTCCCAGCGCCCCGGCGCGTCACAGCCGAACCGGTCACGATCGTGGTGGCCGTGCCTGACCTCGGTCATGCCGGGAACCGTCGGCTGCGCCGACGCGGGAACCGCCAACGCGGTCAACGGGATGGCGGCGAGCGCGCCTGCCATGGCCACCCGGGCCACTCGGCGCCGAGTCTGCTCGGAACGGGTCGTCGAATTCACCTTCTCTGTCCTTTCGATCCTCGGCGGACGTTACGCCCGCCTTCCCCCGCAGGGGATGTGCCCCACCGTGACCGGCGAGCGAGCCGCGCGCCCACACCACGAGCCGCGACCCCCGGCACCTCGCGTCGTGCGCGCACGAACAACCACTCTGCTGCATGCGGCCGGAAAGGTCACTGTCTGCCGGTGATTCGGTGGAAATGTCGGCACCGGGGCTGGGGCAGGGCTCAGGGAAAACCCCGAGTCCCGGTGAAATACGAATCCAGCACACCATTTCCACCGATTAGCGTCCGGCCGGAACTGGGACGATGGCAGCATGAACGATCCGAAAGCGCCCGTGCTCTACATCATCGTCACCGGTTCACCAGCGGCGCGCGATGTCGGAAAATTGGTGGAACTCGCTCAGTCGGCAGGCTGGGAGGTGTGCATCGTATCCTCCCCGGACGGCCTGAAGTTCATCGATGTGCGGGCGCTCGAAGAGACGACCGGCCACGTGGTGCGCAGCCGGTACAAGGATCCGGGCACTCCCGATGTGCTGCCGCCCGCCGACGCCATGATCGCGGCCCCCGTCACCTGTAATTCGCTGGCCAAATGGGCTGCCGGAATCTCGGACACCCTGCCGCTGGGGCTGCTGGTGGAAGCGGTCGGCAAGGGCCTGCCGGTGGTCGCCGTGCCGTTCTCCAACACGGCGCAGATGAGCTTTCCCGCGATACAGGAAGCCATCTTCAAGCTGTCGGATTGGGGAGTGAGCGTGCTCGTCGGCGACCAGTTCGACGATCAGCACGAACCGGGGACAGGGAAGCGGCGCGTGGAAGCCTTCCCGTGGCAGGAGGCTTGGCAGGCACTGCTGGACCATCGGCTCAGATAGGCGATCCCGGTCAGCTCCGGGAACGGTCTCGCGATACCCGGCCGATCAGTTCGCGCGCCCGCTTCCCGCTCACCGCTTGGCCCGCGAGAAGATCGAACGCCCGCCCGTAGACGGCGATCTCGCGTGGCTGCGTGATGGTCAGCTCGGCGGCAGTGCCCTCCACCATCACCATCTGGTTGTCGAACATCACGAAATTGGTGGAGACGACGAGGGCCTCGGCGGTGGCGGGCACGATCCCGATCGTCACCCGGGGCATCCCGATGAGCGAGGACAGCCGATCGAGCTGACCTTCCATCACCTCGTCGTCTCCCACCGTGGTCCGCAGGGCCTGCTCGGCGATCACGAAGTGGAACAGATGGTCGCGCCGATACAGGACGCGCTGTCGCTCCATGCGCTTGGCGACGGCTTCGTCGAGGTCGTCGGGCACCTGGTGGAATTCGATGCCGCGCTTCAACTTGGCGGCGGCGTATTCCGCGGTCTGCAACAGGCCCGGCACGATCTGCGGCTGATAGTCCCGGATGACGGCGGCCGTCGCCTCGAGCCGCAGTGACTTCTGCTGCCTGCGGCGCACCCCGGTCCCGAGGATCTTGCGCCACTCGAGATAGGCGACATCGATGGTGTGCAGCGTCGCCAGCAGGTCGGGCAGTTGATCCTCGGCGTCGCAGTGCCTGCAATAGGCGCGAATGTCCTCGTCGGACGGCTTGATCCGCGCGAACTCGATCTTGGAGACCTTCGACTCGTGCCACCCGGCCAACTGGGCGAGCTTGCGGTTGGTCAGTCGCGCGGCGACCCGAAGTTCCCGAAGCTTCGCTCCGAGCACCGCCCTGGCGTTGTGCACGTTGTCGGTCACGGCGAGCGGTACTCCTCGAACGGGATGGCCACTTCCCACAGTCGGGCACGGACCTCGCGGCACTGGTCGGCGATCCGGGGATCGGTGGTGACCGCCAGCCCCGCCGGCTTGCCGCACCCGTCGGTCAGGTTGAACACCACCCGCCGCCCGTCCATCAGCCACCAGTCGTCCGGCGGCACCTCGACGGCGAGGTGCCTGGGCAGATAGCGGATGTCCTCGCCGGCAGCGGCGTTGGTCTCGGTCACCGACAGCAGCCAACGGTGATAGTCCGAGTGCGGCACGCTCACCACCCGTACCCTGCTGATGGCCACACCCCGGCCGATCGTCTCCCGGACCAGTTCGTTCCAACGGGCCTTGCGCTGATCGGGTAGCGCCGGTTCGCCGGAGAGGAACCGTCCCAGGCGCGCGGACTCGGTGGGAACGGCGTAGGAATCGCGCACCTCCAGATGGAACGCGTCGGATTCGCAGTCACGCAGCAGCGCTACCCAATCCGGCGGATCATGCGAAAGGTAGAGCACCGTAATACGTCCTCTTGAACTTCGGCACCTCGATCACCGTCTCGTTGGCCGCGAGATCGAGTTGTGCCAGAGTGTCGGATTCGGTCACCGGCCGACCGCTCAACATGAACGTCCCACGCCCGGAATCGGTGAGCGCCGCCCCGATGAAGGTGTCCGGCTCGGCGAACCCGGTGAGCAGATGCGGGATCTCGATCGTCGCGACCCGGCCCGTCTCCCACCCCTGAACCAGATACGTCCCCTTGTCGGTGGCGTACAACGTAGGACACCCGCCGAGGTCCGAACCACCTTTTCCGAGGAACCGCAAGCGCATGACTTCCCCTGTCCTGTGTGAGCACAAGTGTTCTCGTGGCTGCACATCATGCCTGCTCGCGGCACCGAATACACGCAGTTGAGAGCGAGTCGTGCAAACTCGTGCTCACTTCTGGCCGCGACAGTTGATCTCTTCGTACGGTGATCTTCAGCACCCGCGTCGGGGCGGGCGCTGACCAGGCGAGGAGAAAAAACAGTGCTGCGGTACTACGTCAAGGTCCACTGCTGCGGGCCGGAATGGCTGGTGCATGTTCCGGCGGTGGACCGGTGGACGCTGACAGGGGACAAGCGCTCGATCGAAGCGACAGCGCAGCAGCTGATCGCCGACGTGACGGGCAAAGGGGTCGAATCGTTCACCGTCGATCTCGTCGCGGGAAGAGCGATCGGCTCCGCCGCGGAGTTCGCCCCGTCGATCAACGGCGTGCTGCAGCGATGGAGTCAACCCGGTATGTGATTCCTACCGTGCCGGCGTAGGTTGCTCCGGCCGGCTCACCTCCTCCGGCTCGAGCTAACTGGCCTCCTTGAATGTCTCGAATCGTTCGGCAAGCCTCTCGGGCGAGGGGGTGCTGTTGCGCGCCGCGGGCAGACTGATGAGGCGGCCGTCGAAATCTCGAAGGCTGTGGGTGAGCACCGGTGAGTCGCTCGGGTCGCGCTTGATCTTCTCGCTGATGTGGATGACATGCTTCGGCGAAATCCCCAGAAGGTTGGCGTCGTAAGCTGCGTGGTGCAGCTTGCACAAGCACAGTCCATTGCTGACCTCTGCGAGACCACGAGCATCGTTGTCGGCGATGATGTGTGCTGCATCCAACAACTGGACGTGGCCGAGCTGGCAGATCGAGCAGCGTGATGCGTAGGCGAGCAGGATCTTGGCGCGGAACTCGGGCTGATGTAGTCGTTGCCGGGTAATTCTCTCTGCATAGGCACGCTCTACGGGACCGAGATGCTGGGGGTCGGGGAGTTCTCGGAGGCGCTCGTCCAAGGCGACAAGGAACCTCTTGCGTACGGGATCGTCGGCGATGACGTATGCGGGAAATACAGGCACGTACACCCCTGATTTGATCCAGCGCAGCAGAATCAGGGGTAGCTGAAGTTCAAAGGCTCTGCGCAGTTTGGTGTTGTCGCCCTCCGGATTGCCCTCGCGGTAGTCGTATGAGAACAGGCCGTCCCCAACTTCCTCGTCGCTGTACTGGCTGTCGGGCTTGGACAGGATGGAAAGTGTCGCCTGCAGATCACGCGGGTTCCATATGCCTTTGTTCTGGTCGATCAGCCGGCGCCGCTGTCCGGCCACGCTGAAGTCTGCGAGGTCCGCGCGGGTCAAGGCGCCCTTCTCCGAGACTTGCCGCTTCAACTCCTCGAAGATCATCTGCCGGAGTTCGTGCTCCACTCTGCTCTGCACCAGCGAAGTGTGGCACGGTGTTTCAGAATCGTCAGCGGTTCGACCTGTGATCTCCCGCCAAGCACATCTGATCGTCTGGTAGCCGGACGACTGCTCGAAGCGGAATCAGCTGCCCTGCACGGTCACAGCTGGGCTACCGGGCAGCGACGTGACCCCGCTGGTTCGGTCCGGATGATCTGGCCCCGTTCACGATGCCGCTGATCTGAACCGATCCACAGGGGCCCGTCACGGGCGCGGTAGCACTACGGGCTGACCTGCTGGTAGGTGCTTCGGATTCCGTCGGTCAAGGTTGTGGTGGCTGTCCATCCGAGTTCGGTTGCCGCGCGGCTGGAGTCGAGCGCGCCGTGTTTCCACTCGCCGTCGCGCTCGGGTGCGTGGCGAGGTCTGATGGTGGTGCCTGCGGCGGCGTTGACCGCATCGAGCAGGGTGAGCACTGATGTGCCTGCGCCGGTGCCGATGTTGAACACCTCCTCGGCGCCGCTGTAGCCGACGGCGGCGGTGAACGCTTCGACCGCGTCGGCGACATAGACGTAGTCCCTGGTCTGTGTGCCGTCGCCGAAGATGGTCGGGGTTTCTCCGCGGGCGATCTGTCCGCAGAAGATGGCGACCACTCCGGCTTCCCCGTGAGGATCCTGCCGGGGTCCGTAAGCGTTGCCGAGCCGCAGCGCAAGGTGGTGAGTGCCGTGAAGCCGGTTGAAGAGCGAGAGGTATGTCTCGGCGCAGTATTTGCTGATTCCGTAGGGCGCTTCGGTTTTCGGCAGCATGGTCTCTGGAGTGGGCATGGGCACACCGTCGCCGTACATCGCGCCGCCGGTGGAAGCCAGGATGAGGCGGGCTCCGACCTGTTGTGCCGCGGTGAGCAGGTTGAGGGTGCCGAGGATGTTCGTTGTCGCGTCGGTCTGGGGGTCGGCCACGGAGTGGCGGACGCTGATCTGGGCGGCGAGGTGGAAGATCAGTTCGGGCCGCTCGGTGGTGACTATTTCGGCCATGGTGTCGGCGTCGCGGATGTCGGCCATATGCAGGGTGACGCCATCGGGGACGCGGGACTTGTCGCCGCTGGAAAGGTTGTCGATAACGCTTACCGTGTGGCCGTCGGCGACCAGGCGGTCGAGCAGGTGGGAGCCGATGAATCCGGCGCCGCCGGTGATGATCGTGCGCATAGGGCAGGTGCCTTATCTTTCGTCGGGATCGGGGTCGGCGACGCATCGGAACCCGATGTCGAAGCAGCTGTAGTCGGGCAAGGCTGCGATGCGTTCGGTGGTGCGAGTCTGGAACCGGAAGTGCTTCCACGATCCGCCGCGGATCACGGCGTAGCGGTGGCGCATAGCCGCGGCGAATGCGGGGTCGTAGACGCGGTTCGGGTCGTAGGGATCGTAGGTGCTCGCGGTCCATTCGGCGACGTTGCCGGACATGTCGGCCACACCGAACGGCGAGTCACCGACCGGAGAGAATCGGCCCACTGGGGTGGTGGAGGGTGCGGGACCCTCGAGCACGTAGCGGTGTGTCCACCACCGCCGCCAGCCGTCCAGGTCATGCAGCGGTCCAGCCCAGAGTTCGGCGCTGTTGGTTCGCGCTGGATCCCACCGCGCGCCCCACGGCCATGGCGACCAACGGGGGCCGTGCGCGGCGTACTCCCATTCGGTCTCCGTCGGCAACCGCTTACCTGCCCAGGAGGCGTAGGCCGTTGCGTCTGATCGGTTGATGTGCACCACCGGATGGTCGGGGCGATCGGCCAGGGCATCGATGCCTGGCGCGGGCTGTTTCCAGTACGCGCCGGTCTGCTCACGCCAGAACGTCGGGCCGTAGACCAGGCCGAACCCGCGGTGCTCGGCGCCGGTGACGTAGCCGGTCGCGTCGATGAACGCTGCGTACTGCTCATTGGTGACCGGTGTGCGGTCGATGTAGTAGGTAGAGACGGTGCGGGTGTGTTGCGGCGCTTCGTCTTCGAACCAGGTCCGGCCGTAGTGTTGTCGGTCGGCGATTTCGTCGAGATGCCCGGCGGGCGCGCCAATTTCGACCCGTCCGCCGGGGATGTGGACCATGCCCGCCATGTCAGCCTCCCATGAGGGCGGGAATGATCTCCAATTCGGCGTCGCTGCTGATGATCTCTGCGGCCAGGCCGCCGATCGTGCGCACGTCGGTGTGGTTCAGGCACACGAGCGTCCATGGCGCGAGTCGTCCGTCCTCGGTGAGGATGCGCTCGGTGAACACGGGAAACAGATCGGTGAGCCAGGCGAGTGCCTGCCCAACGGTGGCCGCGTCGCAGTTGAGGCCGGTGAGGTTGCTTCCGGCCAGGGTGCGCCAGCTCGCGGGCAGGATGAACCGGACGGCCATCACGACACCGCCGCTTCGCTGCGGTCGAGCACCTCACGCATCCAGCTCAGCGACTGCTCGATTCCCTCGCACAGCGGTGTGGTGGCCTGCCAGCCGAGAAGCCGCGCGGCGCGGCGGGCCTCGGGCCGGCGAACGGTGACTTCGGAATCGCGGGCGGGAGCGATCTCCAGCTCACCACTCCCGGCGAGGTCGACGACGAGTCGTGCCAGGTCGGCAATCGAGACCTCGGCATCACTGCCGATATTGATCGGTCCGAACTCCTCCACATCGAGCATCGCCAGCAGCGCCGCCACGAAATCGGTCACGTAGACGAACGAGCGGGTCTGTCGGCCACCGCCACTGATGCGCAACGCCTCACCTCGCAGCGCGGCAGCACAGAACGAGGAGACGACGCGGCCGTCGGTGGGCCACATGTGCGGGCCATAGACGTTGAACGGCCGCACCACTCCGACGTTCGTGCCCTGTCGGTGGTGCGCGGCGGCGGCCGCCTCGCAGGCCCGCTTGCCTTCGGTGTAGGCGCTGAAAGGGCCGACCGGGTCGGTGTTGCCTCGATAGTCTTCGTGCTGCGGATGCACCTGAGGGTCGCCGTATATCTCGGAGCTGGAGACGATCACCACTCTGGCACCGGTTCGCGCGGCCAGCTCGAGCGCGTTGAGAGTTCCGGTCGTCGCGGCACGAATGGTCTCGATCGGCATCGCGGTGTTGGCCTTCGGACTGGCCGGACACGCCAGATGCACGACATGGGTCACTTCCTGCAGATCGGCGAACGTGACCGCGCTGGTGACGTCGCCGAGGCGGAAGGTGAACCGCGGGTTACCGGTGAGCGATGCGAGATTGGCGTGGTGTCCGGTGGACAGGTTGTCGATCGCACTCACCCGATCCCCTCGGTCCACGAGTGCGCGGCACAGGTGCGAGCCGATGAACCCGGCGCCGCCGGTGACAACGATGTGGTTGGTGCTCACAAAACGCTCTCTTCCATGGTAGTTGAACGTGGTTTGCTCTCAAAGCCGTTCGATGTTTGCGGCGGACGGCATCGCGCAGCAGGCGTCGAAGACGTAGTCGGCGGACGCGATCAGGGCGTAGTCGAGTACGCGGTGAGCGACCAGCACCGCGACGACCGACGCTCGGGCGACCATCTGCACTGTCATATCCGGCAGCACAGTGGGTAGCCCTGAGACCAAGGGGTCGACCACGAGCACATCGAAACCGCATCGGCGCAGCTCCTCGACGACCTTCAACGCGCAGGAATCCCGAACGTCGGGAACATCAGGCTTGTAGGTCGCGCCGACAACGACGATCCTCGCGTGCTCGCGAATGTGGTTACGTCGAGTAAGGCCGGTGATGATCCGGTCGGCGACGTAGGCGGGCATGGCGTCGTTGATCCGTGACGCTGTCTCCACCAGGGCCGCCGGTGTGCCGGACGCTTCGCGGATCGACCAGGCGAGGTATCGGGTGTCTGCGGGCAGGCAGTGCCCTCCGGCTCCGACACTGGGATGAAACCGCATGTACCCGTACGGTTTCGTGGCCGCCAAGTCCAGCGCGTCCCAGATACTCGCACCGAGCGCGCTGGCGTACCGAGCCAATTCGTTGACCAAGGAGATGTTCACCAACCGGAAGGCGTTCTCGATGAGCTTGGCCAGCTCGGCGGTGCGGATATCGGGCGCGGCCACCACCTCCTCGACGAGGCCACCCCAGAACTGTGCGATCGCCTTTCGTGAAGCGTCATTGATTCCGGCGACAATCTTGGGCACCGCCGCGAGGTCGGTGACCGGGGTGCCGGGGTTGATCCTTTCGGGGGCGTATCCGAGGTGAAAATCGACGCCCGCGGTGAGGCCGGAGGACTCCAGGATCGGCGCCACGACGGTTTCGGTCGTACCCGGATAGGTGGTCGACTCGAGGACGACGGTCGCGTCGGGCCGCAGGTATGCGGCCACCGTCTTGCTGGCGGCCTCGATACAGCTCAGATCAGGACGACCACCGTCGGTCGGTGTGGGGACCGCGATCAAGGCGACATCAAAGCCTTGGAGATCATCCTGGTCGTTGGTCGCGATGAGTCGGCCGCTGTCCAGCGCAGCCCGCAGTTGCGTGGTGGCCACATCTCGGACGTAGGAATGCCCGGCCGTGAGGTGAAGGACACGGTCGGGATCGGTGTCGAATGCCACGACCGTGTGCCCGGCAGCGACCGTGAGCATTGCCACCGGCAGGCCCACATAGCCGCATCCGATCACCGCAACGCGCAGCCCGGGTACAGGGGCGACACTGGTGATCATCGGCACGTCGCCGACCTTGATCGGGTGGGTCATGGTCAAGCCCTCCAGCGCAAGCAGTGGAACGCTTCGGCGTACTGGTAGCCGCTCTGCGCGCCGCGAACCGCGGCCAGACCGCGCAACGCGACCTCGGAACGGGTGTGTGGATGCCCGCGTCTCTGGCTGGCATACAGCTCCATCGCGGCCACCTTGCCGTCGACGTCATCGCCTGTGAGTTGAACGAAGACGTTGCGGGCCAGCGCCGGTTGCCCGCTCCACGAATCCGCCACCTCCTCATAAGTCGCCACCACTACCGGCTGGTGGCGGAAGATATCGGGGCCGGGCCGCAGGGCAGTGAACACCGCCGAGGCAACTGCCTGGTGATCCTGGTTGTAGCTGGTGGGATCGGGTGAGAGAACCACCGATGGCTTCAGGGTGGGCAACGCGAGCGGATGCCCCGGACGTTCGAGCAGATCCACGAGTTGGCTTCGAGCCACGGTGTCCAGTCGCAGGTTGTAGACACCGTCGGGAAGTGCCAGATGCCAGCCGTCCAGCCCGAGGAACTCGGCGACCTTCTCGATCTCACGGAACTTCTCCTCCTTCCTCGACCGGCCTGCCGGAGAGAAGTCCGCGACGTCGCCAGCGGTCACATACAACACATGGACCTGCCCGCCCTCACGCTTGATGCGACCGATCAACCCGCCGCAGCCGAGCACCTCGTCATCCGGGTGCGGCGCGATGATCAGAACGCGCTGCTCCGACCACGGGTTCGTCGTGACGATCGGCACCATGTGTTCGGTCCCGACCGCCCACTCGCTGGACAACCGGTCCCCGTGGGCGCTGTTCTCGGACATGTATTCCTCTCAATTAATTTTTTGGGGGATTGCAACGGAATTCGCTCCGAATCCGTCCCCCTCCTTGCTTGCCGCTGCCCTGGCGCGGTTGTCGGTTCGCTGTGGGTGCGGTGGCGCCGGTGTCGCGGAGCGAGGGTGGCTGCGGTTGCCCAGATGAGCAGGGAAATCACCCCTGCCACTGCGGCTATGGCTATGAGGTTCGGCAGGATCACGGCTATGGGTTGGGTGTCCATCCCGGTGTGCGTTCGATGACGTTTTCGGGCACGAGCAGGGTGCAGGCCAGTGTCAGCGCTTTGGCGGCCGTGCCGAGGTGCGCGAGCCCGGGGGCGAGGATCGCGGTCGCGCCGATCGTGTGGGCGGTGTGGGTGATGAGGGTGGTGGGCATATAGGTGTTGTGGTCGACGACGATGACCTCACCGATTCGGCAGCCGTGCCGGGCGGCCAAGGCTGCGAGGGCGGCGCGGTCGTCGGTTTCGGAGTCGCTGATGTCGCGGTTCATCACCCCGAGAGCGGTGTGCATGGTTCACCTTTCGATGCGGCCGCGTTCGCGGAAGTACTGGTAGTCGTCGGCGCTGACGCGCAGTGCCGCGACTCGGGTCGAGCAGCTCAGGGGACAGTCGCCATGGAGCTGGAGGGCGCTGGCGGCGTCTTCGGGTGATCGCACCGGCCAGTGCGGGTTGTCGTGGCGTGCCCTGTCGTCGGCGGACGTGAAACCGCGCATACTCGGGGCCTGCTCGATCGGGATGATGTTCCTGCTTTCCGGTCGACGGATGTCGCCGGTGGCGGCGATCCCCTCCGCTGCCGCGCGCTCGGAACCGTGTGTTCGACCGGTCACCGGTCGGAGTCCGTGATGGCTGACGACGGGGCGACCGGTCCGTCCAGCCAGACGGGGAGCTGCTGATGTCCCTGGGAGATGAAGCTGCGCAGCGGTTTCACCGCATCGGGTGCGACAGCGAGTGTCAGGTGGGGGAACCGCCCGAACAGCGCGGGCAGCGCGATCCCGGCCTCCAGACGTGCCAGAGCCGCGCCGAGGCAGTAGTGCGGGCCGTACCCGAAGGACAGGTGCTCCTTGGTCGGCCTGGCCGGATGAAACTCGTCGGCATCGGGTCCGTGCAGGTGTGGGTTGCGGTTGGCAGCGGCGATGCTGGTGATGATCGCTTCCCCGGCGGCGATGCGCTGGCCGTCGATGTCGATATCGACGACCGCGTAGCGCAGGGGCAGATTCGCCACCGGGGGTGTGTAGCGCAAGGTTTCCTCGACCAGCGCCGGCCAGGTGACCGCGCCCGTTCGAAGCCGAGCGAGCAGTTCGCGACGGGTCAGCAGGTGGTAGATGGCTTGGTCGATGAGATTGACCGTGGTTTCGTATCCGGCGCTGATCACCAGCAGCAGCGTGTGGACGAGTTCTTCCTCGGTGAGCCGGTCGGCGTCGTCGCGGTGGCTGATGAGCAGGCTGGTCATGTCCTCGCCCGGCTCGACGCGGCGACGGGCCACCAGCGCGGTCAGAATGCTCACCATCTCGGCGAACGTGGCTTGCGGATCGCGCTGTGGAGAGGTGGAGAAGATCTCACCGACACACAACTGCAGCCCGGCTTGCAGGTCGGTGGGCACACCCATCAGCGCGGTGATCACCCGCGCCGGCACCTGCTCGGCGTAGTCCGCACGCAGGTCGATCACCTCGCCGTCTGCTCGTGCGGCCAGACCGTCGAGCAGGGCGGTGGTGATCTGCTTGATCTGCGGGCGCAAAGCGGTGACACGGGGCGCGGTGAACGCGGGGGCGACGAGCCTGCGTAGCCGTTGATGCTCTTTGCCGTAGGCGGTGAGCATGTTGCGTACCGACACCCAGGAGATCAACGGCCAGTCCGCCGGGATGTCACCGGCGCGGAACGGCGGCCAGTGCTGAGCGGCGTCCTTGGACACCCGTCGATCGACGTGCAGCGATTTGAGTAGTTCGGGGTCGGTGACCGCCCAGACACGGATGCCGCCGGGCAGCTCGACGCGGACCAGGCGTCCGCGCTCGCGTAGTGCGACGGCCTCGCCGGAGATGTCGGTGCCGGTGGGATCGAGCACGATGGGCGCAGGAGTGGGAGTGAGGTGAAGATCGGTCATCGCTTGGGCCTTACGTTCAGCGGAAGGGCACGGTCAGCGGCGGGACTGGAGCGAAGACGACAGGCAGTGCTGCCAAAGACCGGTGGAACGGGCCCGGCCGCCACCGCAACTGCTCGCGGGCTACCGCGAGCTCCATTTCGGGCAGGGCGTCGAGGAGCTGATCGATGGCGTCCCAGGCGATCAGTTCGGCCAACGTTCGCGCGGGGCAGCCGTGCGGCCCGGTGCCGTATCCCAAATGTGATTCGTTGCCGCGGATGTTGCCGCCGACGACGGCCGGGTCGTTGTTGCAGGCTGCCAGGCTGATCACGACCGGCTGATGCGCCGGCACCCAGGTGTTGTCGATGAGCTGCGGCTGAAGCGGATAGCTCATGCAGAAATTCGTGATCGGTGGGTCACGGAACAGCACGTACGTGAGTGCGTCACGTGTCGAGATCGACCCGCCGGAGACCTGGCCCGCGAAGCTCGGGTGGGTCAACATCCAGGACAGCGCGTTGACGATGAGATTGGTCAGCGGCTCGCTCGCCGCCCCGTAGAGGGTGACCAACTGGTGGACGGTCTCTTGGTCGTCGAGACCGGTGTGATGGGCCAGCAGCCAGGAGGTGATGTCTGTGCCCGGTCGGGCGCGCTTGCGGTCGACGATCTCGCCCAGCGCCGTCACCATCAGCCGGTTCCCTTCGGCGGCGTCGGCGCTCGACTCGAAGATCATCGCCATCCCCGCCGCGGCCTGTGCGCTGAGGTCAGCCTCGCATCCGATCAGCTCGCTGATTACTTCGAAGACCAGCGGTGAGGCGAAATCTGCGATCAGATCGGCCCGGCCACCGCCACAGAACCTGTTGATCAACGCCATGGCGATCCGCTCGACCACGCCGTGGACGCCGACGAGGTCCACTTGGGCGAGCGCATCCACGGTGGCCGACCGGTAGCGCTTGTGTTCGACACCGCTGCTGCGCAACGGGTTCGGCCGCCACTGCATCATCGGCAAGACGGGGCACTCCGGTGGGATGTGACGCTGCCAGCTCCGCGGATCGGCCGGGAAATGTTCGGGATCGTTCAGAATCCGCACTGCGGTCCAATAGCCGATCACCAAGGTCGCCGGGACACCCGGCGAGAGCCATACCGGGACCAGCGATCCGAACTGCTCGCGCATCTGCGCGTATGCGGCGTGTGGGTCGGTCGCGAAGGCGGTGGTGAACAGCGGGAAACGGAATTCGCTGTCGGGATCCAGCGGCGAGCCGCGCCCGCCAGGGCAACAAGCGGGATGGGTAATGCCGGATTGTGTTGCGGGCATGAAAGTACTCCCGAATCAAGTGAATTGGGGGTGCACCGATTTCTGCGGCGGATCAAGTGGACGTTCGGAGAAGTCTTCTCGCTTCGGACGTCAGCCCCGCTGCGATGAGCATGCTCATTGCGGACGCTCCTGCGCCGCATCGGCTGCTCGGACAGTCCGCGTGTTCGATGGCAATCGTTCGCGCGACATCCAGCCCATAGGGGCGGAACGGCGTGTGGTGCGAAGTCCGAATCCAGTTGGCCTGTCGGCTCATCGGCCCGGAATGTCGACGGGACCGGAATCTGGTGAACAGCGGAACGGGAACAGGCAGCCAGGACGACGGCGCTAGCCATCTCAGCACCGGTGAACACGGATCGATCCACCTCAACGCATCCATCGTCTGTTCGCCTCCCCTTCTTCTGCAATCAGCCGTATCTTCAGGCCGTGTCGACTGGGCCACCATGACGAGCTGCGGAGTCTCCAAGGATTCGTTCTGAGCCGGAAAATGGCTATGACGTGCAGGTATGAGCGGTATGCGTGCGACGCATACTCTCTCGACCACTTGACGAACGCTCAGGTGTCTTGTCGGATGGATTGGTGCCCGCTCGCAGCACCACCACATTCCTCCGCACGCTCGATGGCCTCCGCCTCGAGGGAACAGTCGTCACCCCTGAAGCTGCGGTCGACGCGGCCGTATTGCTCGTGCATGGCGGCGGCGTCACCAGAGAGGAGGGTGGGTTCTTCGCCCGCCTGGCAGAGGGGTTGGCCGATGCCGGTATCGCCTCACTTCGGTATGACCTGCGTGGCCACGGAGCCAGCGAGGGGCGCCCCGAAGAGTCGTCGCTCGCCGCGCACCTCAACGACATTCGAGTCACCCGACAGCACTTGGCGCGCGAGACCGGGATAGCCGGCACTAGCCTCATCGGAGCGAGTTTCGGCGGTGGCCTGACCGCCTATTACGCGGCCAGCTGCCCGGATGACGTGACGCGGTTGGTGCTTCTGAATCCCCAACTTGATTACAAGTCCCGCTATATCGATCAAAAGCCGCACTGGATAAACGATTTCCTGGACGAAGACATGTCCAGGCAGCTCAGCGAACAGGGCTACATCAACCACTCAGCCACGGTGAAGCACAGCCGGGCATTCCTGAACGAGGTGTTCTGGATCAGGCCGAACGAGGTGATCAGTGAGATCGTCGCCCCCACGCTGCTCGTACACGGCACCGAAGACACCTTCGTGCCGGTCGAAACATCACGCCTGGCGGCGCGGCGGCTGCGGACCGAGCACAAGCTCGTCGAAATCGTTGGGGCACAACACGGCTTCGCCGTGCACGACGATTCGCAGTATATGAACCCGCAGAGTCAGCGGTGGCAATCCTTCGTCATCGAGACGGTCCGGGATTGGCTGACGGGCTCGCCGTAACGTCGTCTGCCGACAACGCGGCAGCCAGTTCGCGCGGCCCCGGCCTGGCGTGCCAACGACTCAGACTGTCGACGACTCGGCAAAGCTCGCGCTTCGTGCGACTGGACTGCGTTTCGATGGCACAGACCATTGCCCGCAAGCCCTCGTCGGCGGCCTGGTCGGGCTCACCGCAGAGCGCCAGTGCACCAGCATGTCGCGCCCGGAAGTATCCCTCGTCGCGGCCTGACAGGTGTCCTGTCCCAAGGACTCTGCCGAACAACGTCGCTGCCCGCGCCGGTTTGCCCGCCTCGACGTAGCAGCTGGCGGTCCGCAGCAGATGGGTCTGTTCGTTGTACCCATCAGGCACAAGGGTGTTTTGATCAGTTTCCCCCGCTGTGAAGGCAGCGGTCGCGTCGTCGAGCGCCTGCTCGACCAGGCTCAGTGGCTCGCCGAGCATGGCGAGCCCGCGGGCCTCTTGCTGGATCACTTCGGCTCGTACCGCGGCGGACAACTGCCACGGACCGCACCGCGCTGCCTGTGCGAGAGCAAGGACGCGCACGCCGTCGCGTTCTTCGTAGGCCATCTGCGATTTCCGAAGCAGCACATAGCCCTGCATCGGTAGGTCGCCCGCCTCCTGGGCCATATCGACTGCCCGGTCATACCAGTACCCGGCGACTGCCGGCCGCCGCATATCCCGGTACAGCCACCCGCAGAATTCGGCCCCCTCCGCGCCGAGCGAGAGAAGTGAGCGCCGGATGTCCGGTTTCGCATCCTTGCAGTGGCGTCGGATCGCCGCGAGTAGACCGAGCGTCGACGAGAGGGCGGCAGCAGAACCGCGAGCACGATCATCGGCCTTGCACTTGGCCAGAGTATCGACAAAGACGTCGACGGTCGGTCTGTCGAAATGCCGGTAAGAATCCTCGAGTGGCAGCGCCTGGTGCTCGAATCGGCTATCACCCATGGGTATCGGTACCTCGGCACCGCAGGTCATCAGTCGTTGGGCAAGTCGCAGATCCGCGTCGGGCTCAGGATTGGCGGGGTCGCTGCTCGTTGCTGGTGTGGCACTGTCGCCGACGCGACCACGAATCTTGAACCAGAGCAGTTCCTCCGGAATTCGCAATGCCTGTGCCCATTTGATGAGCTTGGAGAGATGTTCCGGTGCTGCACCTTTCTCGATGCGGCTCAGTTGAGCTTGCGTGAGTCCCAGCCAGCCGGCGACCTGCTCCTGGGAGAGCTGTCGACCATGATGCGGGTGGGTCCGGAAGGCGAAAATCACGTGGCCCATATGTCCAGCGGCGAGAGCATCGCGCATCAGGTCGGTCTGCCAGAAGGTAGACGGCACCTCCGGTGGATGTGGCAGGCCCGCTCGAGAACTACTCTCGCACGACGCACAGCATCTTCCGGTGTTGTAGCGGCTGAGCCGACTGCCACACCGTGAGCAGTATCGCCGCGTCTCCCCCGTCATGAACCTGCTCCTAGGGTGCCGCTATTGGTTCCGTATGCCCTGGTCAGGGCACATTATCACCCGTTGGCCTGGTGAGCTGCACATTCCGGAAACACTCAGCAGACAACCGGTGCCGGTACATCAGCAGCACTTCTCGGCGTTCGTTGAGAATTACGGGCATCACGCAGGCCGGCATGCGTGCGACGTCCTTGGAGAACTTGATACCGTCGCGAAGTTCGACGTCGAGGGTGGAGAGGTGGATGTGTCGGTTCTCGTTCACCATGGTCTCGCCGCGAAATGGTCCCCTGGCTGCGACTCACGGCCACGACCGTAGTCCGACCAACCGAGCCTCGTCGCACGACCGAGATGCTGAGCGATCACGGGTGAGGCGTCCATCTGTGTGACTACTGGGACTTGCCGACCCGGCTGCCTGGATCGCCCGGAAACCACTGGTGAGGTCGATGCGACTACCACATCGCCTATGCCGATCTGACCGCCGCGGTGCGCAATCAGGTGGTAGGGCCCCGAGGGGCGGCGGTAGTCTCCGGCTGTGTCGCCCGATCCATCCTGGACCCGTGATGAGCTGATCCTCGCATGCGATCTCACGATGGCGAACGGATGGATCGAGCTGCGAGAGCACGATCCCCGGGTGTGTGAGTTGTCCAGCCTGTTGCGGTCCCTGCCGATTCATCCGCCCGAGCGCAGGAGTCCGACCTTCCGCAGTGTGGGCAGCGTCTCACGGAAGACGACCGACATCATGACGGTGCATCCGGGCTATCGGGGGAAAGCAACCAAGGGCGGGGCGTTGACGAAGAAGGTTCTGTTCGACTTCCTGAACGAGCCGGAGCTCATGCACCAGGCTGCCGAGACCATACGGGCGATCGCACCCGAGATGCCGACGAATGAGGTGGTGGAGCCCGCAGGCTGGGACGTCGCTTTCGTGGACGACGTCGACTTCCGCGAGGGAAAGTTGCTGGCGACCAGGCATTTTCGGCGTGAGCGTGACCGGAGGTTGCGGAAGAAGAAGGTCGATCAATTTCGTGCCGTCCATGCGCGGTTGTTCTGCGAGGCGTGTGGCTTCGACTTCGAGAACGTGTACGGGCCCCATGGGGCGGGCTATATCGAATGCCATCACATCGTGCCGCTACACAGTTCAGGTGAAACGAAGACCAAGCTCTCCGATCTGATCCTGCTGTGCTCGAACTGTCATCGGATGATTCACTACCGGACGCAATGGTTGAGCCCCGCGGAATTGCGTGAGGCTCTCCGCGATGCGGCAAACGTGCCGGTCGACCTCGACGCGGCCGGGGACCGCGTGCCGGGCACGGACTGAGCCCAGGGGTGGCGTCCCGGTTCTGGTAGTGCGTGCTGCCAGTTATCGACGTTCTGAAGGCGCGTGCCCGCAATTTTCCGTCGCGGATAGTGGGCATCTTCAGCCCAGGGCGAACATCATCTTGCTGTGTGCGCCAATGTGGTTCGACCGGTCTTATTACGAAATGCAATAACGATGCTGACCTGCGAACCTGTCTCCCGCGGCAGGCGGGAAATCTGCGATCACACCAGCCGGTCGGAGGTCGCCTGCCTCACACTTTCCCCCTGCAGAGGTGGAGTAATGCCACGACCCGTGGCACTCTGGTTCAGGAGACCGGTGCACTGCACGTTACCCGGCTCGTCTACAGGAAAGTATGAAATGGCTCAAGGCATTGTGAAGTGGTTCAACAGCGAGAAGGGCTTCGGCTTCATCGCTCAGGATGGCGGCGGTCCCGACGTCTTCGTGCACTACTCGGCGGTCAGCGGTTCCGGTTTCCGGTCGCTGGACGAGGGTCAGCGCGTGGAGTTCGAGATCGGCCAGGGGCAGAAGGGCCCGCAGGCCCAGGATGTCCGCGTCGTCGCCTGACACGTCGACTTCGCAGAGGCCCCGCACCAATGGTGCGGGGCTTCTCGCGTTTTCGGGGGAGTTGCGCGGGCCGGGGGCGGCCGGTTCGATGCGGGGCGGGGGCAGCGGGTGACAGTCGGCGCAGTACCATTCGTCGTTCCGCACGTTCGACAGAAGGTTCGAGACGTAGATGGTGCACGGCACTGTGTTGTGGTTCGACAGCGAGAAGGGCTTCGGCTTCATCGCCCAGGACGGAGGCGGACCCGACGTGTTCGTCGACTACCTGGAGCTGGCCGGGACCGGGTTCCGGTCGCTCGAAGAAGGTCAGCGGGTGGCCTTCGACCTACGTCACAGCAAGTCCGGACCAGAGGCGATGGGGGTCAGGGTCGTCGGCTGAGGGCGAGGGCGCGGTCGTGGAAGAAGGTGGTCGCCAGTCGGCGCGCGTGCCGAGGGGGTTCGGACGGCGACTTCGGCAGGGCCGCCGCGGCGCGGGCGAATTCGGCCTCGACGAAGTCGGCGATCATCGCCGGGGCGGCGCCTGAGCCCATCTCTCTCGTGTGGGACTTCAGTGCGATCAGTTCGTCGATCGAGGTGCGGAGGCTGGGCGCGAGATCGCATTCGGCGAGCAAGGTCGGCACATGCATGGGTGCCACGGCGGCGCCGGGATGCTCTCGTAGCCAGCGCAGGGCCAGGGCCGGTCGCAGCGCGTAGAAGACCTTCTTCAACGAACCCTGTTCGTTCCTGCGCTGCCATTGCTTGCTGCCCAAGTGCAGGTAGTGTCTGGCGATCCGGTCACGATCGGCGACCTGATGGGCCAGCGCGAGCAACTCGGCGCGGAAGGCCGGGTCTCCGCGGTAGACGATCGGCGACATCAGCCACTCGATGAGCACCGCGTTGCCGCGCACCAGCAGTCGCAGGGCCTTGGCCAGGTCCCAGCCGTTGACGTCGAGGAGATCGACGAGCGGAGTCTCGATGACCTCGCGGGTGCGCCAGGGGGACAGATAGGTGTCCAGTCCGGACAGGTAGACGAAGCGGCAGTCGTAGTCGGAATCCGGGGAGGGGAATCCCCACGCTCGGCTGCCGCTTTCGATGGCCAGCAGGATGTGGACACCGTGGTCGCGCTCGATACGCGACAACTCCTCGTCGATCGTCCCGACGATGTGCGGGTCCATCGAGTCGGGCACGGCGCGAAGAGACATGCGGCGATGGTACGGGCCAGAGGGCGGTCGCTGCCTCTCGTTTTCCGGTCGTCCGGCAGTGCCGTTCTCGACCGGCGGTTGACCGACGCTGCCCTGCCGGTCGGTGAGAACGCGTGCTGCGGGTCGCGGCGGCCGTCGAATCGCTTCCGGGCATATCTCGACCGCAGGTGAACGCCTATTTCGGTCTGATCTCGACGGCAGGACGGTGAGAATTTTCGTGCAATTCTCATGGGACCGGACGCACGCGAGGCGCTGGTAATTGTCAAGGCCCGGATATCTGGGGCATCTGTGTCTGTTTCCCTGCTCGATCGCCGGGCGGGCATGATGTATGCGCAGGTCAGAGCGTAGTGCAATGTCTGAAATGGTCACTGTTCACGTGTTCGGATTCACTCCCGGATGCGGATAGTAGCCTGGCTCACATTTTCAGAATTTCCGTAACCGTGTGTGCGGGTGTCTCGATGTGTCGTATGTCAGCCAGTTCGAATACTGGGACAGTTCGACGAAAAGGAATTCGCATGATCCCCGTTATCATCGACACCGGTAGCGCCGCTCTGAACGGACTCTTCGACACTCTGGGTGCCGCGCTGCACGGTCTGGTGAACACCCTGTGGACGGGTTCGTTCGGCGCCTGATCGCGGAAGCGAAGGCACTGGCTTCGGAACCCCGCGCCGAGATCGGCGCGGGGTTCCGCGCGTCCGGGCTTTCGTGTTACTCGATCGTTATCGAAACGCTGGTCGGCCTGCGTGGATGTGTCCGCAACGTTGCTAACCTCGGCGGTCGGAAGTAGCTCTACACGCCCGTCCCGGGGGTCGGCCGATCGGCCGGTTCCTGGGTGCGATTCGGCTTTACCCGACCGCATCGAGGAAGAGGAGTTCTACCGTGATTCCCATCATCATCGAAACCGGCAGTGCCGTCATCGACGGAGCCCTGGATATCGTCGTGACGATTCTGGAGGGCATCGGCGCGCTGCTGGGCTCCTCGGATGGCGTCTGATACGCCGACCGTCTCCTGACTGTTCGACAGAGGCCCCGCACGGTGTGGTGCGGGGTCCTTTCGTAGGCGTTGCCGAATCGTAACCGAATCCGCGTTTCGGCTCACATGAGCTTGATCGGATCGTTGCTAGCCTTGCGCTCGCAGTTGACTCACCATCCGACGCCCCACAGTGTCCGCCGCGCGGCGAACCGGGGTAGATCCGGTCGCCCCGACCGGTTCCCAAGGAAGAGGAGTTCTCAATGGGTAGTGCGATCATCGGACTCGGCAGCGCCGTTCTCGACCTCGGCAGTGTTGTGGTCGGGGATGTCATCGACCTCGTCGTGGGTGTTCTGGAGGGAATCGCCGAGGCCCTGGGCTCCGCGGACGCGGCATAGACGACTTCGGCGCCGAACGCGGGCTCCGTACCGGACAGGTGGGTGCGGAGCCCGTTCTGTGTCCTGGTTTGCCCGATTCATCGCAAGGGTGCGATGCCACTGACGGCAGCCGCCCACCGGGTGGCGGCATCGGCTCGGAACCTGCCCACTAAGCTGGGGCCCGGTAATCAGCCGTCCCCCTTCTTCAGGAGTAACCCACTGTGAGCCAAGCAGGCCGTCCTGTTGTTCTGATCGCCGACAAGCTCGCCCAGTCGACCGTCGACGCGCTCGGTGACGGTGTCGAGGTTCGCTGGGTCGACGGCCCCGACCGGCCGGCCCTGCTGGCCGCGGTCCCCGAAGCCGACGCCCTGCTCGTGCGCTCGGCCACCACCGTCGACGCCGAGGTGCTCGAGGCGGGCAAGAATCTGAAGATCGTCGCGCGCGCCGGCGTCGGTCTCGACAATGTCGATGTGCCCGCGGCCACCGAGCGCGGCGTGATGGTCGTCAACGCGCCGACCTCCAACATCCACACCGCCGCCGAACACGCCGTCACCCTGATGCTGGCCGCGGCCCGACAGATCCCCGCCGCCGACGCCACCCTGCGTGAGCGCACCTGGCAGCGCGGCAAGTTCAACGGTGTGGAGATCTTCGACAAGACCGTCGGCGTCGTCGGCCTCGGCCGTATCGGCCAGCTCTTCGCCGCGCGTCTGGCCGCGTTCGAGACCAAGATCATCGCCTACGACCCCTACGTCTCCCCGGCGCGCGCCGCTCAGCTCGGCATCGAGCTGGTGACGCTGGACGAGCTGCTCAGCCGTGCCGACCTGATCTCGGTGCACCTGCCGAAGACCCCGGAGACCAAGGGTCTGCTCAGCAAGGAGAAGCTGGCGCTCACCAAGAAGGGCGTCATCATCGTCAACGCCGCGCGCGGTGGCCTGATCGACGAGCAGGCGCTGGCCGACGCGATCAACTCCGGCCATGTGCGGGCCGCCGGTCTGGACGTGTTCGAGACCGAGCCGTGCACCGACAGCCCGCTGTTCGATCTGCCGCAGGTCGTCGTCACCCCGCACCTGGGCGCGTCCACCTCCGAGGCGCAGGACCGCGCGGGCACCGATGTCGCCAAGTCGGTGCTGCTGGCGCTGGCCGGCGAGTTCGTGCCCGGCGCGGTGAACGTCACCGGCGGCGTGGTCGGCGACGAGGTCGCCCCCTGGCTGGACATCGTGCGCAAGCAGGGCGTCCTGCTCGGCGCGCTGGCCGACGAGCTGCCGGTCAGCGTCGAGGTGCAGGTGCGCGGCGAGCTGGCCTCCTCGCAGGTCGGGGTGCTCGAACTCTCGGCGCTGCGCGGCATCTTCTCGGCACATGTCGAGGAAGAGGTCACCTTCGTCAACGCGCCCGTGCTGGCCAAGGAACGCGGCATCAGCGTCGAGGTCACCTCCGCTTCGGAGAGCCCGAACCACCGCAGCATGGTCGACCTGCGCGCCGTCTTCGGCGACGGCCGCACGCTCAATGTCGCGGGTTCGCTGACCGAGCCGCAGCTGGTGGAGAAGATCGTCAACATCAACGGCCGCAACTACGACATGCGCGCCGAGGGCCTGAACCTGGCCGTGCTGAACTACGAGGACCGCCCCGGCGCGCTCGGCAAGATCGGCACCAAGCTGGGCGAGGCCGACATCGACATCCAGGCCGCCCAGCTGGCTCAGGATGTCGACAAGGAAGGTGCGACCGTGATCCTGCGTGTCAACAAGCCGGTTCCCGAAGACGTGCAGGCCGCGATCGGCGAGGCCGTCGGCGCCGCCAAGATCGCCCAGGTCGACCTGTTCTGATCGAAACCCTGCTGATCCATACATTGCCGTCACGCGCCGCCACCGCACACCCGGTGGCGGCGCGTGGGGCATGACGAGGAGTTGTCATGAAGCTTGCGGTCATCCCCGGTGACGGCATCGGTCCCGAGGTCGTCGCCGAGGCGCTGAAGGTGCTCGACGTGGTCGTGCCCGGCGTCGAGAAGACCGAATACGACCTGGGCGCCAAGCGGTACCACGCGACCGGCGAGATCCTGCCCGAGTCGGTGCTGCCGGAACTGCGCGAGCACGACGCGATTCTGCTCGGCGCGATCGGCGACCCGTCGGTGCCCAGCGGGGTGCTCGAGCGCGGTCTGCTGCTGCGCACCCGGTTCGAGCTCGACCACCACGTGAACCTGCGCCCGTCGAAGCTGTTCCCCGGTGTCACCAGCCCGCTCGCCGGCGATCCCGAGATCGATTTCGTCGTCGTGCGCGAAGGCACCGAAGGCCCCTACACCGGCACCGGCGGCGCGATCCGCGTGCGGACCCCGCACGAGGTGGCGACCGAGGTCAGCACGAATACCCGCTTCGGTATCGAGCGCGTGGTCCGCTACGCGTTCGCGAAGGCGCAGGCGCGACGCAAGCATCTGACCCTGGTGCACAAGACCAACGTGCTGACGTTCGCCGGCTCGCTGTGGCAGCGCACCGTCGACGCGGTGGGGGCGGAGTTCCCCGAGGTCACCGTGGCCTACCAGCACATCGACGCCGCCACCATCTTCATGGTCAACGACCCGGGCCGCTTCGATGTGATCGTCACCGACAATCTGTTCGGCGACATCATCACCGACCTCGCCGCCGCGGTCAGCGGGGGTATCGGTCTGGCGGCCAGCGGCAATATCGATGCCTCGGGCGCCAATCCGAGCATGTTCGAGCCGGTGCACGGCAGCGCACCCGACATCGCGGGCCAGTCGAAGGCGGATCCGACCGCCGCGATTCTGTCGATCTCGTTGCTGCTGAACCACCTCGGCAAGACCGACGAGGCCACGCGCATCGAAGCGGCTGTCGCCAAGGATCTGGCCGCGCGTTCGGGCGCCGCGTCCACGGTCGAGGTCGGCGATCGGATCGCCGCCTCGGTCTGATCCGTTTCGGCGAACTCCGGCGCGAACTACCTCGGCCGCAGGTGGTCTCGGTGTCGGCGTGGGTATCGCACACGCATGGGCCTCGCCTCCTTCTCGGGGCGAGGCCCATGCTTTCAGGGTCGTTCGAAAGTCGCGTCGCCGGGTACACAGCTTCGACGAGATCGCCGAGAGGCCGCCTCGAGTCGGCGGGAGGTCGTGATGAGCGAACGACGAGTGACTCCGGGGGCCGGTCGCGGACCGTATTCGACCGACGACCTGCACGCGTTGCCCGGCCGTGGGCGCGACTACGAGCTCGAGGACGGTTGGCTGGTCGAGGTCGACCGCGGCGCCCGGCACGATCATGTGGTGCGGCGGATGGCGCGGTCACTGGACCGCGCCGCGGATCTGGCCCTGCACGTATGCATCGGCGGCGGCTGGGAGGTGGGGACCTCCAGCGGGGTGCGCAAACCCGACATCGTGGTCGTGCCGCGAGAGGTTATCCGCCACGCGCTGGTGGCCGATCCGCCGCGCGTGCTGGCCGGGGACCAGGTGCGGCTGGCGGTGGAGGTGATCGCGCCCGCGACCGCGAGCGAGCGCACCGATCGAGTGCGCAAGGTGCGCGAGTACGCGGCCGCCGGTATCCCCGAATACTGGATCGTGGAACACCATCCGCGGGCGCGCGTCCACCGGCTGGTCCTCGACGACGGGATCTATCACGCGCGGTCGGTGGTCGATCCCGGTTCGGTGCTGATCGCGGAGGTGGGTCAGGTCAACGGGTTTCGGGTCGTCATGGATCCGGCCGAGCTGCTGGAGATCTGATCGGCCGAGCGGCGTCGACGGCGAAATCCACTGTGCGCCTGCGGCCTGCGCGTGTGATCCGGCGGCACCAGCGGAATGGCCAGCGCCGCGACAGCGGCGGCGCCGAGGAAGGCGGCGGAGAAGCCGCCCCAGGTGATCAGGGCGCCGAAAACCGGTGGGATGGCGGCCATCGCGAGGTTCTGTCCGGTGTTCTGCATGCCCAGACCCCGTCCGCTCCAATAGGGCCCGGCGATCTCGGCGACGGCGGTGAAGGCCAAACCGTTGTCCGACACCGTGATCACCGATGCCGCGAACAGCAGCGGTATCGCCGCCCACCACCATTGGGTCCACGCGGCCACGCCCAGCGCCGCCATGCACAACGCCGCGGCGACCGCGATCCGGTGGAGCGGACCCAGCCGGCTGCCGACCCGGTCCGACCAGGCGCCCGCGCCGATTCGGCCCAGCGCGCCGAGGATCTGGGTGGCCGTGACCACCGCGCCCGCGACCGGGATCGACCAACCGAGGTCACGGTGCAGCCACAGCAGGGCGAAGGTCCACAGCACGCCCTGCGGGACGGCCAGCAGCACCGAGGCCCCGTGCACCCGCCACAGGGTGGAATCGCCGCGATAGGGGTTGTCCCGGTCGGCCGCACCACCTTCGGGACGGGGCGGGTCGACGATCCCGACCAGGCAGGCCAGCGCCGCGACCCCCGCCATGATCGCGGGCACCAGGATGGCGGCGGGGATTCCGTGGTGAGAGGCGGCCAAAGGGATGGTCAACGCGCCGATGCCGACGCCCAGCGGTTGCGCGGTCTGCCGGATCCCCATCGCCAGGCCGCGACGGTTCGGCGGGAACCAGCCGACGATCACCCGGCCGCTGGCGGCGTTGGTGCTCGCCGCGCCGATGCCGCCGAGCAGCAGCAATGCGCCCAGGGCGAGGTGGCCGGTGGTCGTCGCGGCGCCGATGCCGGCGACGAACATCACCGCCGGGCCGGCGACGAGCACTGTGCGCTCGCCGATGCGATCCATCACATAGCCCCAGGCGATCAGTGTGCAGACCAGGCCCACGGTGGGCATCGCCACCAGCAGCCCCGCGGTCGGCAGTGCCATTCCGCGCTCGGTCAGCGCGGGCAGCAGGAACGGCGTGCCGTGGATGAAGACGGCGCTGGAGGTCTGGGCGAAGACGCCGAGGGCGAGCATCGACCACCGGTGTATCGCGCCCACCCGTATGCCGACCGATTCGACGGACATCGACTCACCCCTGTTCCGAATGATCTCAAGATATGGGATATAGTTCTCAGAAAGTGAAAACCGTGGCTCACGGTACACCCGGCCGGCGGGTGTGCGCATCCGAGTTCGAGACTCCGAGCGGCGAGGAATGTCACACTCGCGGGCTCCTCGGCGAGCGCTCGGCGGGGAGGTGGATCGCGGCGACCAGCGGCTTCCGTAGACTCCCAGCCATGCGTCTAGGTCGAGTTGCCAGTCCCGATGGGGTCGCGTTCGTGAGCATCGAAGGTGAGGGGGACACCGCCGTCGCGAAGGAGATCGCCGAGCACCCGTTCGGTACTCCGACGTTCACCGGGCGCAGCTGGCCGCTGGCGGACGTGCGCCTGCTCGCGCCGATCCTGGCCAGCAAGGTCGTGTGCGTGGGCAAGAACTACGCCGCGCACGCCGCCGAGATGGGCGGGGCCGCGCCGGAGCAGCCGGTGATCTTCATCAAGCCGAACACCGCCATCGTCGGGCCGAACGTGCCGATCGTCTATCCGCCCAGTTCCACCCGAGTCGACTACGAGGGCGAGCTGGCCGTGGTCATCGGACGGCCCTGCAAGGATGTGCCCGCCGCGCGGGCGCGCGATGTCATCCTCGGCTACACCGTCGCCAACGATGTGACCGCTCGTGACCAGCAGCAGAGCGACGGGCAGTGGACCAGGGGCAAGGGGTACGACACCTTCTGCCCGCTCGGCCCGTGGATCGAAACCGACCTCGACCCCGCGGATCTGGAGATCCGTACCGAACTCGACGGCGAGGTGCGCCAGCGCAGCCGGACTTCGCTTCTGCTGCACGACATCCCGCAGCTCGTCGAATGGGTGAGTACGGTCATGACGCTGCTGCCCGGCGATGTGATCCTCACCGGAACACCCGAGGGCGTCGGCCCGATGCAGGTCGGACAGCAGGTGTCCGTGACCGTCGAAGGCATCGGTACGCTCACCAATCCTGTTGCCGCCAAGCGCTGATCGAGAGAGAGCAATGACACCAGTACGGGTCCGTTTCTGCCCGTCGCCGACCGGGACGCCGCACGTCGGCCTGATCCGCACCGCCCTGTTCAACTGGGCGTACGCCCGACACACCGGCGGCGCCTTCGTCTTCCGCATCGAAGACACCGACGCCGCCCGCGATTCCGAGGAGTCCTACGAGGCCATCCTCGACGCGCTGCGGTGGCTCGGGCTCACCTGGGACGAGGGTCCGGAGGTCGGCGGCCCCTATGAGCCCTACCGGCAGTCGCAGCGACGCGATCTGCACCTCGATGTCGTCCGGCGTTTGCTGGAGGCCGGTGAGGCCTATGAATCCTTCTCCACGCCAGAGGAAGTGGAGGCTCGCCACCGGGCTGCCGGCCGCGATCCCAAGCTCGGCTACGACAACTTCGATCGCGATCTGACCCCCGAGGCGATCGCGGCCTACAAGGCCGAGGGCAGGGCGCCGGTAGTGCGGCTGCGGATGCCCGAGGAGGACCTGTCCTGGCACGATCTGGTGCGCGGGGAGACCACCTTCAAGGCGGGCACGGTCCCGGACTTCGCGCTCACCCGCGGTAATGGCATTCCGCTCTACACGCTGGTCAATCCAGTCGACGACGCACTGATGAAGATCACCCACGTATTGCGCGGCGAGGACCTGCTCTCCTCCACGCCGCGTCAGCTCGCGCTGTATGCCGCGCTGCGCCGGATCGGGGTGGCCGATTTCACTCCGGAGTTCGGTCATCTGCCCTTCGTGATGGGTCAGGGCAACAAGAAGTTGTCCAAGCGCGACCCCGAGTCGAACCTCTTCGTGCACCGGGACCGCGGCTTCATTCCTGAAGGTTTGCTGAATTACCTCGCATTGCTCGGTTGGGGCCTTGCTGAGGACCGCGATGTCTTCTCCATGGCCGAGATGGTGGCCGCGTTCGATATCTCGAAAGTGAATTCGAATCCGGCCCGTTTCGACCAGAAGAAGGCCGACGCGATCAATGCCGAGCACATCCGAATGCTGGATCCGGCCGATTTCGCCGGACGGCTGCGGGAGTTCCTCACCGGGCACGGGCACATCGGCGCCGGGACCACAGCCGGCGAGGTGGACGAGAAAGTGTTCGCGGCGGCGGCGGAATTGGTGCAGACCCGCATCGTCGTGCTGAGCGACGCCTGGGATCTGCTGCGATTCCTGTTCGTGCCGGCCGAGGAATTCGCCGTGGACGAGGCGGCGGCCGCGAAGAATCTCGGCCCCGACGCGGTGCCGGTGCTGGAGGCGGCCGCGGCCGCGCTGGAGCCGCTCACCTCCTGGACCACCCCCGTGATCGAGGAGGCGCTCAAAACGGCGCTGATCGACGATCTGGGCCTCAAACCCCGCAAGGCATTCACGCCGGTGCGGGTGGCTGTCACCGGCTCGCACATCAGCCCGCCACTGTACGAGTCGCTGGAACTGCTCGGGCGTGAGATCACTCTCGCTCGGCTGCGCTCGGCTATCGAATCCTCGCGGGAGTAGCGAGGGCCGGCGGTGCCGGGGTCTGGGAGCTGGGGTGGGGCGCCGTCCGGGCTCCACACCCCGGCAATCGGCTCGAAACCGCCGAAAACATGCCTCTGACCAGGCGATTTGTAGTTTACCCTCTGGGGTTTGGTAATCTCTTTCTCGGCCGGAACACGGACCGGAGTCAGCCAGACTCCGGGAAGAAAGTCCAGGTCATTGGGGTATGGTGTAATTGGCAACACAGCTGATTCTGGTTCAGCCATTCTAGGTTCGAGTCCTGGTACCCCAGCGGAAAGTGTTGCACGTCTCTCGGTTCGCGACCGAAAGTAGTTCAGCACCCGGCGATTTGGTCGCCGGGCTCCGGTCGGCTAAGCTAACCGAGCACTCCACGGATCGCAGAGATCCACACCGGGTGGTCCTCAGAAATGAGAGATCATGTCCCTGGCCCCGTCGTCTAGCGGCCTAGGACGCCGCCCTCTCAAGGCGGTAGCGCGGGTTCGAATCCCGTCGGGGCTACAACGAAAGGCTCCCGCTCGTCACGAGCGGGAGCCTTTCTCGTTCCGGCTCTCTTCCGGCGCGGTCTCACTCCAGGCCGGCGGCGGTGCTCCCGCCGAGCGGCATGGCGGGCAGGCCGAGCTTGCGATGGTCCCAGCTGCGGATGCGGGTCGGCACGACCCGCACGGCGACCCGCTTGTGCAGCATGTTCGCCACCAGCGGAGCGACCTCCTCGCTGTAGGGCCCGGTGTAGCGCTCCCATACGCTGACCCCGACCCGCCAGATGGCGTCCGGGTCCTCCACGATCTCGGCGGTGCCCTCGAGGGAGACCCCGCGCAACTGGTCGTAGGTGTGGCCGGCTTCCACCATGCAGGTGATCCGCGAGTCGCGGCGCAGGTTCACCACCTTCTGCGACTTGGCCTTGGTCTCGAACCACAGCTCCGGCAGGGTGCGGACCGACCCGTCGGCCTCGCGCTCGCCGCCGATCAGCGCGTACCACATGGCGATCAGATGCGGGGCGCCGCCGGGGCCGATGGTCGCCAGGGTGGCGATGCGACTGTTCTCCAGGAACTCGGCGACCTCGGCGTCGGCCATGACGATCTGCGCGCGTTGATTGACTCCCATTCGCCCACTCTAGGGCGAGAATGAAACGTGTTACAGCCTTTTGTGGAGCGCGTCCGACGCGGCCACCAGGTCGGCCGCCCAGCGCGCGCCCGGCCGCCTGCCCATCCGGTCGATCGGGCCGGACACCGAGACCGCCGCGACCACGAGGCCCGCGGTATCGCGCACCGGTGCCGAGACGCTGGCCACGCCGGAGGCGCGTTCGGCGGCGCTCTGCGCCCACCCGCGCTTGCGCACCTCCGCCAGCACGCGCTCGCCGAACACGGCGTCGGGCAGTACGGCCCGCTGCACCTCGGCATCGGCCCAGGCGAGCAGGACCTTGGCCGCCGAACCCGCGGTGAGCGGTAGGCGAGCGCCGATGGGGACGGTGTCGCGCAAGCCGGAGGGCGGCTCCATGGCGGCCACGCAGACGCGGGCCTGGCCGTCGCGGACGTAGAGTTGGACGCTCTCGCCGGTGATCTCCCGCAGCCGCGGCAGGATGAGGGTCGCCGCTTCCTGGAGCGGATCGTTGGCGGTCGCGGACAGCTCCGCCAGTGCCGGGCCGGGCCGCCAGATGCCGTTGTTGTCACGGGCGAGCAGGCGGTGCGTTTCCAGGCCCACCGCGAGCCGGTGCGCGGTGGCGCGCGGCAGGCCGGTGCGGGCGCAGAGGTCGTTGAGGCCGCAGGGTTGCTCGGCGACCGCGTAGAGCACCGCCACCGCTTTGTCCAGAACGCCGATACCGCTATGCTGTCTCATAGAACGATACTAGCGTCTCGGATACTGAGATTCGAATACTGAGAATCGAATACCGCGAATCCCACCCCGGGAAGGTCGACCGGAAGCCGGCCCGGAGATCGAATCGGTGGGAACCCTCGGAAAAGCGATCTCGCCGGACACCGGCCTCGGGCGGCTCCGCCCGGGCGAGTCCGCCGGACGCGAGAGCCCAGCCCGTGCAGTCAGCCGCCCTCCGCAGCCCGGAGGCAGCGGACCTGCTGTTTCGTTTCGAAAGGTGAGCGAGAAATGACCGACCGCCCCCGTACCCTGGCCGAGAAGGTCTGGGACGAGCATGTCGTCGCCCGCGGTGAGGGTGAAGGCGCCTCGCGCGAGCCCGATCTGATCTACATCGATCTGCATCTGGTGCACGAGGTGACCAGTCCGCAGGCCTTCGACGGTCTGCGCGCCGCGGGCCGACCGGTGCGCCGGCCGGATCTCACCATCGCCACCGAGGACCACAACGTCCCGACCGTCGACATCGACAAGCCGATCGCGGACCCGATCTCGCGTACCCAGGTCGAGACGCTGCGGCGCAACTGCGCGGAGTTCGGCATCCGCCTGCACCCGATGGGTGACATCGAGCAGGGCATCGTGCACGTGGTCGGGCCGCAGCTGGGGCTGACCCAGCCGGGCACCACCGTGGTCTGCGGCGACAGCCACACCTCCACGCACGGCGCGTTCGGCGCGCTGGCCATGGGCATCGGCACCAGCGAGGTCGAGCACGTGCTGGCCACTCAGACGCTGTCGCTGCGCCCGTTCAAGACCATGGCGATCGACATCGACGGTCAGTTGCCGCACGGAGTCACCAGTAAGGACGTGATTCTCGCGGTCATCGCCCAGATCGGCACCGGCGGCGGTCAGGGCTACGTGCTCGAGTACCGCGGCGAGGCCGTCCGGTCGATGTCGATGGAAGCCCGGATGACCATGTGCAACATGTCCATCGAGGCGGGCGCCAGGGCGGGCATGATCGCCCCCGACGAGGTCACCTACGAATTCTTGAAAGGCCGCCCCCATGCCCCCAAGGGGGCCGACTGGGACGCCGCGGTGGCCGCCTGGGATGCGCTCAGGACCGACGAAGGGGCGGTTTTCGACGCCGAGGTGCACATCGACGCGAGCACGCTGAGCCCGTTCGTCACCTGGGGCACCAACCCCGGTCAGGGCGCGCCGCTGAGTTCGGCGGTGCCGAATCCGGCCGAGATCGCCGACGAGACGGCCCGGGAGGCCGCGGAGAAGGCGCTGCGGTATATGGATTTGATCCCGGGCACGCCGCTGCGCGAGGTCCCGGTCGACACCGTTTTCGTCGGATCGTGCACCAACGGCCGGATCGAGGACCTGCGCGCGGTGGCCGATGTGTTGAAGGGTCGTCGGGTCGCCGACGGCGTGCGGATGCTGGTGGTGCCCGGTTCCATGCGGGTGCGCGCACAGGCCGAATCCGAGGGGCTCGGCGAAATCTTCACCGCCGCGGGCGCGGAATGGCGGCAGGCGGGCTGCTCGATGTGCCTGGGCATGAATCCCGATCAGCTGGAGCCGGGTCAGCGCTGCGCCTCCACCTCGAATCGCAACTTCGAGGGCAGGCAGGGCAAGGGGGGCCGCACCCACCTGGTTTCCCCGCTGGTGGCCGCGGCCACCGCGGTGCGCGGAACGCTGTCCTCACCCGCCGATCTGGCCTGAAAGCCCACCCTTCACCTTTTTCGACCAGGAGAGAATCCGATGGAAGCCTTCACCGTGCACAAGGGAATCGGCGTGCCGCTGCGCCGGTCCAATGTCGACACCGACCAGATCATTCCGGCGGTCTACCTGAAGCGGGTCACTCGCACCGGATTCGAGGACGGGCTGTTCGCCGCCTGGCGCAACGACCCGGACTTCATTCTGAACATCGAACCCTTCAACCGAGGCACCGTACTGGTGGCGGGACCGGATTTCGGCACCGGATCCTCCCGTGAACACGCCGTTTGGGCGCTGTCGGACTACGGCTTTCGAGTGGTCATCGCCTCCCGCTTCGCCGACATCTTCCGCGGCAATGCGGGTAAGGGCGGTCTGTTGGCCGCGCAGATGTCACAGAACGATGTCGAAATGCTCTGGAAGATGATCGAGGAACAGCCCGGTCTCGAATTGACGGTGGACCTGCACGCGCGCACGGTCACCGCCGGAACCGTCGTGTTGCCGTTCGATATTGATGACTACACGCGGTGGCGTCTGCTCGAGGGTTTGGACGACATCGGCCTTACGCTGCGCCGTAGTGACGTGATCGCCGAGTTCGAAAAGGCAAGGCCGGCATGGAAGCCCACCACGCTTCCGGCGCCTATTTCGCAGACGTAATCACCGGCGCGGTGATAGCTGGGCCTCATCAGAAGCGGTAGCTGGACGTGTGCTAAACCACCATGAATTTTGGCGTGGCACATAGACTCTTGCTCAATGTGGGTTTACCGTGGTACCTAGTCGGTCCGACGACGGGCCATTAGTCTGCGGAGGATTCAATGAACAAGGCGGAACTGATCGACGTTCTGACCGAAAAGTTGGGTACGGACAGGCGCACGGCTACCGCGGCAGTCGAGCACGTTGTCGACACCATCGTGCGTGCAGTGCACAAGGGCCAGAGCGTCACCATCACCGGATTCGGTGTCTTCGAACAGCGCAAGCGGGCTCCCCGGGTCGCCAGGAACCCGCGCACCGGCGAAACCGTCAAGGTGAAAGCCACTTCGGTGCCGGCGTTCCGGCCTGGCGCCCAGTTCAAAGCCGTCATCGCGGGTAAGCAGAAGCTGGCCGCGACCGGCCCCGCGGTCAAGCGCGGCGTGAATGCGCCTGTGGCGGCCAAGAAGACCGCGGCCAAGAAGACCACGGCCAAGGCGGCGGCCAAGAAGGCCGCCACCAAGGCACCGGCCAAGAAGGCCGCCACCAAGGCGCCCGCGAAGACCACCGCGCGCAAGACGACCGCGACCAAGACCGCGGCCAAGAAGGCGCCCGCGAAGAAGACCACCACCAGGGCGACGGCCGCCAAGAGCACCACCGCCGCCAAGAAGACGACCGCCGCCAAGAAGACCACGACGGCCAAGGCGACCCCGGCCAAGGCCACCGCCGCAAAGAAGACCACGGCGGCAAAGAAGGCCCCCGCGAAGAAGACCGCGGCCAAGCGGACGACCACCCGCCGCTGACGCCGCACAACGCGCCGAACGCCGCGTACCCCGCCGCAGGCGCGGCACACGCGCATACACCGCCGCTGGACCGATAACGGCCCCGGGAACACCGTCCCGGGGCCGATTCGGCGTGTGCGGGCGCTATCGGCCGAGGTATTTCGCTGAGCAGGTCACGATTTCACTACGGAGGCCGACAGCTTGCGGTCGAGATGATCCGCGGCGACCAGTCGCCCGCCGGCGAACGAGAGCACCCACGCGCTGCCTTTGCGATTGCGTGCCGGCGGCAGTTTCGATCCGTCGCGATTCGCCCACCAGTCCAGCAGATCGGGAATCACTCCGCCCTGACTGCACACCACCCGCACCTCATCGGGCGAGATCAGTTCGGTGGCCCGCCTCCTGGCCGCCTCGGGGTCGGCGTCGTAGGCGGATTCCGACAACGTCGGCTCCAGGAGGACCTCGACGCCCAGTTTGTCCGCCAGCGGCCGCACCGTGTCCACGCAGCGCACCGGCGGCGCCGAGTGCACCGCGGCAGGGCCGAAGGTGAGCAGGTTGGGCACCAGTGCCCGCGCCTGTTCCTGGCCGGCCTGTTCGAGCGGGCGCTGATCGTCCGGTCCGTCGAAACGGTCGCGGTTACCGGCTTTCGCGTGGCGCACCAGAATCATGGTGGCGGTGTCGGCGGGCAGTCGGGCGAAGGTGCGCACCACCTGACGGTCCATCGGATACGACAACGCGTCCATCACCCGATCGAGCGGATACCAGCGCAGTTCGTCGACTTCGGAATCGGCGTGGAATTCGCCGCCGGCCGCCGAGGCCGCCCAGTAATCGACGCGCTTGAGCCGGCGGTGGCCGGGAATGGGATAGGTGACCGACCCGAGGTATCTGCCGAGCCGGCAGGAAAGACCGGTCTCCTCGTGGACCTCACGCACCGCGGCGAGCATCGGCGTCTCGCCGGGGTCGAGTTTGCCCTTGGGCAGCGACCAGTCGCCGTACTTCGGCCGGTGCACGACGGCGATCTCGATCCCGCCCTTGGTGCCGGGACGCCACAGCACCGCGCCTGCCGCGTGGATATTGGCGGTGACCCGGGGATCGGTGATCGGGCCCTCGTCGGTGTAGCCAGCGTGTTCGATCACGGCTGCTCCGGCCTCCGTAGTCGCATCATGTACTGCTGGTGATCGCGAACCTGCTCGCCCTGCCCGTCCTCGGTGGAGTCGTGGCCGGGGGAAGCGGCCCAGCTGCCGTCCGGCTGCAGCACCCAGCATCGGGTGGTCGGGTAGAGGGCGGAATCGAGCACTCGTGCCAATTGCTCTTTCAGCTTGGGATCGTTCACCTTCGCCATGACCTCCACGCGCCGGTCGAGATTGCGGTGCATCATGTCGGCGCTGCCGATCCAGAACTCGTCCTGCGCCTGGAAATGCAGCAACCGCGAGTGCTCGAGGAACCGGCCGAGGATCGATCGCACTTCGATGTTCTCGCTCATGCCCGGCACACCCGGCTTGAGGCCGCAGATGCCGCGCACGACGATCTGCACCGGCACACCCGCCTGCGAGGCGCGGTACAGCGCGTCGATGACCTGCTCATCGACAATCGCGTTGGCCTTCAACCGGATTCGCGCTGCCACGCCCTGCTGGGCCAGTTCGATCTCGCGCTGGATTCGCTCGATGATGCCTGCGCGAACCCCTTGCGGGGCAACCAGCAGATTGCGGTAGTCCGACTTTCGCGAATATCCGGTCAGCGAGTTGAACAGATCGGTGAGATCCGCGCCGATTTCCGGTGCGGCAGTGAGCAATCCGACGTCCTCGTACAGTCGCGCGGTCTTCGGGTTGTAGTTGCCGGTGCCGATATGGCAGTAGCGCCGGATCGTGGAGCCCTCGCGTCGCACCACCAGGCAGGTCTTGCAGTGCGTCTTGAGGCCGATGAGCCCGTAGACCACGTGCACGCCCGCCTGTTCGAGCTTGCGGGCCCACTTGATATTGGCCTGCTCGTCGAAGCGGGCCTTGATCTCCACCAGCGCCACGACCTGCTTGCCCGCCTCGGCGGCGTCGATGAGCGCGTTGACGATGGGGGAGTCACCCGAGGTGCGGTACAGCGTCTGCTTGATGGCCAGCACCTGCGGATCGGCGGCGGCCTGTTCGATGAAGCGCTGCACGCTGGTGGAGAACGAATCGTAGGGGTGGTGCACGAGCACGTCCCCCTCGCGCAGCGCGGCGAAGACATTGCGCGGGGTCTCGCGCTCCCCGAACGCCGGCGGAGTCGCGGGCACGTAGGGGGCATCCTTGAGCAGCGGCCGGTCCACGCCGTAGACCTGCCACAGGCAGGACAGGTCGAGCAGACCGGGCACCTGGATCACGTCGGCGGGATCGACGTCGAGTTCGCGCAGCAGCAGATCGAGCATGTGCTCGGTCATGTCGTCGGAGACCTCGAGTCGCACCGGGGAACCGAAGCGGCGCCTGGCCAGTTCGCGTTCGAGGGCCTGCAGCAGATCCTCGTCGCGGTCCTCGTCTACCTCGAAATCGGCATTGCGGGTGATGCGGAAGGAATGGTGCTCGACGACTTCCATGCCGGGGAACAGCTGCTCCAGGTGCGCGGCGATGAGGGCTTCCATCGGCAGGAAGGCCGCGATGGAGCCGGACGTGCGGCGCACCCGCACGAACCGGTCGACATTGTCGGGGACCTTGACGCGGGCGAAGTGCTCGCCGCCGGTGACCGAGTCCTTCACGGTCACCGCCAGGTTCAGGCTCAGGCCGCTGATGTAGGGGAACGGGTGCGCCGGATCCACCGCCAGCGGGGTCAGGACGGGGAAGACCTGATCCTGGAAGTACGCCGACTGGCGCTTGCGCTCCTCGGCGTCCAGATCGTCCCAGCCGATGATGTCGATGCCCTCGGCGGTGAGCGCGGGCAGCACCGAATCCATGAACACCCGCGCGTGCCTGGCGGCGATCTCCTGGGTGCGGGCGGCGATCAGTGCCAGCTGTTCGCTCGGCGAGCGTCCGTCGGCCGATCGCACCGACAGACCGGTCTCGGCGCGTCGTTTGAGACCGGCGACGCGCACCATGAAGAACTCGTCGAGGTTCGAGGAGAAGATCGCCAGGAACTTCGCCCGCTCCAGCAGGGGCAGCGAGGCGTCCTCGGCCAGGGCGAGAACCCGTGCGTTGAAGTCGAGCCAGCTCAATTCCCGATTGAGGTAGCGATCCTGCGGCAAACGCTGTGTCGCCTGGTCTGGTCGGGGAGGCGTCGCGGCCGGGGGCGGCGTTGGCAGCTGCTGCTGCTTGACGATTTCCGTAGGGCTCACATCACCGATCATCCCTTACCGGCGGCCCGGCGCGCACGTCGACGTCGCAACGAACACAGCGTCGCGACCTGGGGGACGGCGACCCGCTAGCACACTCGGCGGGCCGGTTCGTGAACGCGGCAGGACCAGCCGATGTCGTGCAGAACAGCGCGCGTGGACGAACCCGCACCCAGCTCGGTCACCAGCTCGAGATCGGCGACCGTGTCGACGTCCAGCCGCAGGCCGGGCCAATCGCCCCCCAGTTCCACCGCGCCCCCCGCGACGTGGCGTCGCGCGGAGTCCACGCCGAACGCGGGTGCGAGCTCGCCGCCGCCGCGCACCAGCAGGGCGGCGGTGCCCGAGCCGGTGTGGTCGGCGACCACGGCGCGTCCGTGCGGCGGGGCGGTGTCGAGCATGTCGGCGAGCTCGGCCGGGCGCAACGCGGGGAGATCGGCCTGCAGGACCAGCAGGTCGGCGCCGTGGTGCTCGGCGCGCAGGCTCGCGGCGGCGTGGATCAGTGCGGTGTTGAGGCCGTCGGTGGTGTCGAGGCCGTCGGCCGCGGGTTCGGGATGAGCGTGGGCGCCGAGCGCGCCGATCAGGTCGGTCACCGTCGCGTCCGGGGTGACCACGGTGACCGTGCGGATCTGCGGGACCGCCGTGGCGGCGGTGACGGTGTCGGCGAGCATGGCGAGGACGAGGCGGGCCCGGTGTGGTGCGGGCAACCGGTCGGCGAGGCGGCTCTTGGCCTGATCGAGGCGCTTGACCGCGATCAGGGCGTGCACGGCGTGCGGACGCATGGGCCCAATCCTTGCATGGCATATTGGGTTGATGACGAGGGCGGCAGTACTTGGTGCGGGATCATGGGGCACCGCGTTCGCGAAGGTGTTGGCCGACGCGGGAACGGAAGTGACCATCTGGGCCAGGCGCCCGGAGATCGCCGAGGCGATCGCGACCGAGCATCGCAACCCCGCCTACCTGCCCGACGTGCGGCTACCCGGGATCGCCGCCACCCACGACCCCGAACTCGCGCTGCGCGGCGCGGAACTGGTGGTGCTCGCGGTGCCCTCGCAATCGCTGCGCGCGAACCTGACGGCATGGCGACCCGCGCTGCGCGCCGCGATCGACGACCACGACGCCACCTTGCTGAGTCTGGCCAAGGGCATCGAGACCGGCACGCTGTTGCGGATGAGCGAGGTCATCGAAGAGGTGACCGGCGCGGAGCGCGAACGCATCGCGGTGCTGTCCGGACCGAATCTGGCCAAGGAGATCGCCGCGGGCCAGCCGGCGGCGACCGTGGTCGCCTGCGTCGATTCGGCGCGGGCGGAGGCGGTGCAACGCGCCTGCTACACCGGCTATTTCCGGCCTTACACCAATACCGATGTGGTGGGCTGCGAGATCGGCGGCGCCTGTAAGAACGTCATCGCGCTGGCCACCGGCATCGCGGCGGGCATGGGACTGGGCGACAACTCGATCGCCAGCATCATCACCCGCGGGCTGGCCGAGATCATCCGCCTCGCGGTCACCCTGGGCGCCGAACCGGTGACGCTGGCCGGGTTGGCGGGCGTCGGCGACCTCGTCGCGACCTGCACCTCGCCGCTGTCGCGCAACCGGTCCTTCGGTCATGTGCTCGGTGCGGGCGGTTCGATGGAAGCCGCGCAACAGGCCACCCATGGCCAGGTCGCCGAGGGTGTGAAGTCGTGCACATCGGTGCGGGCGCTGGCCGCCGCGCACGGGGTGGAGATGCCGCTGACCGATGCCGTGCACCGCGTGTGCCACGAGGGAGTTTCGGTGCGCGACGCGGTCGGCAGCCTGCTCGGCAGACGCATCAAGCCGGAGTAGTGACCCCAGAAGTGCGGGTGCGGCGGACACCGGCGCGCCCGGTACGGTTCCTGGCATGACGAACCGGATCAGGGTGGCGGTGGTGTTCGGCGGGCGCAGCAACGAGCACGCGGTGTCGTGTGTGTCCGCGGCCAGCGTGCTGCGGCATCTGGATCGCGACAGGTACGAGCCCGTCCCGATCGGCATCACCGTCGACGGCGGCTGGGTGCTGGCGAACCAGGCGAACTCGGACGCCGCCTCGATCGGCCTGAGCCACGAGGCGTTGCCGTCGGTGGACGCGACCGGCACCGCGCTCACCCTGACCCCCGACCCGACCAGGGCGGGCGCGCTGGTCGCGCTCGACGATCCCGGCGCGGTGCTCGGTTCGGTCGACGTGGTCTTCCCGGTCCTGCACGGACCGTTCGGCGAGGACGGCACGCTCCAGGGCATGTTGGAACTGGCGGGCGTGCCCTATGTCGGACCCGGCGTGCTGGCCAGCGCGGCGGGCATGGACAAGGAGTTCACCAAGAAGCTGCTCGCCGCGGAGGGGCTGCCGATCGGCAGGCAGGTGGTGCTGCGGCCGGGGACCGCGACCCTCACCGACGAACAGCGTGCCGAACTCGGATTGCCGGTGTTCGTCAAACCCGCGCGGGCCGGCTCGTCCATCGGCATCACCAAGGTCGACGAGTGGAGCGGTCTGGACGCGGCGATCGGCAAGGCCAGGCAGCACGATCCGAAGGTGATCGTGGAAGCGGGCATCGTCGGGCGCGAGGTCGAGTGCGGCGTGCTGGAATTCCCGGACGGGCGGGTGGACGCGAGTGTCGTCGCCGAGATCAAGATGCCTGAGGGAGACGGGCCGCAGTTCTACGACTTCGACACCAAGTACCTCGACGACGTCTGCGAATTCGATGTGCCCGCCAAGCTCGACGACGAGATCACCGACACGGTGCGGCAGATGGCGGTGCGGGCGTTCCGCGCGCTGGACTGCCAGGGGCTGGCTCGGGTCGACTTCTTCGTCACCGAGGACGGACCGGTGATCAACGAGATCAACACCATGCCCGGATTCACCTCGATCTCGATGTACCCACGGATGTGGGAAGCGGCGGGCGTGGACTATGCCACGCTGGTGTCCACTCTGATCGACACCGCCGTGGCGCGCGGGACCGGACTGCGCTGACAGGCCGGGCACGCATCGGGACGCGACCCGTCGCTCAGTTGGGAAGCGGGCCCGGATCGATCTCGCGCGGGGCCATACCGGCGGCGATGGCATCGGAGACCGCCTGCAACGGCGTCGGGCCGGAGCCTTCCGGGATGGTCAGCGCGATGTAGGTCTCGCGATCGACGGCGAACCAGGTGCTGGCCGCGGCGGCATCGTCGCGGATCTCGAACCAGCGCACATCGTTGACGATCTGCAGCGGTGAGGCGCGGTGGAATTCGAGCGGGCGCTCCAGGCCGCAGCGCAACACGATCGGTTCGCCTTCGCCCTCGGGCTGCCAGGCCTTGGTGCCGGGCGGGACCGGTTCGACCAGAGTGGCCGCGGTGTAATCGCCGAGTTCCTCGGGCAGGGTGGGCAGCAGCGCCGCGCAGGCCGGGCCGTCGGCAGCGGGTGCGGGGACCGCGCCCAGCGCCAGCGGCTCGCGCTCGACCGACGTATTGCCCGCGATCAGCGCGGCGACGAGCAGACCGACCACGAGCACGACGGGCAGTGCGACGGCGGTCGCGATCAACGCGGGGGAGTACCGGGACTCGGCGACGTCCTCGACGGTCCCGCTGTCGGAAGCGCCGTTCCCGTCGGAGCGGGCCGCGTCCTCGCGCGAGTGGTCCTCGCGGGAAGCGGTTTCGTGGGAGATGTCCTCGTCCGGCGCATCCGCCGCCATGCCCTGGTCCTTTTCGATCTCGTCGGCATCGGAGCCGCTCGGTGGTGCCGAGCGTTCAGAACAGGGTACCGTCGTGCCGACTTCTGCCCGCACGACCTCGGGAAAGGGGCCACGGCCATCAGCGAGAGCGCGACGCCGCGGACGGTGCGCGAATTGGGGGAGTTCGCGCTCATCGAGCGCATCAACGCCGGGCGTGTGCACACCGCCGGTGTCCTGCTGGGACCCGGCGACGACGCCGCGGTGGTGGCCGCGCCGGACGGGCGCTTCGTCGTCTCCACCGACATGCTGGTGGAGGGCAGGCACTTTCGGCTGGATTGGTCCCGCCCGCGCGATATCGGACGCAAGGCCATCGCCCAGAACGCCGCCGATGTCTACGCGATGGGGGCGGCGCCCTCGGCGTTCGTGGTGGCGCTCGGCTGCCCCGCCGACACCCCGGTCGAGGTGATCGACGAGCTCTCCGACGGGATGTGGGCCGAGGCCGGCCGGGCAGGGGCCTCGATCGCGGGGGGTGACCTGGTGCGCAGCCCGCAACTGGTGATCTCGGTGACCGCGTTCGGGGACCTGCGCGGACAGCCCGCGATCAGCCGCTCGGGGGCACGGCCGGGCGACGTCGTCGCGGTCGCGGGTGCGCTCGGGTGGTCGGCGGCCGGGTTGGCGGTGTTCGAGAGGGGCGCATTCGCCCGGGGCGAGGACGCCGAGCCCGGCTCGTCCACCGAGCACCGCGTTTCCTCCGGTGCGCCCGGCGACGAGGTGTCGGCTCGCGCGCGGCTGTTGGCGGACGTGCTCGCCGCGCACCGTGCTCCACAGCCGCCCTACGACTGCGTCCCGATCGGTACGGGCCCGCGGCCGAACGCGCTGACCGATGTCTCCGACGGACTGCTCGCCGATCTCGGGCATCTCGCCACGGCCTCCGGAGTGGCCATCGATGTGCATTGGGACGCACTGCGGGCACCGGAGCTGGAATCCCTCGCCGCGGAACTGAATGCCGATGCGGCGCAGTGGGTTCTGGTCGGCGGAGAGGACCACGCCTTCGCGGGCGCCTGGTCGGCCGGGGTCGAACTGCCCGCGGGCTGGCGGGTGATCGGTGTGGTCGGCGCGGGCACGGGCGTCACGGTGGACGGCGTGACGCCGCAGGGCGCTGGGGGCTGGGAATCGTTCCGTGGGGCGGAGGCTGCGCCGGGTGACGAAGCGCGATAGGTTGTGCGGTCATGGGCTCGAAACCATTGTCGGAAATCATCGATCCGGGCTGGGCGCAGGCGCTCGAACCGGTGGCCGATCGGATCACGGCCATGGGTGAATTCCTCCGGGCGGAGAATGCCGCCGGACGCGGATACCTGCCCGCGGGGGAGAACGTCCTTCGCGCGTTCCAGCGTCCCTTCCGCGATGTGCGGGTGTTGATCGTCGGCCAGGACCCGTACCCGACGCCGGGACACGCCATGGGCCTGAGTTTCTCGGTGGCGCCGGATGTTTCGCCGATTCCACGCAGCCTGGTCAACATCTTCACCGAACTGCACAAGGATCTCGGTCATCCCACCCCCTCCAACGGGGACCTGAGCCGTTGGTCGGATCAAGGCGTACTGCTGCTGAACCGGGTACTCACCGTCGCTCCCGGCCAGGCCGCCTCCCATCGAGGCAAGGGCTGGGAAGCGGTCACCGAGCAGGCCATCCGCGCGCTGGTGGCCAGGGACGAACCGCTGGTCGCGATCCTGTGGGGCCGCGACGCGGGCACGCTGCGGCCACTGCTGACCGAGGCCGAGGTGCCCTACATCGAGTCGGCGCACCCCTCGCCGCTGTCGGCCTCGCGCGGCTTCTTCGGTTCGCGGCCGTTCTCCCGGGTCAACGAACTACTCGACGAACTCGGTGCCGACCCTGTCGACTGGCGGCTGCCCTGAGCCCGCGGCCCGCGGTGCTCCGGTCCGTGAGTTCGTACCCTCTGATCCCCACCGCTGTGCCCCGGGCGAATCCGGGGCCTGTTATATCGCACGCAACGATTCACCGAGGAGCTACACCATGCACCACACGACCGTTCGCGCGGGACTGCGCGGCACCCTGACGACCCTGGCGCTGGCAGGCGCACTGGCGGGGGGCGCGTCCGCTGCGAACGCCGAGCCGCTGCCGCTGCAGCCCTACACGGAGCCGGTGGTCGAATCCGCTCCCGTGGCGGAGGAATTCACCTCGACCGGCACCTCCACCATCTCCTCCGCGGTGAACGCGAAGATCGCCTGCACCCTCCAGCGCACCCTCAGCGCCATGCCGCTGGATTGCTGACCAGCTGAAACACCTATCTCGCGGGCCGGTGACAGTGTCACCGGCCCGCGTTCGCGTCGGGGGCACTGTGAGAAAGCACTGTCGGTATGCGATCCTCGGATCGTGAGTAATGCGAAGTATCTCGTCGAGCCGAAGCCGCTGCGGTTGCGTGGCAAGGGCGGGATCGAACTGGCCGCCGACCAGTTCGGACCAGAGGACGGACCGCTCGTCGTGTTCCTGCACGGAGGCGGTCAGACCAGGCACTCCTGGAAGCAGACCGGCGCGGTCCTGGCCGCCGACGGCCTGCGCGTGGTCACCCTCGACGCTCGCGGCCACGGCGACAGCCAGTGGGCTCCCGACCGCGACTACTCTCGTGCGGTCCTGGTGGAGGATCTCGTCGAGGTGCTCGACCAACTGGGCGCCACCGCCGAACACGGCGCGGTGATCGTCGGCGCGAGCATGGGTGGCATCACCGGGCTGCTGGCCACCTCCCATCCCCGTGGCGCGGGCATCCACGCGCTCGTCCTGGTCGACATCGTGACCAGGCCCGAGTCCCAGGGTGTGGAGCGGGTGCTGAACTTCCTCGGCAAGCATCGCGACGGTTTCGACACCGTCGAGCAGGCGGCCGACGCCGTCTCCGCGTATATGCCGCACCGGCCGCGACCGACCAGCAACGACGGGCTGCTGCGCAATCTTCGTCACCGTGACGGTCGCTGGTACTGGCACTGGGATCCGGACATGATCGCCGGTCGTGGCACCGATGACGCCGACACCGAGGGCATGGCCAGGGTGCTCGAGCCCGCGGCGCGAGCCCTGACCATCCCGGTGATGCTGGTGCGCGGCAGGATGTCCGATGTGGTCAGCGCCGAGGCGGTCGAGGAATTCCTCGAGCAGGTGCCGCACGCCGACGTGGTGGAAATCGGCAATGCCGCGCATACCGCCGCCGGAGACGACAACGACGCCTTCACCGACGCGGTCGCGGAATTCGTGCGCGCGTCGGTTCGCTGAGCGGAGCAGTCGTCCGGGGCGGCCTCGCCGCCCGGCCCGCGCCGATCAGGATGTGTAGTCGGGCGCGCGCTTCTGAACGAAGGCGTCGACGCCCTCCCGGCCTGTCGGACTGTCGGCGGCGGTCGCGATCGCGTCGGTCTCCCGGTCGAGCTGAGCATCGAGCGGGGTGGTCAGCGAGTCGCGCAGCAGGGCTTTGATGCTCGCGTGGGTGGAGCGGGGTCCGTTCGCCAGCGACCGGGCGAGATCGAAGGCCGCCTCGCGTACATCGACGCCCTCGTCGACCAGCCTGCTGAGGATGCCCAGTCGCACGGCTTCCTCGGCGCCGATCACCGCGTCGGTGAGCAGGATCTCGCGCGCTCGGCCGAGTCCGACCACGCGCGGCAGGTTCCAGGACATCCCGCCGTCCGGGCTCAGCCCGATACCGGGGTAGGCGGGCCGGAACTTGGTCGAGGAGGTGCCGAGCGCCACATCCGCGGCCAGCACCAGACTCATGCCCGCACCCGCCGCCCAGCCCTGTACGCCCGCGACGATCGGCACGGTGGTGGCGTCGAGTGCGCGGACGAAGTCGTGCAGCCTGGTGGCCAGGTCCCGGATGTGCGCGCCGCGCTCCGGGGCGGCCGCGAAGCCGCGTACGTCGCCACCGGCACAGAAGTTCGCGCCCGTGCCGGTGAGCAGCACCGCGCCGACGGAGGAATCGCGTTCCCGCAGAGCCGTGGTGCCCGCGTCGATTCCGGCGAAGTCCATGGAGGTGCCGTGCGCGGCGGTGGCGATGGTGATCCGCAGGACACCCTCGGTGCTGGTGACGTATTCGACAGTCTCGCTGGTCGTCATGATCGCCACCCTAACCGGACCGATTCCGCTCCGGCTGCCGGGTCCGGGACATGCGCAGCTGCGTCAGGGCGGTGAATTCCTCGAACTTGATGGCGCCGTCGGCGCGCCAGCCGTGGCGCCGGTAGAACGCCAGGGCGCGCGGAGCGTCGGCGAAGACCCACAGGCGGCACGGGACGGCGGGGTCGAGTGCGGTGCGCACGAGATCGTCGGCGACTCCCGTGCCGTACCAGGCTTCCCGCACGTACAGCGCGTCGAGTTCGGCGTAGCCCGGGTCGATGTCGCCGGGCACGGTGACCGTGACGAACCCGATCACCTCCTCGCCTGCCGACGCCACGTAGGTGCGTTCGGCGGTCTCCCCGGTGGCCGGATCGAGATGCCGGGCCACCGCGGCCGCGCGGCGATCGATGTCGAAGGCGGCGAGCAGCGGTGCGGGCACCAGAGAGCGGTATGCCTCGCGCCAGGACTCGATATGGCACTCGGCGATGCCGCGGGCGTGTTCGGGCGCGGCGGGAACCACGCGCCATGCTCGTATCGGCTGGGAACGGCAACGCCCCGGATCACCCATCAGGGCGCCGGGGCGTGTGCGGTATCGCGCTGGGCTCAGCCGCGAACGACCTTGCCCGCCTTGAGGCAGGAGGTGCACACGTTCATGCGGCGGGTGTTGCCCGGCGCGACCTGGGCACGCACGGTCTGGATATTCGGGTTCCAACGACGGTTGGTACGCCGGTGCGAGTGCGAGACCGACTTCCCGAAGCCGGGGCCCTTGGCGCAGACGTCGCAGACGGCAGCCATAGTCGCGAACTCCTTCATGTTCTGTGGGGACAGCTACCCTGACAGGCGGCATGTCCGGAAACAATGTCGTGATGTGCCTGTGCCGACTGATGTCGGCGTGCGGCGCGCGGCAACCCGGCGAGAAACAGCGACCCCGTGGGAGTGACGTGCGGCGTGGCAACCCCGCAAGCGTAACCGCAGCTTCCCCGAACGACCAAACCGGGGGCACGGGCCCCGCTGCGGCCTCGGCCGTCGGCCGCTGCCGCTAACCTGGCGAGCGGCGGTGGTGAGCGGCGGTGTGAGGGAGTGAGGTGGACCGTGCCCGGCGAGCGGGAGACGATCGACAGCGCTGCGCTGCTGCACTGGGGCCGGCTCTGCCTCGAGGGCCTGGCCGAGCGCCGGGCGGAGATCAACTCCCTGAATGTCTTCCCGATCCCGGACGCCGACACCGGCACCAATCTGCTGTCCACCATGCGCGCGGCCGTCCAGGCGGCGCAGGCTCGCGCGGGGGAGTCCGCCGCCGAACCGTCCGTCGGGGAGGTGGCCGCCGCGATGGCCCGTGGCGCGACGGTCGGCGCACGCGGCAATTCGGGCATCATCCTCTCGCAACTGTTGCGCGGACTCGCCGACGCGGGTAGATACGGCCCACTCACCGCAGGGGCGCTCACCGACGCGCTGTCCCGCTCGGCGACGCTGGTGCGGGCCTGCTTGAGCGCCCCTGTCGAGGGCACCATCCTCACGGTGCTCGACCGTGCGGCCGCCGCCGCCCGCGCCTGTTACGACCGTGCGATGGTCGGCGCGGGAGAGCGCGCCTCGATCACGTCGGCGGGCGGCGGCGACCTCGCGACAGCGGATCCGGCGGGGCCGGTGACCGTCGCCGACGTCGCCGTCGCCGCGGCGGAGGGCGCGGCCGAAGCACTGGGGGAGACGCCCTCGCAACTGGGGGTGCTGCGCGATGCCGGGGTGGTGGACGCGGGCGCGCGAGGGCTGCTGGTGCTGCTCGACGCCCTGGTGGCGGTGACACTCGGGGAACTCCCGGCACGCCCCGAATACGCCCGCCTGGTGGTGGAGCCGACCCGTCCGGAATGCGAGTACCCCACGACCGCGGCCGCCGAGCCCGCGTTCGAAGTGATGTATCTGATCGGTGACACCGACCCTCGACGGATCGACAGACTGCGTGCGGCGCTCGGGGAACTCGGCGATTCGGTGGCGGTCGTCGGAGACGGCGCGCAGATCTGGTCGGCGCACGTGCACTGCGCCGACGCGGGGGCCGCGGTGGAAGCGGGTCTGGCGGCGGGCACGCTCAGCCGCATCAGGATCGAGAGTTTCGCCGAGAACGCCCACGGCACCGGGCATCGGCCGGGCCGTCTACCGGGCATCGGGACGGCGGCGCGCTCCGAGGGGGCGCCCGCCGATCGGGCGGTGCTGGCGGTCGCGACGGGAGTGGGCGCGGCCGCGTTGTTCGAGCAAGCGGGCGCGGTGGTGCTCGATCAGCATCCGGTCACCTCGGCGAGCCTGCTCAGCGCGATACGTACCCTGCCGCACCGCGAAGTCCTCGTGCTGCCCAACGGCGCGCTGCCCGCGCACGAACTGGTGGCTGTCGGAGTCGCCGCCCGTGACGCGCACCGCGACGTGCTGCTGCTGCCGAGCGGGTCGATGGTGCAGGGGCTGGCGGCGCTCGCGGTGCACGATCGCGCCCGCATCGCCGTCGACGACGGTTTCGCCATGTCGGAGGCCGCGGCGGCGACCCGGTGGGGATCGGTACGTCGCGCCCAGCATCGGGCGCTGACGATGGTGGGCACCTGCGGGCCCGGTGACGGCCTGGGGTTGGTCGGGCACGATGTGGTCGTCATCGATCGCGAGGTACTCGGCGCGGGCCGGATACTGCTGGACCGGATGCTCGGTCTCGGCGGTGAGCTGGTGACTCTGTTGATGGGCGCCGACGCCGACCCCGCGTTGGCCGACGCCCTGGGCGAGCACATCGCGCGCGGCTTCCCCGGAGTGGAGATCGCGGTGTACGCGGGTGGTCAGCGCGGGGATCTGGTGCAGATCGGGGTGGAATGAACGCGGGGCAGGCAGAGGTGAGGACGAACACATGGCGACCCTGAGCGACCGGCTCGACCACATCCTCGGAGCGAAGGCGGCCGATTCGCTGTCCGAGGCATTCGACATGACCACCGTCGAGGACCTGCTGCGCCACTACCCGCTGCGCTACGCCACCCAGGGACAGCCGCTCACCGAGGAGGCCCCCGAGGACGGCACCCACATCACGGTGATCGGCCGGATCGTCAAAGCCGACCTGCGCCCGATGCGCAACCGCCGCGGCTCCCTGTTGAAAGTGCAGCTCGACACCGGCTCCGGACGTCCGGTCGACGTCACCTTCTTCAACGGCGACAAGGTGAAATACGTCGTGAAGCAAGGACTTCGCGCGATGATGTCGGGCAATGTGAGCTACTGGCGTCCCGGTAGCTGGAGCCTGAACCACCCCGGCTATCTGATCCTGCCGGAGGCCGGCGACGACCCGGCGTCGACCGATCTCGCGCCGATCACGCGGGTACGCGGCGGCGGCGATCTGCGCGGGCTGGCCGAGAGCGCGAAAGGCGCGGGCGGAGTGGATGTCTCGTTCCTCGAGCGGGAGTTCATCCCGGTGTATCCGGCCACCGCGAAGGTGCAGAGCTGGGATCTGCTCGCCTGTGTGCGGCAGGTGCTCGAACAGCTCGACCCGATCGACGATCCGCTGCCACAGCAGATCCGGGACGAACGCGAGTTGCTGCCGGTCTCCGACGCGCTGCGGCTGATCCACCTGCCCGAGCATCGCGCCGATATCGAAAAGGCCCGCGAGCGGCTGCGTTTCGACGAGGCGCTGGCGCTGCAACTGGTACTGGCCGAGCGCAGGCACGAGGTGTCCGGGCGGGCGGCCCGCCCGTGTCCGCCCCGTGCCGACGGGATCGCCGCCGCGTTCGCCGAACGGCTGCCCTTCCAGCTGACCGAAGGCCAGCAGAAGGTCATCGGCGAGATCTCCGCGGATCTGGAACGCACCCACCCGATGCACCGGCTGTTGCAGGGCGAGGTCGGCTCAGGCAAGACCATCGTCGCTCTGCACGCCATGCTCCAGGTGGTCGACGCGGGGCAGCAGTGCGCGCTGCTCGCGCCCACGGAAGTGCTTGCCGCCCAGCACTATCGATCGCTGTGCGCGATGCTGGGCGACCTCGGCTCGGCCGGTGAGCTGGGCGCCGCCGAGAACGCGACCCGGGTGGTGCTGGTGACCGGGTCGATGTCGGCGAGCGCGAAGAAGGCCGCGTTGCTCGCGGCGGTCACCGGGGAAACCGGGATCGTGATCGGCACCCACGCGCTCATCCAGGACAACGTGGAGTTCTTCGATCTCGGCATGGTCATCGTCGACGAACAGCATCGCTTCGGCGTCGAACAGCGAGACGCGCTGCGCGCCAAGGCGAAAGCGGGGATCAGCCCGCACCTGCTGGTCATGACGGCGACGCCGATCCCGCGCACGATCGCCATGACCACCCTGGGCGATCTGGAGACCTCCACGCTTACCGAACTGCCACGCGGCCGTTCGCCCATCAGCTCCAAAGTGGTGCCCCGCAAGCTGCATCCGAACTGGGTGCAGCGCGCGTGGGAGCGGATACTCGAGGAGGTCGGCCAGGGGCGCCAGGCGTACGTGGTGTGCTCCCGCATCGGCGACGACGAGGACGGCAAGGTCGCGGGTAAGGGGGGCGGCGCCAAGGGCGGCAAGGCGCGCGGCAACGCCGCCGAGGCGGACGAGAAGGAGCCGCCACCGACTCAGGCCGCGGTGGACGTCTTCGAGATGCTGCGGTCCGGGCCGCTGGCCTCGGTCGAGGTCGGGTTGCTGCACGGCCGTCTGCCCGCCGACGAGAAGGACCAGGTGATGCGCGCCTTCAACGACGGTTCGGTGGATGTGCTGGTGTGCACCACCGTCGTCGAGGTCGGCGTGGACGTGCCGAATGCCACGGTGATGGTGATCGTCGACGCCGACCGGTTCGGCGTCAGCCAGTTGCACCAGTTGCGCGGCCGGATCGGGCGCGGCGTGCACCCGGGCCTGTGTCTGCTGATCACCGACGCCGCACCGGGCGGCTCGGCGATGGCGCGCCTGGAGGCGGTCGCCGGGACCAACGACGGATTCGAGCTGGCCGTGCTCGACCTGCGCCAGCGCCGCGAAGGCGATGTGCTCGGCTCCGCGCAGTCCGGCACCGCACGTTCACTGCGTCTGCTCTCGCTGGTCGACGACCTGGAGGTCATCACCAGTGCGCAGGAACTCGCGCGTCGGCTGGTCGAGGAGGATCCGGGACTGGCCGCGCATCCCGGCCTCGCTGCCATGATGCACGCCGCCGTCGATACCGACCGCCTCGAGTATCTCGCCAAGTCCTGACCGCGCCCGGCGGTGATCCGCACCTCGCGTGAGCAGCTCGCGGGGCATCGGGGACTGCGTCGGTGCCGATGCCGCCGTCACCACGGTCGATGGTCATGCCGGGCGCCGCCGGTGGTCGGACACGATCAGGGGAGGGCGCGCGGGTAGGGCAGATCGGTGACGGTGTGCTCGGAGACACTCAGTGGACTGCCGATTCGCGGGAAGGCGCGTTGTGGGCAGGCGGGGCGCTCGCACACCTTGCAGCCCGCGCCGATCGGGACCGCGGCGGAGGGATCGGCCACGGGCATCCCGGCGGAATAGACCAGCCGGTCGGCGTACTCGATGTCGCAGCCGAGGCCCAAGGCGAAATCGCGGGTCGCGGTGTCGAATCCGCGCGGTGCGGCGGCGGTGGTCCGGGCGATCCACAGGTAGCGACGGCCGTCTGGCATCTCGGCGATCTGAGTGAGGATGCGGCCGGGCTGGGCGAAGGCCTCGTGCACCACCCACAGTGGGCAGCTGCCGCCCACGCGGGCGAAGTGGAAGGCCGTCGCGGACTGGCGTTTGGAGATATTGCCCGCCCGGTCGGTACGGACCAGGAAGAACGGCACACCGCGCTGACCCTGGCGTTGCAGGGTGCTCAAACGGTGGCAGATGGTTTCGAAACCGACTTCGAAACGCAGGCCGAGCAGGTCGATGTCGTAGCGCAATTCCTCCGCCGAGCGCAGGAACCGGCTGTAGGGCAGCACCAGCGCGGCGGCGAAGTAGTTGCCCAGGGCGAGCCTGGCCAGGTCCCGAGACTCGCCCGACAGCGACGGGGTCTCGTTCAGGACCGTGTCGAAGTGGTCGCCGTAGAGCAGGAAACCCAGCGTGGCGGCGATCTGGAAGGCGCGCTGCCCCGGGCGCAGCCGCCGGGCCAGGGTGAGCGTGCGACCGGCTTCGTCGTAGTGGCGTTTCGGGATGCTCGGGTCCGCGCCGTCGCCGCGGACCAGCACTGTCACGCCCGCGCGCTCCTCGGCGACCCTGGCCAGCTGCCGGTCCAGGGAGCCGATGCTCAGCCCGCAGTCGTCGAACAGTTGCTCGGCGAGGTGATCGAGCTGCGGGATGTGATTGTGGTGGTCGTAGAGGAAATCGCGCACGTCCTCCGCGGGCATCGGTACCTTCGCCGCGCCGGTGGGCGTGGTGACCTGCGCGGAGAGCAGGTCCAGCTGATCGGTGGCCGCGCGCAGCCGCCGGTGCATCGCGACCAGGATGCGGGCGACCTCGGGCTGGCGGGTCGCGAGCTCCTCGACCTCGGCCAGAGGTGCGCTGTCGCCGCCCGCCGCGTCCACGAGGACATCGTGCAGGGCCGAGACCAGCCGGGCGTCGGAATCGGCGGCGAAGAACTGGACGTCCAGGTCGAAGGTGGAATTGAGCTTGAGCAGAACCGGGATGGTGAGCGGTCGCTGATCGCGTTCGAGCTGGTTGAGATAGCTGGGCGAGAGATCCAGCGACTTGGCCAAGGCGGCCTGGGTCATCCGTCGTTCCTCGCGTAGGCGACGAAGCCGAGCGCCCGCGTACATCTTGCGCACAGGGAAAAATCCTAGTCTCCCCGATCCGGCGGACGCCGGGGTCGTCGCCTGCGAGGATTCGCAAACCGCTGTGTCACAACGATTTCTGCGTGGCGATGCCCCCGTGTGAAGAGTGCGCCCGGGATGGCAAACCTCGGGGGATCCCCCGGCGCGCGATGGGAATCCGCGCGAACACCGGCCGGGACGGGCCGTTGTTTGCTTGAATCGCAGCCGACGGGCGCCGAGCGCCACTGCCGCGAGAAAGCGAGCCGAGGACATGACCGATTCCGACGACATCGTGCGCGCGCTGTGCCGCAGCTGGTCCACGCCCGACCCCGACGAGATCGCCGCCTATTTCGCCGAGGACGCCGTCTACCACAACATCCCGATGGAGCCGGTGGTCGGTCGCGCCGCTATCAGGGAGTTCGTGGCGGGCTTTCTGACCGCCTTCGAGGCCATCGATTTCGAGATCCATCACCAGGTCGTCGCCGGTGGGCTGGTGATGAACGAGCGCACGGACACCATGCGGGGCAAGGACGGACGCGACACCGCGTTGCCGGTGATGGGCGTGTTCGAGGTGAACGACGGCCTCGTCACCGCCTGGCGCGACTACTTCGACATGACCGCGGTGACCCGCGCTTTCGCCGCCGACGACTGAGAAGCCCGCCCTCCCGCGGATTCCCGCTCACGGAGATTCCCGAGCCACGGTCGGGAACCGAACCGCGCGTCCGTACGTCGAAGTAGTACAAGCGGGTGCACGATCCGGCTTGTGGAGCTGTGAGGAGTGGTGGCGCGTGGAGAATCCGAAGTGCAGGCTGACGTGGCGGCGGGGAACAGGTCATGGCAGCGGAGCGCGGCCCAGGCATCGGCCGCGCCCGGCATCGCCCGCCGGCGAAGCCTGTGAAAGCTACACCTCCCCGCGCTGGCATCAGGTTCGCAAACCTGTGGATGAGGAATGACACTCCCGGAGTATGTGACGGGCCGGTGAACAAGTCTTCGCAACGTTGCCAGCCATAGTTGTGAAGAAGATGGCGAACCGGGACTTGCCTGTCGAGCGCCGGTATGGCGGCGGGTACCGTAGGCCAATGTTCTCGAAAGTCTTGGTCGCCAATCGTGGCGAGATCGCTATCCGCGCGTTCCGGGCGGCTTATGAGCTCGGCATCGGGACGGTCGCGGTCTTCCCGCACGAGGATCGCAACTCGGTACATCGGCTGAAGGCGGCCGAGTCCTACCAGATCGGTGAGACCGGCCACCCGGTCCGGGCCTATCTGTCGATCGAGGCCATCATCGACGCGGCCAAGTCGGCAGGCGCCGACGCGATCTATCCCGGCTACGGGTTCCTCTCGGAGAACCCCGAATTGGCGGCGGCCTGTGCGCGGGAGGGCATCACCTTCGTCGGCCCCTCCGCCGAGGTGCTGGAACTGGCGGGCAACAAGGCACGCGCGATCGCGGCGGCCGAGGCGGCCGGGCTGCCGGTGCTGAAGTCCAGCGAGCCGTCGGCGGACGTGGAGTGGTTGCTCGAGGCGTCGCGGGAGCTGGAGTTCCCGATCTTCGTCAAGGCGGTGGCCGGTGGCGGCGGGCGCGGTATGCGGCGGGTGGCCGAGCCGGCGCAATTGCGGGAGTCGATCGAAGCGGCTTCGCGGGAGGCGGAGTCGGCGTTCGGTGATCCGACGGTGTTCCTCGAGCAGGCGGTGGTGAATCCGCGGCATATCGAGGTGCAGATCCTGGCCGATGGCCAGGGCAACGTGATGCATCTGTTCGAGCGGGACTGCTCGGTGCAGCGGCGGCATCAGAAGGTGATCGAGTTGGCGCCCGCGCCGAATCTGGATCCGGTGTTGCGTGAGCGGATCTGCGCGGACGCGGTGGCCTTCGCCCGGCAGATCGGTTACTGCAACGCGGGCACGGTGGAGTTCCTGCTCGACGAGCGCGGCAATCATGTGTTCATCGAGATGAACCCGCGGATCCAGGTCGAGCACACGGTGACCGAGGAGATCACCGATGTGGACCTGGTGCAGTCGCAGTTGCGGATCGCGGCGGGAGAGTCGCTGGCGGATCTGGGGTTGAGCCAGGACAAGGTGACGATCCGCGGCGCGGCGTTGCAGTGCCGGATCACCACTGAGGACCCGGCCAACGGGTTCCGTCCCGACACCGGCCGCATCACGGCCTACCGAACGCCGGGCGGGGCAGGTATCCGGCTGGACGGCGGCGCGACTCTCGGCGCGGAGATCGGCGCCCACTTCGATTCGATGCTGGTCAAGTTGACCTGTCGCGGGCGGGATCTGGCCGGCGCCGCGGCGCGGGCCCGGCGCGCGCTGGCGGAGTTCCGCATTCGCGGCGTCACGACCAATATCCCCTTCCTGCTCGCCGTGCTCGACGACGCGGACTTCAGGGCGGGCCGGGTCACCACCTCGTTCATCGACGAACGCCCGCAGTTGCTGACCTTGCGCCAGTCGGCCGACCGCGGCACCAAGATCCTCGAGTACCTCGCCGACGTGACGGTCAACAAGCCGCACGGCGAGCGTCCGACGCAGGTGTACGCCCACGACAAGCTGCCCGCCATCGATCTGAGCGTGCCGCCGCCGGACGGCTCGCGGCAGCGGTTGCTGACCCTGGGGCCGGAGGGGTTCGCGCGGGCGTTGCGCGAGCAGAAGGCTGTCGGGGTCACCGATACGACCTTCCGTGACGCGCATCAATCGTTGCTGGCGACCCGGGTGCGCACCAACGGCCTGTTGGGTGTGGCCGGACATGTGGCGCGGCTGACCCCGGAGTTGTTGTCGGTGGAGTGCTGGGGTGGGGCCACCTACGACGTCGGCCTGCGGTTCCTGTACGAGGATCCGTGGGAGCGGTTGGCCGCGCTGCGCGAGGCGATTCCGAATATCTGCCTGCAGATGTTGCTGCGCGGTCGCAACACCGTCGGGTACACGCCGTATCCGGAGAAGGTGACCCGGGCGTTCGTCTCCGAGGCCACCGCCACCGGCATCGACATCTTCCGCATCTTCGACGCGCTCAACAACGTCGATCAGATGCGTCCGGCCATCGACGCGGTCCGCGAGACCGGGACCGCGATCGCTGAGGTCGCGTTGTCCTACACCGGCGATCTGATGAACCCGGCCGAGGACCTCTACACGCTGGACTACTACCTGAAACTGGCCGAGCAGATCGTCGATGCCGGTGCGCACGTGCTGGCGATCAAGGACATGGCCGGTCTGCTGCGCGCCCCCGCGGCGGCGAAGCTGGTGACCGCGCTGCGCAGCAATTTCGATCTGCCGGTGCACGTGCACACCCACGACACTCCCGGTGGTCAGCTGGCCACGTACCTGGCGGCCTGGCAGGCCGGTGCGGACGCGGTCGACGGCGCGAGCGCGGCGATGGCGGGCACGACCAGCCAGCCCGCGCTGTCGGCGATCGTGGCCGCGGCCGCGCACACCGAGTTCGACACCGGTCTGAATCTGTCGAACGTGTGCGACCTGGAGCCGTACTGGGAGGCGCTGCGCAAGGTGTACGCCCCGTTCGAATCGGGCCTGCCCGCGCCGACCGGCCGCGTGTACACCCATGAGATCCCGGGCGGCCAGTTGTCGAACCTGCGTCAGCAGGCCATCGCGCTCGGGCTGGGCGACCGGTTCGAAGAGGTGGAGGCGCAGTACGCGGCCGCCGACCGGATGCTCGGCCGCCTGGTGAAGGTGACTCCGTCGTCCAAGGTGGTCGGTGATCTGGCGCTGGCGCTGGTCGGCACCGGTGTGAACGCCGATGATTTCGCCGCCGACCCCGGCCGCTACGACATCCCGGATTCGGTGATCGGCTTCCTGCGCGGCGAGCTGGGCACCCCGGCGGGCGGCTGGCCGGAACCGCTGCGCTCACGAGCGTTGGAAGGGCGCGGCCCCGCCAAGCCGGAGACCCCGCTCTCGGCCGCCGACGAGGCCGCCTTGTCCGGGGACTCGGCGCAGCGCCGGGCGACGCTGAACCGTCTGTTGTTCCCCGGCCCGACCGCCGAGTTCCTGGCCCACCGCGAGAGGTACGGCGACACCATGGGCCTGTCGGCGAACCAGTTCTTCTACGGCCTGCGCCGCGGCGAGGAGCATCGCGTGCAGTTGGAGAAGGGCGTGACGCTGCTGATCGGCCTGGAAGCGATCTCCGAACCCGACGAAAAGGGTATGCGCACCGTCATGTGCATCCTCAACGGTCAACTGCGCCCGATCGCGGTGCGTGACCGGTCGGTGGCCAGCGAGGTGCCGGCCGCGGAGAAGGCCGACAAGGCCAACCCCGCCCATGTCGCCGCGCCGTTCGCCGGTGTGGTGACCCTGGCCGTGACCGAGGGGGACATCATCACCGCCGGCGACACCATCGCCACCATCGAGGCGATGAAGATGGAAGCCGCCATCACCGCGCCACGGGGCGGTGTGGTCGCCCGAATCGCGACCACGAAGGTACAGCAGGTCGAAGGCGGTGACCTGCTGGTCGAACTCGAGCTGCGCGAGCCCTCGGCCTGATGCCGCGGATCGTCGCGGGCGTCGCGGGCGGCCGCCGGTTGCGGGTGCCGCCCGCCGGTACCCGGCCCACCTCGGACCGGGTGCGTGAGGCGCTGTTCAGCTCGCTGGACGCGCGGATGGAATTCGCGGGCGTGCGGGTGCTCGACCTCTACGCGGGTTCGGGTGCGCTCGCCCTCGAAGCACTCTCGCGCGGCGCCGCGTTCGCGCTGCTGGTCGAATCCGACCGCAGGGCCGCGCAGGTGGTGCGGGCCAACATCGCCGAACTCGGGCTCGAAGGCGCGCAACTGCGGGTCGGTTCGGTGGGCGCGGTGTTGGCCCAGGGTGGTGCGGGTGCCTTCGATCTGGTGTTCGCCGACCCGCCCTACGACCTGGATACCGACATCCTCGCGGCCGAGGTCGCCGAGCTGGCCACGGGCGGCTGGCTGACCGACGGCGCACTGATCGTGGTGGAACGCTCGGCGCGCAGTCCCGAGATCTCATGGCCCGAGCCGTTCGTCCCCCTTCCGTCGCGACGGTACGGGGAGACGCGGCTGGAGTTCGCCGAATTCGAGCCGCACGGACAGTGACGGGTGCGGGGCCGGCCGGGCGCGGGACCGGCGGAGTCGCCAGTGCCCGCCTGATAGCGTCGGGCGCATGGCTGGAGCACTGTGCCCCGGATCGTTCGATCCGGTGACCAACGGACATCTCGACGTATTCGCCCGGGCGGCCGAGCAATTCGACGAGGTCGTCATCACCGTCATGGTGAACCCGAACAAGAAGGGCATGTTCGGGGTCGAGGAGCGGATGGAACTGCTGCGCGAGACCACGGCGCACCTGCCCAACGTCCGGGTCGCTTCCTGGCGCGGGCTGCTCGTCGACTTCGCCCGTGAAGAGGGCATCACGGCCATCGTCAAAGGTCTGCGCGATGCCACCGACTTCGGCTACGAACTCCAGATGGCGCAGATGAACAAGAAGCTGTCCGGTGTGGACACCTTCTTCATCGCCACCAACCCGGTGTTCAGCTACCTGTCCAGCTCGCTGGTCAAAGAGGTAGCCACCTATGGCGGCGATGTCTCCGACATGCTGCCCCCGATCGTGCACAAGCGCCTGCTCGACCGCATCGCCGAACGCCGGGGCTGAGTTACCGAACGCGTGGGCTCGGTGACCGACCGCCGAGCCCGAACTCAGAAGACGAATCCGCGCAGTGCGAGGAAACGCATTCCGCCGACAGCGGCGGTGATCGCCAGGACGGCCGCCGCTTGCGCTCCACCGCCGAGGCCGGGCGTGAAGAACTCGATGGCTGCCAGCGCGGCGGTGGTGATCACCAGGCCGAGCGCGGCCAGTCCGCCGGCTTCCCACTGCGCGGTGAACCAGTGCACCCGGTCGGCGGCCCTGAAGGTGAGCCGGCGATGCAGCTCGTTGGCGAGCACGGTGCTCACCGCCGAACCGGCGATGTTGGCGGTGATCGAGCCCATGCCGTACATGGCCGCGAACAACAGCACGTAGGCGATATTGCTGGCGCCGCCGACGAGGGCGAAGCGTCCCAGTTGCGGCAGTGCGCGATCGCCGCGCAGGTAGTGAACGACTCGTATCCGTCGCGAAGCCGCGGGACTCTCCTGGACAGCCTGCCGGGCTGCCGAGGACGGGACGACCGCCGGATTCGGCACAGCCCACGGTGCCCACGGCGTGTACATGCAGGCAGGAATGGCTGCCGAGCGCGCTGGTTCCAGAGCGGTCATGGTCAATCCGATCGAACGTTGCTCGCGGGACCGGCCGACGTCGGCGGTCCTTCGTCAAGAAATGTACACGAAGTGGAGGATCAGGCTCCACTTGATTGCCGGTTTTGCCTGTGTTCTTCGAGACATCAGGCCCGACACACCGGGAATCGACTCGGCAGAACCGGTGACGGCGGGCACACTGGCCTGTGGGCGAGCTGTCCGTGGTCGGCACGAGAACGAGGTTGGTGAGCATGTATCGGGTATTCGAGGCGCTCGACGAGCTGGTGGCCATCGTCGAAGAGGCGCGCGGCATTCCGCCGACCCGCAACTGCATCGTCCCGCGCGGCGACGTGCTCGACCTGCTCGACGATGTGCGCGACGCGCTGCCCGGCGAACTGGACGACGCCCAGGATGTGCTCGACCATCGGGACAAGATCGTCAACGACGCGCGGTCCGCGGCCGAGACAGCGGTCAGCACGGCCGACGAGCACGCCAGGGAGACCGTCGGCGGCGCTCGCGCCGAAGCCGACCGCATCCTCGCCGACGCCAAGGCGCATGCCGACCGGATGGTCGCCGAGGCGAGTGCGCACGCCGACCATCTCGTCGCCACCGCCCAGGCCGAGGCGGATCGCACCGTCGCCGAGGCCAAAGCCGAGTACGAGGCGGTCACCGGACGGGCCAGGGTGGAGTCGGAGCGGATGATCGAATCCGGCAAGGCCTCCTACGAGCGCTCGGTCGCCGACGGCCAGGCCGAACAGGCCAGGCTGGTCGCCCAGACCGAGGTGGTGCGTGCCGCGCACGCCGAATCCGCCCGGCTCATCGACTCCGCCCAGGCCGAAGCCGACCGGATGCGCGACGAATGCGACCACTACGTCGACTCGACGCTGGCCGGCTTGGAGGAGACGCTGAACAGCACGTTGCGCACCGTCGGGCGTGGCAGGCACCAGTTGCGCAGCGGTGCGGGCACCCCCGACTATGCCGCCGAGTACCGTCGCTGACGACGGTGTCCCGCCGCTCGGCTCGGTTTTGGCTCGAGCGGCCCATCCACGTACCCTGGGGTGGTTGCCCATCCCCTTCGACAGGTGAGTGAGTTCGTGATGTCCGCCGGTTCCGGTTCCACCTCGCGTCGTGGGGCGTCTTCGCACCACGTCGACGCGGGTTTCGTGCTGGACGTCCGTAGCCTGGGCCGTCGCCCCGGCACGATGCGGGAGTTGCGGCGCACCGTCACCACCGAGGGGCGTATCGGGCTCGACCTGGTGGCCATTCCGGTGGGCGCCGAAGTCGAGCTGGATCTGCAGTTGCAGGCGGTGTCCGAAGGCGTACTCGTCACCGGCACGGTGACCGCGCCCACCGAAGGGCAGTGCTCGCGTTGCCTCGAAACGTTCACCGACGAGGTGAGCCTGCCGGTCACCGAGCTGTTCGCCTACCCGGACAGCACCACCGAGCAGACCACCGAGGACGACGAGGTCTATCGGATGAGCGACGATCTCATCGATCTGGAACCGCTGATCGTCGACACCATCGGGCTCGAGTTGCCGTTGCAGCCGCTGTGCTCGCCGGACTGCGCCGGGCTGTGCCCGGAATGCGGCGTGGCGATGGCGATTGCGGGATCTGATCACCGGCATGAGATACTTGACCCTCGCTGGGCCGGGCTGGCGAAATTCGCCCCCGAATCGCCTGGTAACGGCGGTCCCGACGCGGACGCCGAGTCAGACCGATAACGCAAGACCCCAAGTCAGCCGTTCACCGGCAGAGCAAGTTACAGGACAAGAGGAGAAGTAGTCGTGGCCGTTCCCAAGCGCCGGATGTCCCGTTCCAACACCAGGTCGCGGCGCAGCCAGTGGAAGGCTGTCGCGCCTACTCTGATCACCTGCCCGAACCGGGCCTGCGGTGAGAAGACCCTGCCGCACATCGCGTGCCCTTCCTGCGGCACCTACAAGGGCCGCCAGGTCACTTCCGCCGTCTGACGGCTCGATCACCGTAATCGAACGTGACGGCCAGCAAGGACGAAGCCGGCTCGTCCGGTGAGCATGCGAGTCTGCTCGAGGCGCTAGGTGTCGACGTACGACCGGATCTGCTGCGCTTGGCGCTGACGCACCGGTCGTACGCCTACGAGAACGGCGGCCTGCCCACCAACGAACGCCTGGAGTTCCTGGGCGACTCGGTGCTGGGCCTCAGCATCACCGAGCGGCTCTATCACGAGCACCCGGACAAGTCCGAGGGCGAGTTGGCGAAGCTGCGCGCGAGCGTGGTCAACATGCACGCGCTCGCGGAAGTCGCGCGCGGGCTCGGCGAGGGTGGTCTCGGTGTGCATCTGCTGCTCGGTAAGGGCGAAGAGCTCACCGGCGGCCGCGACAAGCCGAGCATCCTCGCCGACGGTATGGAATCGCTGCTCGGCGCGGTGCACCTCGAGCACGGCATCGAGGTGGCACGTGGTGTGGTGCTGCGGCTTTTCGCCGAACTGCTCGAGCGTGGTCCCCGAATGGGCGCCGGGCTCGACTGGAAGACGAGCCTGCAGGAGTTGACCGCCGAGCGCGGCCTCGGCGTACCCGCCTACGAGATCACCTCGACGGGTCCCGATCACGACAAGGAATTCACCGCGACGACGGTGATCGGCGGCCAGTCCTACGGCACGGGTGTCGGACGTTCCAAGAAGGAAGCCGAGCAGAAGGCCGCGGGCGCCGCCTACCAGGCGCTGACCGCCGAATCCTGACGTGCCCGAACTTCCCGAGGTCGAGGTGGTCCGGCGTGGGCTGGCCGAGCATGTGGTCGGTCGGGTCGTCGAGTCGGTCGTCATCACCCACCCTCGTTCGGTGCGCAGGCACATTCTGGGCGCGGCCGATCTGACCGCCCGGATCGCCGGTCGCCGTGTGCGTGCCGCCTGCCGTCGAGGCAAGTATCTGTGGCTCACCTTCGACGAGCCGGACACCTCCGCCGCCGGCTCACCGGCCATGGACGCGGCCCTCGTCGTGCACCTGGGCATGAGCGGTCAGATGCTCGTCCAGCCCGCGGGCGCGCCCGTGGAGAAGCACGCGCACATCCGCGCCGCTCTCGACGATGGGTCCGAACTACGGTTCGTCGATCAGCGCACCTTCGGTGGCTGGGCGCTGGCTCCGCTGCTGGAGGTCGACGGGTCGCTCGTCCCCGAACCGGTCGCGCACATCGCCCGCGACCCGCTGGATCCGCTCTTCGACGTCGAGGCCGCCGTCACCGCGATCCGCGCCAAGAACTCCGAGATCAAACGCGTCCTGCTGGACCAGACGGTGATCTCCGGGATCGGCAACATCTACGCCGACGAATCGCTGTGGCGGGCCCGTATCAACGGCAACCGTCTCGCCTCGGGGCTGAGTCGGCCCGCGTTGCGCGGGCTGCTCGCCGAGGTGCGCGCGGTCATGGACGACGCCTTGGCGGCGGGCGGGACATCGTTCGACGCGCTGTATGTCGACGTCAACGGGCAGTCGGGCTACTTCGAGCGCGCCCTCGCGGTCTACGGCAGGCAGGACGAGCCGTGCAGGCGGTGCGGTGCGCCGATCGGGCGGGAGAAGTTCATGAATCGCTCGTCGTATTCCTGCCCCCGCTGTCAGCCCCGGCCTCGTCGCCGCTGACCTGCGTCCGCCCGCGATATCCGCCATATCGAAAGGTCGGGGACGTCCTCGTCGCGGTCGTGCGCACGGTGTCGGCGAAGATCTCGCGGAGGCCGAGCCGCGCGAGATACCGTTGCCTCGAACGGCCGACGATGTGTGCCGTCGGAGGAAGGACACAATGCGCAAGCTCACCTACTTCGTCGCCTCGACGATCGACGGGTTCATCGCCACCGAGGAAGGGTCGGTCGACTTCTTCCCCGTCGGGGGCGACCACAGCCAGGCGATCGCGGCGCAGTATCCCGAGACCCTGCCCACCAAGGTCAGGGAATCGATGGGCATCAGCAAGCGCAACGCGTCGTTCGACACCGTGTTGATGGGCCGCAAGACGCACGACTTCGGGGTGCGGACCGGCACCTCGAGCCCGTACGAGCACCTGCGGCAGTATGTCGTGTCCACCACGCTGCCGGAGAGCCCCGGCGTCGGGATCGAGGTGATCTCCGCCGACCCCCTGGCCCGGGTGCGCGAACTCAAACGGGAGAAGGGTCTGGGGATCTGGTTGTGCGGCGGCGGTGAGCTGGCCCAGGTGCTGCTGCCGGAGATCGATCAGATCTTCCTCAAGCTGTATCCGATCGTGCTCGGCCGGGGCCGGTCGCTGTTCGGTTCGGGGCCGCGCCTGCCCGAGCCGGCGCAGTTCCGGGTGATCACCAGCCGGGTGTTCGAAGACGGCGTCGCCTTCCTGAAGTACAGCAGGATCCGCTAGATGGCCGAACCCGATCCAGCGGACCCAGGGCCCGCGGCGCACGCGCCGGGGCCGGTGGAAACACTGCGGGAGATCGGGTTCTGGCTCGAACGTCAGCGCGCCGAGACCTATCGGGTGAAGGCCTACCGGCGGGCCGCCGATGTGGTGGCCGCGCTGGACGATGCCGAGTTCGCGGCTCACACAGCCGCGAACTCATGGCAGGACCTGCCCGGCATCGGCCCGAAGACCGCCGCGGTCATCGCGCAGGCGGCCGCGGGCGAGGTGCCCGGTCCGCTCGCCGACCTGCGCCGCCGCGCACAACCGATCGGCGCGCCCGGCGCACCGCTCCGTGCGCTGTTGCGCGGCGATCTGCACACCCATTCGGACTGGTCCGACGGCGGAAGTCCGATCGAGGAGATGATGCGCGTCGCGGCGGCCCTCGGGCACGAGTACTGCGCGCTCACCGACCATTCTCCGCGACTGACGGTGGCCAACGGGTTGTCCGCCGACCGGCTGCGCAGGCAGCTCGACGTGGTCGCGGAGCTCAACGAACAGCTCGCCCCGTTCCGTATCCTGACCGGAATCGAGGTCGACATCCTCGACGACGGCACGCTGGATCAGCGTGCCGACCTGCTCGCCGAACTCGACATCGTGGTGGCCAGCGTGCATTCGCACCTGCGTGCCGAATCGGCGGCGATGACCCAGCGCATGGTCTACGCGGTGGCGAACCCGAACGTGGACGTGCTCGGGCACTGCACAGGACGGCTGGTCACCGGCGGTCGCGGCACCCGGCCGGAATCACGGTTCGACGCCGAGGTGGTCTTCGAAGCGTGCAGGCAATACGGCACCGCCGTCGAGATCAATTGCCGCCCCGAGCGCCGCGATCCGCCCACCCGGCTCATGACCCTGGCCGTGGAGCTGGGCTGTCTGTTCTCGATCGACACCGACGCTCACGCGCCGGGGCAGCTGGACTGGCAGGGCTACGGGTGTGAACGCGCCGTCGCCATCGGCGTGCCGCCCGAGCGAGTGATCAACACCTGGCCGGTGGACGAACTGCTCGCCTGGGCGGGCGCGTCGGAGGGCTGAACGCCGGGACGGGTTTGCCGCCTGGTGAACTCCGATCGAATTCTTCCCTGACACAGCACATTTCGTGCCGTCGCGGTCCGAGAATATGCGGACGATTCGTTCCGGGGGCGGGGAGGGCAGTTGTTGGGGGAGTTTCCGCTCGACACCGTACTGGCGGTCGTCGGCATCGCCGTTCCGGTCGCCGCGTTCGTGTGGGAGTTCGTCGTCGCCGGCAGGCGCAGGATCGGCTACCGGGTCCAGATGGACACGCCCGTCACGGGCGAGGTCGAGTCGGTCTTTCCCGGCGTCCTCGGACGATTGCGACCCGTCCAACCGACGACGGCGTCGGCGCTGCGCGATCTGTCGGTGGTGCTGGTGCGTATCGAGAACAGCGGCACGACGACGATCGAACGCGGCGACTATCTCGCGCCGGGCGAGAACGTCGGTCTGCACCTGCGTTTTCCGAACCGCCGGGTGGTCGGCATGGCCGTCACCGAACTCAGCGACCAGGCACTGCGTGACTGCCTCGACGAACACTCCGGTATCGCGGTCCGGGAGGAGAACGGCGGTCGCGTAGGGGTCATCGATCTGCCCAAGGTGCCGCTGAACCGTGGTGAGCACTACAAGATCTTGGCGATTCTCGACCGCGCCGCGCGGGCGCCCGAGCACGAGCAGCCGGTCCTGGAAGGCAATCTCCGTGGCGGCCGGATCGCCGAGACCCGCAGTCGGACCGGCGTGCCACGCGCGATGGTGGTATTGACCGGCTTCCTGGTGGCCGTCATCGTCGGCCAGTTCGCGGTGGCGATGGTCGAGGAGCCGCCGATGCCGCTGGACTGCGCCGCGGGCGCGGTGAACCTGACCGGGTCCTCGGCATTCGAACCGGTCATCCGCGAAGCCGCTGGGCAGTACGAGAAGCGGTGCCGTGACGTCCGATTCACCTATGACTTCGACGGCACCGAGCGCGGTCTGGATCGGCTGTCGGAAGTAGGGCCGGACGGCGCCGTGGTGGCTTTCGGGGACGGGCCCAAGGGACCGGGCTACACGGCATTCCGGGCACGCGCTGTGGCACTGGCGGTCTACGGCGTGTTCGTGCACGCGGAGGTGGCCGTCGACGACCTCACCGTCGCGCAGGTCCGCGACATCTACCAGGGGCGGGTGACGAACTGGCGCGAGCTCGGGGGTCCGGATCTGCCGGTGGTGGTCGTCGATCGGGTCCCGGGATCCGGTAGCCGGGCGATCTTCGCCGACGCGCTGCTCGACGGTACTCAGCAGCTGCGCGAACACCGTAGTTGTCGGTCGCTGGAGAACACCGAGGGCACCTACTGCGTGGCATCCGTCACCAGGGACATGCACGATGCCGTGCGGGACATTCCCGGGGCGATCGGGTACAGCGAACTCGCGGAGGCGCGGCGGGCGGGCATGCGGGTGATCGCCCTCGGCGGCGTGGCCCCGGACCGGCAGGCTGCCGTCGACGGCGACTACCCGTTCTGGGGCGTGGAATACGTCTACACGCACGGTGATCCGCCAGTCGGCTCGGCGATCGCGAGCTTCCTGCACTACATCACCGTGGGGCCGGGCACGGAGGTGTTGCGTGCTCTGGGCAACGAACCGTGTTCCGGTAGGGCTGTCGACCCGGGTACCTGCGCCCCGAGATCCTGACCTCGCCGCGAGTTCAGGTGTGCGGCGCGGACTCGGCTCGGAGGGCGTCGAGGTAGGCCGCGGCCGCCAGATACTGGGTGCACTCCGGACCGTGGCCGGCGTGGACTGCGCGCAGGAACCGGGCGAGATCGGGAGTGAGGTCGGTGGGGGCCACCGCGCAGTCACGGTGGCCGGAACCCCAGAGGTCGAGCCTGTCCAGTGACGTCTGCATCATGACTCCAGTTCGGTGGGATCGTCCGGGGGTACCCGGCCGGTCGGGAGTGTACGAACGTGGATCGGCGTGTTCGCTATTCGGTGATCAACTGCCAGTCCCGCGGGACTCGGGCGGAGATCACCTGGTCGCCTTCGGCTTCCAGGTCGACGGTGACCTCGCCCAGGCGTAGCTCGGTCAGCGAGATCCGGCCCCACTCGGCGGGCAGGCGCGGGCACAGGGTGATGGTACGGGCGGGCACGTCCGGTTCGAGTCCGAGGAACGCGCGCACCAGCAGCAGCGGTGCGGCACTGGCCCAGGCCTGCGGCGAACACGAGGTGGGGTAGGGCACCGGCACGGCGAACCGGGAGCGCGAGAATCCACAGAACAACTCCGGCAACCTGCCGTCGAAAGCCGCGGCGGCGTCCAGCAGTCCGGTCGCCAGCCGGGTGGCCAGTTCCACCGCGCCGGGCACGTGCCCATAGCGCAGCAGCCCCGCCACCCCGATGGCGGTGTCGTGCGGCCAAACCGAACCGCAGTGATAGCTCATCGGATTGAACGCGCCCATCGACGAGGCCAGAGTGCGCAGCCCGAATCCGCTGTCCATTTCCGGGCCGGACAATCGGCGCACGAGTTCGGCGACATGGTCGTCCTCGGCGATGCCCGCCCACAGGCAGTGCGCGGCATTGCTGGTCAGCGCGTCGACCCGGCGTTTCGAGCCGTCCAATGCCACCGCGTACCAGCCGCGTTCGGGTAGCCAGAACTGCTCGCCGAACTTCACCCGTAGTACGGCCGCCCGCTCACGCAGTGCGCTGCCCAGGGGCGCCTCCCCGAAGGCGTCGGCCAGTTCGGCGCGCGCCAGCAGCGCCGCGTGCACGTAACCCTGCACCTCGCACAACGCTATCGGCGCCTCGGCCAGATGCCCTTCGGCATCGTTGATCCCGTCGAAGCTGTCCTTCCAGCCCTGGTTGATCAGGCCCCGGTCGGTGGCGCGCCGGTACTCGACGAACCCGTCGCCGTCGCGGTCGCCGTAGCGGGTGATCCAGTCCACCGCGGCATCGGCCGCGGGCAGCAACCGGCGGATGGCGTCCTCGTCGGCGCCCCAGCGGTGACATTCGGCCAGCAGCATGACGAAAAGTGGGGTCGCGTCGACTGTTCCGTAGTAGATGTGCCCTCCGAGCACCTGTCCGCCGGCCGGGCCGCGGCGCATCTCGTGCATGATCCGCCCCGGCTCCTCCTCGGTGAGGGGATCGACGGCGCGGCCCTGCAATTCGGCCAGCTGCTGGAGTGTGCCCAGCGCCAGATCGACCGCCAGCGGCAGCGCCATCCACGCGGTGAGCAGACTGTCGCGGCCGAACAGGGTCATGAACCATGGCGCGCCTGCGGCGACGAAGGGCCTGCTCTCACCGGAGTCGTCGTGGATCTGTAGAGCGCCCAAATCGCTTTCGGTGCGGCGCAACACCTGCATCAGCACGGGATCGGCGGCGACGATGTCGGTGGCGGTGTCGCGCCACGCCTCGATCTTGCGGCCGGGCGCGCTGACGCCGTAGTGCTCGCCGGGCGAGACCGCGGTCTGCACCCGCTGATTGCCCAGTGTGGGCTGGGCGATGATCTCGGTCTGCCAGCTGCCGCCGACCGGGACGACCGCGCGCCAGGTCAGTGTGCCCGGCAACACGATCGGTTCGACGCTGGCCGAGACCGACAGCCCGCGCATCCGATCGACCCGATCCTGCAGCAGCAGTTCGCCGTCGGCCACGGTCACCTCGGCGCGATGATGGCCCGCACGACCCTCTTTCACCGCGAACAGATCCACGAAATCGGCATCGACGTTCAGTTCCAGCGTGACCGCGGTCGGCTCGCGGCCCATGTTCTCCAGGATCAGCGTCTCGTGCATGCCTTCGGCGACGATGCGCTCACGTACCACGAGCAGTGTGCTGTCGGCCAGACCCGCCTGCGGCGGCCTGCGCAGGACGAATCGGGCCGTGAAAGCTTCCGGGCTGAACACCGACAACGATTCGGCGGGTTTGCCGTCGACGAGCAACTCCCAGCGGGACACCACACGCGCGTCCCGGAAGAACAACCCGTGCGGGCGGCCGGGTTCGACGTCACCCATCCGGTTCGACAGGCAGAAGGTGGAGCCTTCCACCAAGGTCACCGAACCGGAGCCGCCGAAACCGGCCGCCTCGCCAGAGTTCAGCGGCGAGGGGCCGCCTGGGGATTCCGCCATACTCACGCGGGCCCGCCCGCGGTGACCGCGCGCACCCGCTTCGGGGCGGTCAGCTGTGGGGCGCCGAACGCCCGTGCCACCGAATCACCGGCGCCGGCGACTGCTTCGGCCAGCAGCAGCCTGCGGTAGACCTGTTCGTAGCCGCGGCCGAGTGTTTCGGCGGCGTCGAAATTCTCGAGGACATGGGCGCGGCATGCCGCCGGATCGATCGAGCGCACTTCCTCGATCGCGCCGGGCAGTTCGGCCGGGTCGTCGCAGATGCGCCCGGTCACGCCGTCGACCAGGACTTCGGAGACCGCGCCGCCGCGCAGCGCCACCACCGGGGTTCCACAGACCATCGATTCGATCATGACCATCCCGAAGGGCTCCTCCCAGCGGATCGGGAACAGCAGGCACCGTGCGCCGGAAAGAAGTTTACGCTTGGCGGCCGCGTCGGCGAGGCCGAATACGTGATCGCGCTCGGTGAGCAGTGGGCGCACGTACTCCTCGAAGTAGGCCTGCTCCGGCGGTTCACTGCACTTGCCCGCCAAGACCAGCGGGATGCCCGCCGCGTGCGCCGCCTCCAGCGCCAGATGCGGTGCCTTGCACTCGTTGAAGCGCCCGAGAAACAGCGCGTAGTCTTCCTTGTCGGTCCGATACGGCCATTCGCTGACCCGCAGCGCGTTGTGCACCCGGCCGACCCACGGCAGTTCCGGCGCCAGCGCGCGCTGCCTGTCGCTGATCGCCACCAGCGCCACATCGTCGCCGAGTTCGCGGTAATAGCAGTAGGAATCGTCTTCGACCGGTCCGTGCACGGTGATCACGGTCGGCAGCCCGAGCGCGCGGTAGACCGGTGCGTTGAGCGGGCCGGCGAAGGTGTGATCGTGCACGAGATCCACGCCCTCGGTGACCATCAGGCGTTCGATGGCCCGGCGCACCTTCAGCGCGTGCACGACTTCGGGGAACGGCTCGCCGAGACGCTCGGGCAGGATCCGGTCCCAGACGGTGACCAGATCGCCCTTGGTGCCCGGCTCGCCCGCGCCGATCAGGGTGACCCGGTGGCCGCGATCGACCAGGGAGTCGACGAGATCGGCGACGACGGCCTCGACACCGCCGTAGGCCTTGGGGGGAACGTCGAAATAGGGTGGAACGACCATGGCAATGTGCAATTCGCTACCGAGATGATCGATCGACACAAGGTCCGTGGCGGTACGTGACACCGCTACCGGCTCCGAGAACGCTGCGCTCATGACCCTCCTTCCAGGGACACAACCGTTGGCACTCGCTTCACCCGGCAACTTCCGAGTGCCGGGCGCCGAAATGTGGTCCGTCTCCGTCACTCGAGGCTTGTCGTGACGCATGTCACGATCAGAGGGGGCCGACGCCGTGGTACCGCGTGACGAGCGGCTCAACCGTCCCACCTGGCGTGTCGTTATCTGTTTGTTATCCAAGCGATAGCTGGAATGGTGCTGGAATATCGGTCGCGTGACCATCAGCGGCCTTGTGGTGCGCCGCGCGGACCTCGGGTTTGCGCGGGATGCGGGCGAATCGGACGGCTACCGCGTAGGGTGGTGGTATTCGGGGGATTTCCGAGCGCACCGCCGACGTGGCCGTGCCGCCTCCGAATTGCGATCCGGCCGCTGTCTCGCCGGGACAGGAGCGTCCCCATGACGCATGATGACCTTCCGTCGTTCAGCCATCTCGCGACGCAGGAACAGAACCAGACCGTGTCCGTGGCCGCGGTGCCGCGCCCGGTCTTCAGCAGCCCCGACACCGCGGGTGCCGCGCCCGTCGAGCACATCGACCCGCGCGCGCACGGCCGCGCCCGTGGCGCTGCCTCCCAGCGCCGCCACTAGGTCCGCGTCGAGTGCGGTGCCGCCTGTGCGCGGCACCGCACTCGCGGCAGCGCGGCGTGCGCGTGTGGCGTCGGCCGCTCGCGGAATGCCCGCCGGTTCGTCCGGTGTTGCCGGGTGTGGGCCGATCTCGACACGGGCGGTCAGGACACGAATGGCAGGATTCACGCTATGGCTGAACCGACCGCGACCGCTGCTACCACCGCGACCGACGCGCCGACCACGCTCTGGGTCGAACGCACCGGCACCAGGGCCTACACCGGCCGCAGTTCTCGCGGCGCGGAGGTGAAGATCGCCTCGCAGGGCGTGCCGGGCGCCTTCACCCCGGGTGAACTGCTCAAGATCGCGCTGGCCGCCTGCTCCGGCCTCAGCGCCGACTTCCCGCTCTCCCGCAAACTCGGCGACAACTTCGACGCCACCATCCGGGTCTCCGGCGACCCCGACCGGGAGAACGAGGTGTACCCGCAGCTCGACGAGATCTTCGAACTGGACCTCAGCGAACTCGACGCGCAGGAGCGCGAGCGCCTGCTGGTGACCGTGCAGCGGGCGATCGACAAGGTGTGCACTGTCGGGCGCACCCTGAAAGCCGGCAGCAAGGTGACACTGTCGTTCGACGTCGACACACTGTGAGCCCGCCGCGCGCGCTCGCTCGTGGGTGAGCGACCCGCTGCCCCACCGGTGTCCCACGCCCGGCATGCTGTCGGGCATGAGTGAACGCGAGGACACGGGTGCCCCGGTGCGTCTGGTCGCCTGGGTGCACGGGCAGGTGCAGGGTGTCGGGTTCCGGTGGTGGACCCGTTCGCGCGCTCTCGAACTCGGAGTGACCGGATACGCGCGCAATGCCGCCGACGGCCGGGTCCACGTGGTTGCCGAAGGGTCGCGGGCGAACTGCGATCGGTTGCTCGACCTGCTACGTTCGGGCCGAACGCCTGGCCGGGTCGATCTGGTTGTGGAAAGCTGGGAGACCCCGCGGGGAGATTTCACCGGATTCGAGGAGCGCTAGTGGAAAGTGCGATGCCGTCGGGGAGCCGGCGGTGAATACGCCGGGGCAGGGGGACGGCACTCCACAGGACTTCGGCCCCGAGGACGCGCGACAGCCCGATCGCCAGCAGCCGCAACTCAATGTGCCGGACGAGAATCCGCCCCTCGGAAACGCGCCCGACAAGCCTCGGCAGCAGTTCGCGGGCAGTGTGCACAGGCAGGAGCCGGGAGTCACCCAGCCGCGCCCGCCCACGGTTGCCGAAGCCCGCGCCAGGGACAAGGCCCGTAGAGAGGCCGAAGGGCGGGCGCGCGCCGCGGCCGCCGCGGCGGAAGCCAAGCGCCGCACTCGCAACCGGGTACTGATCGGCGGCGTTGCCATCGTCGGCGTGGCCGGCCTGGTCGGCGGCGGCTATCTCGCCTACCGTGCACTCAGCGCGCCCGATGTGACCGCCTATTGCGTGAAGACGGAGAACGGCCAGGAAGTCGTGGTCGAGGATCGGTACTGCACTCCGGGGCAGAGCGGGTTCGTCGACGACAACGGTGGCGCAGGCGCCTTGATCATCCTGGGCAGCGGCCCGCAGTACCGCTATTACTACGGCGGCAACAACACCATCGGCAAACCGCCCCTCGGCGGCACCACGATCAGACCCAAGGGCGCCGACATCACCACCAAGTCCGGCACCACGATTCAGCGCGGCGGCCTGGGTAGCAAGAGCACCGGCGGTGGTTCCTGATGCGACGGATGCGGGGTACGCCCCGTCCCGGCTGGCAGCACATCATCGAAGAACAGGGCCTGGTCTACGGTGCGCCGGGCCGCTACGCCGATGGCGCGCCGCGCCCCTACTGGGACGAATCGGTGTACTACGAGTTCGACATGGACGAGATTCTGGCGCTGGAAGCCGATGTCGAACTGCTGCACTCGATGTGCCTGCATGCCGTCGAACACGTCGTGCTCACCGAACGATTCGCCGACTTCGGCCTGCCGGAGTGGAGTTGGGGGCCGATCGCCGAGTCCTGGCGGCGCGGCGACGCCTACGTCTACGGACGCTTCGACCTGCGCTACGACGCCAGGCGCCCGGCCAAACTGCTGGAGTACAACGCCGATACCCCCACCTCGCTGCTGGAAGCCGCGATCGTGCAGTGGCATTGGCTGACCGACACCCACCCCGGCGACGATCAGTGGAACTCCCTGCACGAGAAATTGGTCGAGCGCTGGGGCGAGCTGCGCAAGCAGGCGACGGATTCGCAGTTGCATTTCGCCTGGTCGAGCGCCGATGCCTCCGGGGAGGACAATGTCACGACCGCCTACATGCAGGAGACCGCCGCCGAAGCCGGGTTCGACACCATCGCGCTGCCGATCGAGGAGATCGGCTGGGACACCGAACTCGAGCGGTTCGTCGATCTCGCCGAAGCGCCGATCGAATCGATCTTCAAGCTCTACCCGTGGGAATGGGTGCTCGACGACGAATTCGGCAAGCGTGTGGTCACGAGCCTGCCCGCCACCGGCTGGATCGAACCGCTGTGGAAAGCGCTGCTGAGCAACAAGGCGATCCTCGCGGTGCTGTGGGAGATGTATCCCGGGCATCCGAACCTGCTGCCCACCTATCTCGACGAACCACACGAACTCACCGAGTACATCCGCAAACCCAAGCTCGGGCGGGAAGGCGCGAACATGACCATCGTCGGGGCGGGCATGGAAACCGCCACCGGCGGCGTGTACGGCGCCGAGGGGTACGTCTACCAACTGCTCGACCCACTGCCCGAATTCGACGGCATGCGACCGGTACTCGGCGCCTGGATGGTCGGTGACGATTCGGCCGGGCTCGGCATCCGCGAATCGGCGGGCCTGATCACCGACGACGGTGCCGCCTTCGTCCCGCACCGTATTCCCACCGGCTAGTCCCGCACACCGGCCGACTCTGATCCACTTCGTACGCCACATTTTCCGGAAAGGTTCACGATGACCGCAGTCGCCCTCGAATCGGGGTACTGGAGCGCGCTCGGCGAGGGCGTGGGCGCCATCCTCCTCTACGCCGTCGTCGGATTGGTGCTGATGCTCGTCGGCTTCTACGCCATCGACCTGACCACCCCCGGCCACCTGCGCGGACTCGTCGCCGAGGGCAAGCCCAACGCGATCATCGTCACCGCCGCCGGCCTGGTGAGCATGGCTTTCATCGTGGTGCTGGCCATCTACTCCTCGGCGGGCAAGCTCTCCGAAGGGCTGATCGCCGCGCTGGTCTTCGGCTTGGTGGGCATCGTCGCGCAGGTCATCTCGGTGCGGGTGCTCGAGCGGGTGTTCGGCATCGACATCGGCGCGGCGTTGCACTCCGACGTCCGTACCACCGAGGTGCTCGTGGTCGCCGCCGCGCACTTCGCGCTCGGCCTCGTGGTCGCCGTAGCCATCCTCTGATCGGCCCGGTGCGCGCGAGCCCGGCCGGATGGACCGGCCGGGCTGTGGAACTGTCCGGTTGCCGGGTCAGTGCCCGCGGGCGACCCACTCCGCGAGGGCCGGCTTCTCCGCGCCGATCGTGGTGCCCTCGCCGTGGCCGGTGTACACGACCGTGTCCTCGGGCAGTGTGAGCAGCCGATCCCTGATCGAATCGATGATGGTGTCGAAGTCGGAGAAGGACCGGCCTGTCGCGCCCGGGCCGCCCGCGAACAGGGTGTCGCCGGTGAACAGGGCGTGCAGTTGCGGCACCGACAGCGACACCGAGCCGGGCGAATGTCCCGGCGTGTGCAGGATCTCGATGTCGAGCCCGGCCACTGTCAGCCGGTCGGTGCCTTCGAGCGAGCGGTAACCGACGTCCGGGTGGGTCATCCGCCACAGCGGCTCGTCGCCCGGATGCAACAGGATCGGCGCGTCGAAGCGGTTCGCCAGTTCCGGCGCGACGGTGACGTGGTCGTTGTGCCCGTGTGTGCACAGCACCGCGACCACCCGGCGGTTGCCCACCGCGTCGGTGATGGCCTCGGCGTCGTGTGCGGCATCGACGACGAGCACCTCGTTGTCGTCGCCGATCAGCCAGACATTGTTGTCGACCTCCCAGGTGCCTCCGTCCAGGGAGAAGGTGCCGGAGGTGACGACGCGATCGATACGCGCGCTCACCAGACCACCACCGAGCGCAGCACGTCGCCTGCGTGCATCTTGGCGAAGGCCTGTTCCACGTCGTCGACGCCGATGCGTTCGGAGACGAACTTGTCCAGTGGCAGCCTGCCCTGGCGGTACAGGTCGATGTAGAGCGGGAAATCCCGTTCGGGCAGGCAGTCGCCGTACCAGGACGACTTCAACGCCCCGCCGTGCGAGAACAGGTCGATCAGCGGCATGTCGAGGGTCATGTCCGGGGTCGGCACACCCACCAGCACCACGGTGCCCGCCAGGTCGCGCGCGTAGAAGGCTTGTTTCCAGGTCTCGGGCCGCCCGACCGCGTCGATCACCACATCGGCGCCGAAGCCGCCGGTGAGTTCCTTGATGCGCTCGACGGTGTCCTCGCTGCTCGCGTCGACGGTATGGGTGGCGCCGAAGCCCTCGGCCCATGCCAGTTTCCGCGGGTCGCGGTCGACGGCGATGATGGTACGCGCGCCGACCAGGTTCGCGCCCGCGATGGCCGCGTCGCCTACGCCGCCGCAGCCGATCACCGCGACGGTGTCCCCCCGGGTCACGCCACCGGTGTTGAGCGCGGCGCCGAGTCCGGCCATCACGCCGCAGCCCAGTAGCCCGGCGACGGCCGGGTCGGACTCGGGATCGACCTTCGTGCACTGGCCCTCGTGGACGAGGGTCTTGTCGGCGAACGCGCCGATGCCCAGCGCCGGGCTCAGTTCGGTGCCGTCGGTCAGGGTCATCTTCTTGCTCGCGTTGTGGCTGGCGAAGCAATACCAGGGGCGTCCGCGCTTGCATGCGCGGCATTCGCCGCAGACCGCGCGCCAGTTCAATACCACCACGTCGCCCGGCTCGACATGGGTCACCGCCGCGCCGATGGTCTCCACCACGCCCGCGGCCTCGTGCCCGAGCAGAAAGGGGAACTCGTCGTTGATACCGCCCTCGCGGTAGTGCAGGTCGGTATGGCACACGCCGCAGGCCTGGATGCGGACCACCACGTCGTGCGGACCCGGGTCGGGAATCACCACGTCGACCAGTTCGACCGGTTCTCCCTTGGCTCGGGCGATCACCCCGCGCACGGTTTCGGACACGCATGCCTCCTCGTGGTTCGGCGTGCCGTCGTCGGCACGGTGCCCATATTGCCCGGGGAGGGCGGGCATTGCCAGCAGAACTGGACACCTGTCTGAACTTCGATATCTCTTGACATTCCATTGTGGAACGTCCACTCTGGGTGTGGACATTCCACAATGGAGTATTCAACCGGTCGATAGAGGGAAGCCGACATGGACATCTCGCCCGCCACCCGCGCCTCCGACGCCGAACGCGACCAGGTCGTGCAGCAACTGGCCCGGCACCTTGCCGACGGCCGCCTCGATATCGCCGAGTACGACGCCAGGGTCGCGCGCGTCTACGCCACCACCACCCGCGACGATCTGGACATCGTGCTCTCCGACCTACCGCGCTCGGCCGAGGCCGCCGGTCGGCCCGTCCGCTCCGGCTCCCGTCTGCCGCTCTGGCAGCGCATCGAGCTGCGTACCTGGGCCGGAGTGAGCCTGCTCGTGCTCGGCATCTGGGCGGCGGTCTCGCTCGGCGCGGGCGAATTCACCTACCCGTGGCCGGTGTGGGTCATCGGTCCATGGGGTGCGGTGCTGGCCTTCCGCATCGTCACCGGGTTCGAGTCCGGCCGTGGGTGCGGGCGGAGGGCGCGCGCGACGCCGGGTACCTCGGCCGGATAGACCGGCCGACGCGAGCGAGGTGCGCCCGATGCGCGGGTGTTCGTCGGTCAGCGGTAGCGGTGGCCGCGTCGACGTGGTTGTTCCGGCTCCGGATCCGGCTGTCGGTAGTCCCGGCTGTTGTAGTCCGGCCCGGCGTAGGCCGACCCGTTGCGATCCGGACCGTCGTAGTACCGGCCGCCGCGCCCGGGATCGTTGGACGCCATGCGGTCGTGTCGCGGCTCGGCATCACCCGGGCTGTCGTAGCCCCGATAGGCGGAGTGCCCCATGGACGAGGCCTCGCCCGGTGAGGCCGGGAGTCGCGACGACGGCGAGGGTCCCGGCCGGGAGGGGGGTGTCCGGCTCCGAGGCACCTGGGCTCGCTGCCCGTCGGCGGGGTCGATTCCGGTGCGGGCGCTGAACAGCCCGGGCGCGGGCGGCTCAATCGCCGACTCCCGCCTGCTGCCGTGGATCGACGTCTCGGGAAGGTCGTCGGCTGTCGGTCGTCGACGGCTGCGGCGGGGCAGGTCGGGGTGCGGGGCGTCGGCGATGCCAGGGCTGCGATCCGCCGGCGGATCGCTGTCGCGGAATCCGGCAGCTCTGCGCTTCGCGGCTCGCGCGATCGGTCCGGAATGCGGCTCGGCGCTGTTCCCCAGGGCGTTCGGGCGCTGCGCGGCGAAGGGAAGTGGGCCGGAATCGGCGGGTCTCGACGCGGGCAGGGGGCCCGAGTGGGAGCTCGGACGCTTCGCGGTGCCCTTGCCCGGCGGGGTGGCGCCCTTGCTCGGCGGGGTGGCGCCCTTGCCCGTGCGGATCGGCCCGGAGCCGGGTGCGCTCACGCCCGGGCGTCGGCGCGACGACGAGCCGTCCTCGGCGGCGACCCGGCGGTTCGGTCCGGAACGGGTGTCAGGGGGATCGGAGGTCGCCGGGCGGCGCGTGGTGTGCGCGGACGCGGAGGGGGGCGGCGATGCGGCTCGGCGGGAGCTGCGCGGCCGGGATTCGGAAGTCGATGGAGCTGCGGCGGATCCATCATGCGACCGACGTGCGCGTGTGTCGGTGGCGCGGCGCGGGGCGGGGCGCAGGATCGGGAGTTTGTGGGTGGTGCGACTGGGATGGTCGCCCTTCTCGCGATAGGTGCCCGCGATGCCGTGGGCGCGCAGCCAGGCGCCCGGGTCCGCGCGGCCGTCCGCGTCGAGTCGGGGGACCACCTCTGCCAGCAGTTCGAGGACATCGCCGCTGTCGCCGTCGTCACCGAGAGCGTTGCGGACGGCGGGGAAGGTATCGGTGCGGAAGGTCCAGGACCATTCGTGACCGGGGCGGGGGCCGCCGTGTTCACGGCCGTGGATGACGAGATTGCCGGACCTGGCGATCCTGGCGCGGATGGCGTGGGTGCTGGTGTCGTAGAGCAGGTCGTCCGCGCGCGGGGCGGGCGGATCGTCGGCCTCGAGTTCCTCGAGTTCCTCGATCCGCTCGGCCCGCACGATCTCGAACCACGCGGCGATCATCGCGCCTGCGGCCAGCAGCGCGGCCGCGGTGAGTTCCAGCCATACGTCGATGGGCAACAAGCGCCTGGTCCGGTCGCAGGCGTGCAGGAACAGCAGGCAGGCGAAGACGAGAGCGGTGATCCGGCCCAGCCGCAGGGCCGTGCCGATCGATGGTGCCCGCATTCGCCCAACGCTCCGAACCGATGAGTTCCGCCTGAATCCGAGTGGATCGTATGCGTACGGCGGACGAAACGGCAGTGTTCGCGACCGGCATTCCTGAGGTCGACGAGCCGCGGAGGCGGGTTGGGAGTACCGCGGATCGAGGGCACTCTTCTGGGCAACTGTCCAGCGTTGGGTCGGGTGGGGTGCATTCGCGGGGCTCGCTAGTCTGATCGAACAGCACTCGCGGCGCGGGGGATCGGGCGTGCCACGACATGTCGTGATCAGCCGATAACATGGCACCCCCGCCCGTCTCCGGCCCAGGAAAGGTCGTCGAATTTGCACCTGAAGAGCCTGACGTTGAAGGGGTTCAAATCCTTCGCGTCCGCGACGACGCTGCGCTTCGAACCGGGCATCACCTGTGTGGTCGGGCCCAACGGCTCGGGCAAGTCCAATGTCGTCGACGCGCTCACCTGGGTGATGGGCGAGCAGGGCGCCAAGGCCCTGCGCGGTGGCAAGATGCAGGACGTCATCTTCGCAGGCACCGCCGGTCGCGCGCCGCTCGGTCGCGCCGAGGTGACCCTGACCATCGACAATTCCGACGGCGCGCTGCCCATCGACTACGCCGAGGTGTCCATCACCCGGCGAATGTTCCGCGACGGCGCGGGCGAATACGAGATCAACGGCAACTCCTGCCGGCTGATGGATGTGCAGGAACTGCTCAGCGACTCCGGTATCGGGCGCGAGATGCACGTCATCGTCGGGCAGGGCCAGCTCTCGGCGATTCTGGAATCGCGACCGGAGGACCGCCGGGCTTTCGTCGAGGAAGCCGCGGGTGTGCTCAAACACCGCAAGCGCAAAGAGAAGGCGGTGCGCAAACTCGAGGCGATGCAGGCCAATCTGGCCCGCCTGACCGACCTCACCACCGAGCTGCGCCGCCAGCTCAAGCCGCTGGGCCGCCAAGCCGAGGTGGCCCGGCGCGCGCAGACCGTGCAGGCCGACCTGCGCGATGCCAGATTGCGCCTGGCCGCCGACGATCTGGTCACCCGGCGTGCCGAACTGGCCGGTCAACAGAGCAAAGAGGCCTACGCCCGCGAACAGCAGATCACCGTGCAGAGCGAGCTGGACGCCGCCAACGCGGCACTGGCCCAGCAGGAGTTCCAGCTGTCGCGGCTGACGCCGGGCGCCGAGGCGGCCGCCCAGACCTGGTTCCAGCTGTCCGCGCTCGCCGAGCGGGTCAACGCCACCATGCGCATCGCGGGTGATCGCGCCCGCCACCTCGGAACCCACACCCCGGTCGGCACCGGCCGCGACCCCGATCAGCTCGAAGCCGAAGCAGATCGCATCGAGGCCGAGGAAGCCGAATTGCGGGAGGCGGTCGAGATGGCGGCCGAGACGCTGGAGGCCGCGCGCGATCAACTGGCCGAGCGCGAATACGCGGCTAAGGCCGCCGAACAGGCCCACCTGGCCGCGGTGCGCGCCATCGCCGATCGGCGGGAAGGTCTCGCGCGGCTGTCCGGCCAGGTCGAGAACATGCGCACCAGGGCCCAGTCGGTCGACGCGGACATCGCGCGGTTGTCGGTGGCCATCGCCGAGGCGCGCAGGCGCGGCGAGACCGCGCAGGCGGAGTTCGACACCGTGCAGGAGGAACTGGGCGAGCTGGACGCGGGCGAGGAAGGTCTCGACGCTCAACACGAACACGCGGTGCAGGCACTCGAGCTCGCCGACCAGCGGGTGAACGAACTACGGGCGCAGGATCGGGACGCGAGCAAACGGGTCGCCTCGCTGAGCGCGCGCATCGAGGCGCTCGGGATGGGGCTGGCCCGCCGCGACGGGTCGGCGTGGCTGGTGGAGCATCGCCCGGAAGGTCTGCTCGGCCCGTTGTCGGGAGTGCTTCGGGTTCGTGCCGGGTTCGAGGCCGCCGTCGCGGCCGTGCTCGGTCCGGTCGCCGATGCCGTCGCCGCCGAGTCCGGCGAGTCCGCGCACGCGGCGATCCGCGCGTTGAAGGACGCCGACGGTGGCCGGGCCGCACTGGTGTTCGGCGTCGCGTCCGAGACCGGCGAGCGCTCCGATGACCCGGTGCCCTCGGGTGCGCACCGGTTGGCCGATGTCGTGGAATGCCCTCCGGAGCTGCGCGCGGGCGTGCTCGCGCTGACCACCGGTGTGCTGGTGGTGGACGATCTGGCTGCCGCGGCGGCGGTGCTGGCCGAGCGCCCCGAGATCCGGCTGGTCACCCGCGACGGCGATCTGACCGGCACCGGGTGGGTGCTCGGCGGCTCCGATCGCGCGCCGAGTCAGCTCGAGATCCAGGCCGATATCGACGCCGCCGAGGCGGACCTCGTCGCCGCCCAGCGTCATGCCGAGCAGTTGGAAGCCGCGCTGGCGGGGGCGCTCGAGGAGCAGGCCGATCGCAAGGAGGCCGTCGATCACGCGCTGCTCGCCCTGCACGAATCCGATCAGGCGATGATCGCCATCTACGAGCGGCTGGGCAGGCTCGGCCAGGCGGCGCGTTCCGCGCAGACCGAGGCCGAACGGCTGACCACGCAGCGCGCCGCCGCCGAGGCGAGCAGAGAAGAGACCCTGGCCGGTCTGGCCGAATTCGAGGAACGCCTGCGCAACGCCGAACTGGAACAGGCCGCCGCCGACGAGGGATTCGGCTCGGCGGGCACCGAGGCCGCCGGGCGGGAACGAGAGGAGGCCGCGGCCGCGCTCGCCGAAGCCCGGGCGATGGAAGTCGAGGCCAGGCTGGCCGTGCGCACCGCTGAGGAGCGCGCGGAATCGGTACGCGGCAAGGCCGACGGCCTGCGTCGCGCCGCCCGCGCCGAGCGGGAGGCGCGCGCCCGCGCCGAACGCGCTCAGGCCGCGCGCAAACGCGCCGCCGCGGTGGCCGCCGCCGTCGCCGAGTCCGGCGCCCGGATCGCCGGCGAGCTGGAGAAGGTCGTCGTGGAGGCCGGCGCCCGCCGTGACGACCTGGTGCGCCGCCGCACCGAGTGCGCGACGCAGGTGGAGCAGATCAAAGAACGGGCGCGCGCCCTCAACACGCAGCTGGCTCAGCTCACCGACGCCGTGCATCGCGACGAGGTCGCCAAGGCGCAGGCCGCGTTGCGCATCGAACAGCTCGAGACCACCATCGCCGAGCAGTTCGGCATCGCGCTGGACGACCTGATCGCCGAATACGGTCCCGATGTGCCGCTGCCGCCCTCGGAGCTGGAGATGGCCGAATACGAACAGGCCAGGGAACGCGGCGAACAGGTCACCGCGCCCCAGCCGATGCCCTATGACCGCAGCTCCCAGGAGCGCAGAGCCAAGCGTGCCGAGAAGGATCTGGCCACCCTCGGCAAGGTCAACCCGCTCGCGCTCGAGGAGTTCGCCGCACTCGAAGAGCGCTACAACTTCCTGGCCACCCAGCTCGAGGACGTCAAGAACGCGCGCAGGGATCTGCTCGAGGTGGTCGCCGAGGTCGACGCGCGCATCCTGCAGGTCTTCACCGAGGCCTACGCCGACGTGGAACGCGAGTTCGTCCAGGTGTTCTCGGCGTTGTTCCCCGGCGGGGAGGGCAGGCTGCTGCTCACCGACCCCTCCGACATGCTCACCACCGGAATCGAGGTGGAGGCTCGCCCGCCGGGCAAGAAGGTCAAGCGGCTCTCGCTGCTTTCCGGCGGCGAGAAGTCGCTGACCGCGGTGGCACTGTTGGTCGCCATCTTCCGTGCCCGGCCGTCCCCGTTCTATGTGATGGACGAGGTCGAGGCCGCGCTCGACGACACCAACCTGCGGAGGCTGATCGGCCTGTTCGAACAGCTTCGGGAGAAGAGTCAGCTGATCGTCATCACCCACCAGAAGCCGACCATGGAGATCGCCGACGCGCTGTACGGCGTGAGCATGCGCGGCGACGGCATCACCCAGGTGATCTCCCAGCGCCTGCGCGCGGAAGCTCCCGCTCCGGCCGTCGCGACCTGATCGCGGCGTCTCTCTCGGGGCTCGGCGACCGTCGCCGGAGACCGGCCGCGAAGTGAAGTCGATTCACACCGAGTCCGTCCCTGCGCCGCCGCACTGCACGAGCTGGAATCCCCCGACCTGCGACCGACCCGACTCAGCGGCGTTCCGCCGGCTCCGCCTCCACAACGGCTTTGATCCGCTGTGCTCCGGACTCGGCCAGCCAGGCGTCGAAGGAACGCAGACCAGGATGGACGGCCCGGGTTTCCTCGACCTCGGCCACCCAGCCGCCGTGATCCCGGATGCGCTGCCAGGTGTCGGCGAGCATCGGGCCGAGAGCGGCGGCCTCGTCACGGCTCATCTCCTGATAGTCGACCGGATGGCCGGTCGCGCGGCTGATCGCTGCCGCGGCCTCGCTCGGCGCGACGGCGTCTCCGGCCAAAGGCAGCACCCTGGCGTGGAAACGCTCGGGTGCGGCGAAGGCGAGGGCGGCGATATCGGCGATGTCGGCGAGGGCGATCATCTTCATCGGCTGATCGGCGGGAAAGAGATGGCGGTGCACGCCGTGGTGAATGCCGTCCACCGGGGCGTCGCGCAGCAGGTAGTTCTCCATGAATCGGACCGGACGCAGCAGTGTGTAGGTGAGCCCGGACGCCGCGATCGCCTCCTCGATCCGCTGTTTGCCCGAGGAGCCCCACGCATCGTCCGCGCCGAGGGCGGCGACACCCGAGAACACGATCTGGGCGACGCCCGCGCGTTGTGCGGCGGCGACGAAGTTCTCGCCGCGGGTCGCCTCCCGGTCGACATCCCAGCCGTCGGGGCCATAGGTCGCCGGTGGGATGAGGAACGTTCCGGTGACACCGGCCAGCGCGTGCTCGAGAGTGTCCGGGGCGTCGAAATCCCCGGTGACCAGTTGCGCGCCCGCGGCGGCGAGGTCGGTCGCAGCGGGTGTGTGCGGGTCGCGGACCAGTACACGTACCGGCGTTCCCCGCGCGAGCAGGGTGCGTGCGGTCGCACCGCCCTGCTTGCCGGTCGCACCGGTGACGAGGATCGATCCGTGCGCGTTCTGAGGGTTCCCGGCGGATTCCGGGAAGTGGTGAGTGGACACTGTCCGCCTTACTGTTCTCGGTAGAATCGGGTCGCTCGACCCGGATACCGACCATATGGACGCACCGACCCGGATATCCAGGTCGAGTGAGACGAAGGGCGTAACGAAATGGGCGCACCCCTCGCCGCGCACCCGGCCACCCGCGCCGATGCCAGACGAAATCGCGCGCTCGTCCTCGCCGCCGCCCAGCGCGCCTTCGCCGAGCACGGGACCTCGGTCTCGCTGGCCGAGGTCGCTCGCCGCGCCGGTGTCGGCGCGGGCACCGTCTACCGGCACTTTCCTTCCAAGGCGGACCTGCTCGAAGCGGTCATGCGCGAACGCATCGAGCGACTCGCCGTCCTCGCCGAGAGGTGTCTGGCGCAACGGGACGTGGGTACCGCGTTCTTCGAATTCTGTGCGCGCGTCGTCGCTGTCACGCCACGTAACGAAGCGCTGTGCGAGTTCCTCGGGTCCGACGACGACTGGCCGCGGGCCTCGATGCAGGGGGCCGCCGCGCGCTTCCACCGGGCGCTCGGCGAACTGCTCTCGGCCGCGCAACGACAGCGTGCGGTGCGCGCCGACGTCGATCTGGAGGATGTGCTGGGGATCTTCACCGCGTGTGTCGCGATCCAGCGGATGCGCAGGGTCGACGGAACCGTTGATCGAACGGCCGCCCTCGTTCTGGATTCGCTGCGTGAGCGGCCGGAGGAACCGGGCGTGACGAAATACCGGTCCGGCGCGACCTCGCGTGACGAAATGACCGGGCGTGATGAAACAACAGCAGATGGCGCGGCGCGGTGCCCGGTGTGCCGGGAGCCTGTGACGCGGAAGCCCGCGGGTCGGCGTGCCCGCTTCTGCTCACCGGCCTGCCGTCAGAAGGCGCATCGCCGACGAGTGGCGGCTCGGGCCGCGCAGCGGACGGGGGACCCGATCGGGCTGTAGCAGCGGAGATCGCCGCCGGCGGCTCAGAGCAGATCCTCAGAGCAGATCACTGACGTCGTCGGGGACGTCGACGGCGTATTTCCGCAGGATCTCCATCGAGATGACCTCGAGTGCGTTCTCGTGGGTGGCGGCCAGGACCACCGGGGCGGCCACTCCGTCCTCATGGGCGTGTAGCCAACGCACCGCGACCACGCACCAGCGGTCGCCGGGCCGCAGGCCGGGAAAGTTGTTCTCCGGTCTCGGGGTGCTCAGGTCGTTGCCGATGGAAGCTTGATGCTCGAGGAATTCGGCGGTCACGACGGTGCACACGGTATGACTGCCCAGATCCTCCGGCCCGGTGCTACAGCAGCCGTCCCGGTAGAACCCGGTGAGAGGATCGGCGCCGCACTCTTCCAGCGGCCCCCCAAGCACGTTTCGATCGGTCACGTCGCCGATCCTATGTTTCCTTCGCGATAACTTCCGCAGGACAAGAAATCTCGGCACCTGTGTCGACTGCCGTCATGGCGTCGAACAGGCGCGATGAACAGCGGCGACGAGTCGTTCTGCAAGTATGGACGTCGTGAGTGCCCAAGCCTGGATTGTGATAGCCGCGGTCGCCGCCCTGCTGCTGGTGGCGTTCGTCGCCGGATTCGTCCTGTACAAGCGCCGCCGCGTCTCGATCACGGCGCCCACCCCCGACAAGGAGCTGACCGACCGCTCCGGCGGCTATACCGCCGCGGGCGGATTCACCTTCAGTCAGGGCTCGGCGGCGACGGCCACCCGCCCGGGACCCCCGGAACGCACGGACATCGAAGGCCAGCCACACATCGGTGACGACGCCGCGATCCCCCGGGACGCGCCGAAGCGCGGTATCACCGATGTGGCCTTGCCGGACGCCGACGTCGCCGAAGCGCCTACGGGTTCCGGCGCCGCGGTGGCGGAACCGGAGGCCGCCGACGCGACCACCACACAGGACAGGCCCCCGACCGCCGAGGCTCCCGCGACCGGAACCGACGTCCCGGTCACCGGTCCCGCGCCCGCCGTGGAGGAACCCGCTCCCGTCGGCGACAGCACCGCGCCGGTCATCGAGCCGGAGGTCCTGACCCCCGGCGCAGCCTCCGAGACCACCGCCCCCGAGATCCCGGCCACCGCCGAAGGCGCCGAAGCCCGGCCCGCGCTCGAGGAGATCGAGCCGACCGCGGGGCGCCTGACCCGCCTGCGCGGCAGGCTGTCGCGTTCGCAGAACGCGGTCGGCAAGAGCCTGCTCGGCTTGCTCGGTGGCGGCGATCTGGACGAGGAATCCTGGGAAGAGGTCGAAGACACCCTGGTCCTGGCCGACCTCGGCACCGCGAGCACGGCGGCGGTCGTGGAGCGGCTGCGCGAGGAGATCAGCGCCCGCACCGTGCGCACCCCCGAGCAAGCTCGTCAGGTGCTCCGCGATGTGCTCGTCGAGGCCCTGCGCCCGGAGTTGGACCGTTCCATCCGCGCTCTGCCGCACCCCGATCATCCGGCGATCCTGCTGGTCGTCGGGGTGAACGGCACCGGGAAGACGACCACCACCGGCAAGCTGGCGCGTGTTCTGGTCGCCGACGGCAGGCGCGTGCTGCTCGGCGCGGCCGACACCTTCCGTGCCGCCGCGGCCGATCAATTGCAGACCTGGGGTGAGCGGGTCGGCGCGGACACGGTGCGTGGCAAGGAGGGCGCCGACCCGGCCGCGGTCGCGTTCGACGCGGTCGCCGCGGGCATCGAGCGCGGGGTGGACGCGGTGCTCGTCGACACGGCTGGGCGCCTGCACACCAAGACCGGCCTGATGGACGAGCTCGGCAAGGTCAAGCGCGTGGTGGAGAAGAAGGCCGCCGTCGACGAGGTGCTGTTGGTACTCGACGCCACCGTCGGTCAGAACGGCCTGCTGCAGGCCAGGGTGTTCGCCGAGGTGGTCGACATCACCGGCGTGGTGCTGACCAAGCTCGACGGCACGGCCAAGGGCGGCATCGTGTTCCAGGTGCAGCACGAACTCGGCGTGCCGGTGAAGCTGGTCGGCCTCGGCGAGGGCGCCGACGATCTCGCGCCTTTCGAACCCGGTGCCTTCGTGGACGCATTGCTGGGCTGAACCGCCGCTCTCGCGGGGACGACTGCGCAGACATCGATATCGGCGGCCGGGGGAGCAACCCGGCCGCCGTTGTCGTCGAGGGGACTTGCTGCCGACGATCACGGGGCGATTCATCCCATTGGCCGGAATAGCGCTCACACCTGCGACGAAACATGCGGTGCACCTTGTGAAACCTGGCGGAAACACAACCTGAGCATCCGTTCACTCAGGTGAAACACCGCGGCGGTCCAGTTGAAACACCGGAAGAACACTCTTCTCTGCAGGTCCATTTGCCAAGGGCGGCTGGGCTCCAGATGAGGAGGACATTAAGGTGGCTTTTCCCGTAATCGGTACGCCGGACACCGGCGATACCGCATGGATGCTGGCGAGTGCCGCACTCGTTCTGCTGATGACCCCAGGACTCGCATTCTTCTACGGCGGCATGGTCCGTGCGAAGAACGTCCTGAACATGATCATGATGAGTGTCAGCGCGATGGGGTTGATCACCGTCCTCTGGGCGCTGTACGGCTTCTCGCTGACCTTCGGCGAAGACAAGGGGAACCTGTTCGGTGATCCCACCCAGTACTTCGGTCTGGCCGGGATGTTCGGTACCACCGAGACGGGTGAACTCCCGCTCGTCGGCACCATCCCGCTGACCCTGTTCGCCGCGTTCCAGTTGATGTTCGCGATCATCACCGTCGCGCTCATCTCCGGCGCGGTCGCCGACCGGCTGAAGTTCGGATCCTGGCTGCTGTTCGCGGGCATCTGGGCCACCGTCGTCTACTTCCCGGTGGCGCACTGGGTGTTCTCCTTCGACGGAACCACCGCCGAAGTGGGCGGCTGGATCGCCAACAAGCTCGAAGCCATCGACTTCGCGGGCGGCACCGCCGTCCACATCAACGCGGGCGCCGCCGCTCTGGTGCTCGTGCTGATCCTCGGCAAGCGCAAGGGCTGGCCGCAGACCCCGTTCCGTCCCCACAACCTGCCGTTCGTCATGCTCGGCGCCGGTCTGCTGTGGTTCGGTTGGTACGGCTTCAACGCCGGCTCCGCCGTCGGCGCCAACGGCACCGCGGCCGCGACCTTCCTGACCACCACCATCGCCACCGGCGCCGCCATGATGGCCTGGCTCCTGGTCGAGAAGGTGCGTGACGGTCATCCCACCTCGCTCGGCGCTGCCTCGGGCATCGTCGCGGGTCTGGTCGCCATCACCCCGTCCTGCTCGTCGGTGAACGTGCTCGGCGCGCTCGCCATCGGCATCGTCTCCGGCGCGCTGTGCGCCCTGGCGGTCGGCCTGAAGTTCAAGTTCGGCTACGACGATTCGCTCGACGTGGTCGGCGTGCACCTGGTCGGCGGTCTCGTCGGCACCCTGCTCGTCGGCCTGGTCGCCGCGCCGGAAGCGCCTGCGGCGGCGGAGGGCCTGTTCTACGGTGGTGGTCTCGACCTGCTGATCAAGCAGGCCGTGGGCGCCTTCACCGTCCTCGTCTACTCGATGGTCGCGACCGCGATCATCGCGCTGGCCATCAAGTTCACCATCGGACTGCGTGCCGACGACGAGGGCGAGGCAGCGGGCCTGGACGAGTCCGAGCACGCGGAAAGCGCATACGATTTCGCTGCTGTGGGTTCCACCGCCCGCTCGCTGTCCAAGGAGGCATGACGACATGAAGTTGATCACCGCAATCGTCAAACCGTTCACCCTCGAAGACGTCAAGACCGGCCTGGAACAGGCAGGCGTGTTCGGTATGACGGTCAATGAAGTACAGGGCTACGGCCGTCAGAAGGGGCACACCGAGGTCTATCGCGGCGCGGAGTACTCGGTCGACTTCGTGCCGAAGGTCCGAGTCGAGGTCGTCGTGGACGACGCGTCGGTGGACAAGGTCGTCGACATCATCGTCGAGGCCTCGCGCACCGGCAAGATCGGTGACGGCAAGGTCTGGGTCACCCCGGTCGAGTCGATCATCCGGGTGCGCACCGGCGAGCGCGGCACCGACGCGCTGTAGCCGGAACAACGAGTCGAGCGGTGGCCCCGCTCCGATCGGATAGCCCGGTCGGGGCGGGGCCGCACTCATGAAACGGGTGGTGGGTCATGGGTAGTGGAAGTAGCCGAACCGACGGGGCGAAGGCGCCCAACGGTGGCGCGGCCGGTCTGGTGCAGGCGCGCAAGCAGTTGCTCGAAGGTGGAATGCCGCGCAATCCTCGCCTGGACGCCGAGTCGGTGCGTCTGGCGCTGGTCGATCTCTACGAACTCTGGCTCACCAACAAGGGCGCCGAACTGGGCATCACCCCGGACAGTGGATTGTCCGTGGTCGCGGTCGGCGGACTGGGCCGTCGGGAGATGCTGCCCTACTCGGATCTGGATCTGGTGCTGCTGCACGACGACGGCGCCTCCGCGCGGGTCGCCGAGGTGGCCGATCAGCTCTGGTATCCGTTGTGGGACGCCCACATCAAGCTCGATCACAGCGTCCGCACCGTCGCCCAGGCGCTCCAGGTCGCTGACAACGACATGATCGCCGCCCTCGGCATGCTCGAGGCCCGCCATATCGTCGGTGACGAGGAGCTGAGCAATCTGCTCATCGGCGGGGTACGCAGGCAGTGGCGCAACGGAATCCGCCGACGCTTCGACGAACTCGTCGGCCAGGCCGAAGCGCGATGGCAGCGCAGCGGAGCGATCGCCCATCGCGCCGAACCCGATCTGAAGAACGGGCGCGGCGGCCTGCGCGACATCCAGTTGCTCGACGCGCTCGCCATCGCGCAGTTGACCGACGCCATGCCGGGGCTCGGTCCTGAGGTGCCCGGCGGCGGGTTGAAGCAGGCCCACCGCAGGCTGCTCGACGTCCGCACCGAACTGCACCGCGTTGCCGGACGCGGTCGCGACCAGTTGCGGGCACAGGACGCCGACGAGATCGGTGCGGCGCTGCGCATCGGCGATCGTTTCGATCTCGCTCGCACACTGAGTGATTCGGCCAGGACGGTGAGTTACTCCGTCGAGGTCGGGTTGCGGACCGCCGCCAACGCCCTGCCCCGCCGCGGCCTGGCCAAGTTGCGGCGGATGCCGGTGCGTCGACCACTCGATGAGGGGGTGGTCGAGCACGCGGGCGAAGTGGTGCTGGCCCGTGACGCGCGTCCGCAGCGCGATCCCGGGCTGACACTGCGGGTGGCGGCCGCCTCGGCGCAGACCGGGCTGCCGATGTCGGCCACCACGCTGGCCAGGCTGGCCGAGCAGGCGCCGGAACTGCGCGAGCCATGGCCGAAGGACGCGCTCAACGACCTGCTCGTGCTGCTCGGCTCCGGCCGGGGCGTGATCAGCGCGATCGAGGCGCTGGATCGCACCGGGCTGTGGGGCAGGTTGCTGCCGGAATGGGGTGCGGTGCGCGATCTTCCGCCGCGCGACGCCGTGCACACCTGGACCGTCGATCGGCACCTGATGGAGACGGTCGCCTACGCGAGTGCGCTCAGCACGCGCGTGGCCCGCCCGGATCTGCTCGCCCTCGGTGCGCTGCTGCACGACATCGGCAAGGGCAGGCAGGGCGATCACAGTGTCGTCGGCGCCGACCTGGCCACCCAGATCGGCAACCGTCTCGGACTGTGGCCCTCGGACGTACGCACCCTCAGCGCCATAGTGCGCCACCATCTGTTGTTGCCCGACACCGCGACTCGCCGCGACCTGGACGACCCGGAGACCGTGCGCGCGGTCGCCGAAGCGCTCGACGGCGACGCCAGGCTGCTGGAATTGCTGCACACCCTGGCCGAGGCCGACTCGCTGGCCACCGGGCCCGGTGTATGGGGGGAGTGGAAGGCCTCCCTGATCGGGGATCTCGTCCGTCGTTGCCGCGCCATGATGGCCGGCGACGAACTGCCGTCCCCTGAGGAGATCGCGCCCGAGTTGCTGGACAAGGCCGCTGCCGGCGGCGTGCACGTCGAATTGACCCAGGGCGAAGGAAAATTCACGCACGTGGTCACCGTCATCGCGCCCGACGCCCCCGGTCTGCTCTCGGATGCGGCGGGCGTGCTGGCGCTGCATTCGCTTCGGGTGCTCTCGGCGTCGGTCGGCATACACGGCGATTCGGCGATCGACACGTTCGTGGTCACCCCCAAGTTCGGCGATCCGCCGGACGCGGGTCTGCTGCGCCAGGAACTCATCCGCGCCATCGCGGGCGATCTGGATCTGCCCGGGGTGCTGGCCAAACGCGAGCGCGAGGCCACCGTGGCCGATCGCGGACCGTACGCGCAGGCTGAGCCGCGTCTGCTGTGGTCGCCGACCGCCACCGAGGGGCAGGTCATCCTCGAGGTGCGCGCCGAGGACCGCATCGGCCTGCTGAGCAGGCTCGCGGCGGCGCTGGCCGGGTGCGGCGTCAATGTGCGCTGGGCCAAAGTGGTCACCAGGGGTTCGGCCGTGGTCGACGCGTTCTGCCTGGATCTGGGGCAGGCCGACGCTCCGCAGCGGCGGGCGGCCGTGGAGAAGGCGGTCCTGCAGGTGGTTCCCCGGCCGGCTCCCAAGCCGCCGGAGGCGAACGGCGCAAGCTCTGTCTGATCGGTGCCGGGAACCGCGATCGTAATGTTGCAGATAATTTGCTGAGTCGCGTCCCTCGGTAACGGCGTGGCCCCTACGATCTAGAACGGTCCGTCCCGCGCACTGACGATGGGAGCTGGTCGATGGCAATTCAGGTTGTCGAGGCGTCGATGATCACCAGTGACGACACCTCACACATGGCACGGTGTGTCGGCGGTGATCTCTGGGTTGTCTCCTGGCTGCCCGGTCGTACGCTGACCGGACCGCAGGCCGTCGCGGCGATGACCATCGCGGCAGCGGTCGCCACCCAGAAGATGGACACACCGGCGCAATGGTCCACGCTGGATCCGCTCGCCCTGCGCGTCGGGCTCACCGGCAGGCAGTCGGTGCATCTGGTGCGGCTGGAGAACCACGATCTGCTCTGCGCGGGGGATGCGAGCCCCGCGCAGGTCGAGTAGCGGAGGCGATACCGACGACCGAGTGCGCGAAAGCCCGAGTGAGCCCATTACCCTGGGTAGTCAATTGACGTCACTCGAGATCAGGAGCGCGATCGGTGTTCGAATCCCTGTCCGACCGGCTTACCGGTGCCCTGAAAGATCTTCGCGGTAAGGGGCGTCTGTCACCGGCCGACATCGACGCCACCTGTCGGGAGATCCGGCTGGCCTTGCTCGAGGCGGACGTCGCGCTGCCCGTGGTGCGCGGTTTCATCGCCAAGGTCAAAGAGCGGGCCAAGGGCGCCGAGGTCTCCGGCGCGCTGAACCCCGCCCAGCAGGTCGTCAAGATCGTCAACGAGGAACTGATCCAGATCCTCGGCGGCGAGACGCGGCGATTGAATCTGGCGAAGAACCCGCCCACCGTGATCATGCTGGCCGGCTTGCAGGGCGCGGGTAAGACCACCTTGGCGGGCAAGCTCGCGAAATGGCTCAGGGGTCAGGGGCATCAACCGCTGCTGGTGGCCTGTGACCTCCAGCGTCCCGGTGCGGTCACCCAGCTCCAGGTGGTCGGCGAACGCGCGGGCGTGCCCGTGTACGCCCCGCACGCGGGCACCTCGATCGGTGGCGGCGAGAACCCGCTGGGCATCTCCGCGGCCGACCCGGTGGAGGTCGCGCGCGGCGGTGTCGCCGAGGCCAGGGCCAAGCAGTACGACGTGGTCATCGTCGACACCGCGGGCCGCCTCGGCATCGACGAGGTGCTGATGCGCCAGGCCGCGGGCATCCGCGACGCCGTCGAGCCCGACGAGACGCTGTTCGTGCTCGACGCCATGATCGGTCAGGACGCGGTCGCCACCGCCGAGGCCTTCCGCGACGGCGTCGGCTTCACCGGTGTGGTGCTCACCAAGCTCGACGGCGACGCCCGCGGCGGTGCGGCGCTGTCGGTACGCAACGTCACCGGCGCGCCGATCATGTTCGCCTCCACCGGTGAGAAGCTCGAGGACTTCGATGTCTTCCATCCCGACCGGATGGCCAGCCGCATCCTCGGCATGGGTGACGTGCTCACCCTCATCGAGCAGGCCGAACAGGTCTACGACGCCCAGCAGGCCGAGGAGGCCGCCCGCAAGATCGGCAGCGGCGAACTCACGCTGGAGGACTTCCTCGAGCAGATGCTGGCCATCCGCAAGATGGGCCCGATCGGCAACCTGCTCGGCATGCTGCCCGGCGCCGGGCAGATGAAGGACGCGCTCGCCGCGGTCGACGACAAGCAGCTCGACCGGGTGCAGGCCATCATCCGCGGCATGACCCCTGCCGAGCGGGCCAACCCCAAGATCATCAACGCCTCCCGCAGGCTGCGCATCGCCAACGGCTCCGGCGTCCAGGTCTCCGAGGTCAACCAGCTCGTCGACCGCTTCTTCGAGGCCAAGAAGATGATGGCGATGATGGGCCGTCAGATGGGCATGCCCGGTTCGCGGCGCGGCAACGCCAGGAAGGGCAAGAAGGGCAAGAAGGGCGGCCGCGGTCCGACCCCGCCGAAGATGCGCGGCGGCTTCCCCGGCATGCCCGCCGGATTGCCGGGCATGCCCGCGGCCGGGATGCCCGACCTCTCCGACATGCCTCCCGGTCTCGACCAGCTGCCGCCGGGTCTCGAGGGCTTCGATCTGTCGAAGCTCAAGTTCCCCAAGCAGTAGTTCCCGGAAGCCGGTGCTGTTCGCCGGGCGCGGGAACGCGTCCGGGCGGTAGGTTGAAGTCACCCGACCGCGCCGAGGAGGTTCGCGTGCATCTTCGTGGAATCGTGTTGCCCGACGAGGACATCCGCGATCTGTGGGTGCACGAGGGCACGGTATCCTTCGAGCCGGTGCCCGACGCCGAAACGCTGTGCGAGAGCGGCTGGATCGTGCCCGGTCTGGTCGACGCGCACTGCCATGTCGGCATCCGCTACGGCGGCGGTCACGAGGATCACGACGGCGCGATCGCGCAGGCGGAGGTCGAACGCGACGCGGGTGCGCTGCTGTTGCGCGACGCCGGTTCGCCGATCGATACGCACTTCATCGACGACCACGAGGAACTGCCGCGCATCATCCGGGCGGGCCGCCACATCGCCCGTCCCAAGCGCTACATCCGCGAACTCGGCATCGAACTCGACGACGAACGCGATCTGCCGGAGATCGTCGCCGAGCAGGCGCGCCGCGGCGACGGGTGGGTCAAAATCGTCGGCGACTGGATCGACCGCTCCGTAGGCGACCTGCAGCCGTTGTGGAGCGATGCCGTGCTCGCCGAGGCGATCGAGGCCGCGCATGCCAACGGCGCTCGCGTCACCGCGCACGTGTTCGGCGAGGACGCGCTGCCCGGACTGATCTCGGCCGGCATCGACTGCCTCGAGCACGGCACCGGCCTGACCGACGACACCATCGCGATGATGGTGGAGCACGGCACCGCGCTCGTGCCGACGCTGATCAATATCGACACCTTTCCCGATATCGCCGACAGTGCGGGCAAGTTCCCGATCTACGCCGCCCACATGCGCGACCTGCATCGCCGTGTCCGCGACACCGTCGGTAAGGCGCACGACGCCGGCGTCCCCATCTACGCGGGCACCGATGCGGGCGGCTCGATCCGGCACGGGCGTATCGCCGACGAGATCGCCGCCCTCGGCGCCGCCGGGCTGTCCGCCCACGACGCGCTCGGCGCCGCCTCCTGGTCCGCCCGCGCATGGCTGGGTAGGCCCGCCATCGCGCACGGCGCGCCCGCCGACTTCGTGGTCTACCGCGAGGATCCCCGCACCCATCCGGCCGTTCTCGCCGAACCGGCGTGGGTGGTGTTGCGCGGCCGGGTGGTCGCCTCGGCGTCCCCGGTCACCGGCCACCGATGAATCCCCGGCGTGGGTGCCGTCACGACTGATGACACCACCCCATCAGGAGGCCTGCAGTGCGCGATCTCGTCGTCACCGAGAACATCACCCTGGACGGGGTGATCGATGCCACCGAGGGCTGGTTCACCGTCGACGACGAGGCCGCGGACGATGCCGACATCCTCGCCGAGATCATGGCGCACACAGCGGCCTGCGACGCGGTGCTCTTCGGTCGTCGGACCTTCGAGGACATGCGCGGCTACTGGCCCGCGCAGGCCGATGACACGACCGGAATCACCGACGACCTGAACAACATGGCGAAGTACGTGCTCTCCCGATCCATGGACGACCCTGCCTGGCGGAACTCGACAGTCCTGCGCGACCTCGACGCGGTGGCGGCGCTGAAACGGCAGCCGGGCCGCGACATCGTCTGCACCGGCAGCATCGACGTGGTCCATCAGCTCGGTGCCGCCGAGCTGGTGGACGAGTACCGGCTGTTCGTCTACCCGGTGGTGCTCGGTCGTGGCGCGCGGCTGTTCCCGGACGGCACGCGGGCGCCCTCGTTGCGGCTGACCGAGGCGAAGGCGTTCCGCTCGGGCGTGGTCCTGTTGCGCTACCGACCCGAGCGCGCCGGCCGCACGGCGAGTGCCGATTTCTGAGCCGGGCGAGGCGTCTGGCAGAATGGGCCCTCGTCCTGTTCAGGACAGTGTCAGCCCGTCTCCGGTCACGTACCGCGCGGCGGTCACACACTCCATGCGCGAAACCGGGCTCGCAGACCGTGCGGGTCGCTGAATTGCGTGGTGACCATCCTGGCCATCATCCCCCGGGGACGATGGCCGCTTATTCGAAAGAGGCAGATCAGCATGGCTGTTCGCATCAAGCTCACCCGTCTGGGCAAGATCCGCAACCCCCAGTACCGCGTCGTCGTGGCCGACGCCCGCACCCGTCGTGACGGCCGGGCCATCGAGTCGATCGGCAAGTACCACCCGAAGGAAGAGCCTTCGCTGATCGAGATCGATTCCGAGCGCGTCCAGTACTGGCTGAGCGTCGGCGCCCAGCCGACCGAGCCGGTGCAGCGCCTGCTGGAGATCACCGGTGACTGGCAGAAGTTCAAGGGCCTGCCGGGCGCCGAGGGCACCTTGAAGGTCAAGCCGGCCAAGCCGTCCAAGCTGGACCTGTTCAACGCCGCGCTGGCCGCCGCCGACAACGAGCCGGTCGCCGACGCCGTCACCCCGAAGAAGAAGGCCAAGAAGGACGAGGCCGCCGCCGAGGCGACCGAGGCCGAGGCCGCGGAGTAATGAGCGCCGTCGTCGCCGATGCCGTCGAACACCTGGTCCGAGGCATCGTCGCCAACCCCGATGACGTCCGCGTCGAGCTGATCACCGGCCGTCGCGGACGCACCGTCGAGGTGCATGTGCACCCCGACGACCTCGGCAAGGTGATCGGTCGCGGTGGTCGCACCGCGACCGCGCTGCGCACTCTCGTCGCCGGTATCGGCGGCCGGGGTATCCGCGTCGACGTCGTCGACACCGACCAGTAGTCGGGAGAGACCGACCGATGGAACTCGTCGTGGGACGGGTCGCCAAGTCGCACGGCGTGCGCGGCGAACTCGTCGTCGATGTACGCACCGACGATCCCGACGCCCGTTTTGCCGAGGGCACGTCGCTGCGCGGGCGGATGCCCCGCTCGACCGGAACCCGCGAGTTCACCGTGGAGTCGGCTCGGGAGCACTCGGGCCGACTCCTGGTCTCGCTGGCCGGGGTCGGCGACCGCTCCGCCGCCGACGCGCTGCGCGGCATGCTGTTCGTCGTGGACAGCGCGGATCTGCCGCCGTCGGACGACCCCGACGAGTTCTACGATCACGAACTCGAGGGCCTGACCGTGCGCGACACCGCGGGTGCGGAGATCGGCACGGTCACCGAGGTGCTGCACTCGGCCGCGGGCGAACTGCTCGCGGTGCGCGCCGCCGAGGACGGCAGGCAGATCCTCGTCCCGTTCGTCACCGCCATCGTGCCGACGGTCTCGATCGCCGAGGGACTCGTCGTGATCGATCCGCCCGAAGGCCTGCTCGATCCCGAATGAGCGAGAACGGCCTGTCATGAAGGGCGGTCCGGTATGAAACTCGACGTCGTCACCATCTTCCCCGAGTACCTCGAGCCGCTGCGCACGGCGCTGCTCGGCAAAGCGATCGACAAGGGGCTGATCTCCGTCGATGTGCACGATCTGCGCCGCTGGACGCACGACGTGCACAAATCCGTCGACGACTCGCCCTACGGTGGCGGTCCCGGCATGGTCATGAAGCCCACCATCTGGGGCGATGCGCTCGACGAGGTCTGCCCCGACGATGCCCTGCTGGTCGTCCCCACTCCCGCCGGTGTCCCGTTCACCCAGGCCACCGCCCACCGCTGGGCCGGCGAACAGCATCTGGTGTTCGCGTGTGGCCGCTACGAGGGCATCGACCAGCGCGTCTTCGACGACGCGGCGCGCCGGGTCCGCGTCGAAGAGGTCAGCATCGGCGACTATGTGCTCATCGGGGGCGAAGCCGCCGTGCTGGTCATGGTCGAGGCGGTGGTCCGGCTGCTACCCGGCGTGCTCGGCAATCAGCAATCCCACGAACAGGACTCGTTCTCCGACGGCCTGCTGGAAGGCCCCAGCTACACCCGCCCGGTCAGCTGGCGCGGGCTCGAGGTGCCTCCGGTCCTGCTGTCCGGCGATCACGCCAAGGTGGCGGCCTGGCGGCACGAACAGGCCGTGGAGCGAACCAGACAACGCCGCCCGGATCTGCTGCCGCCGGACTGATCGTTCACTCGGCGGGCACGACCGCCACACTGCCGTCTTCGTCCGGCACCAGCACCCCCCAGGGCGCCGACTGCGTCCGTACCTGTTGTCGTCGCACCGACATCCTCAGCAGCGGCTGTTCGTCCCGCACGCTCGGGCCGGGCCCGGCCACCAGCGTGCGCGCACCGGTGGTCATGTCGTAGGCCAGCAGTGACGCCGTCCGGTCGCCGGATGTCCGCTGCATCGTGGCCAGGATGACATTGCCGCTGACCACCGTGGTGAGCGGCAGAACCTCTTCCGCGGCGTCCAGTGGCGCCGTCCAGCGCACCCGGCCGTCGGCTTCCTGCAAGCGCATCTCGGTGTTGTCGCTCAGCGTGGTGCTGTCCATGACCAGCGAGATCCCGTCGGGACGGGGCAGCCGGTACCGGGAGCCCGGTGCGGCCGGCCGACGCGCGATCGCGGTGCCGGTCGTGAGGTCGACGACCTCGGTGTCTCCGCCCTCGTGCTCGATCGCCAGCGTGTTCCTGGACTCCACGGCGACGTTCTCGCTCCCGGTGAGCCGCCGCTGCCACAGTGCCGTGCCGTCGGCCGGATTCAGCGCACCTGCCCACTGATCGGTGCCTCGCCCGTCCGCGCCGACGGCCGTGTAGCACCGGACGAGCACGGCGTCGCGAATCCACACCGGGGCGAGTGGATCGTCGGTGACCGGGCAGCCGAAGGACGCCAGTTCCACCGACCAGCGTTGCCGCCCGCTGTAGGCATCGGCGAAACTCACCCGCCCGTCGGTGACCGCCACCTGGTGCCACTCCGGTGCCTGCGTGCTCCACAGCTCTTCGCCGGTCTCGGTGGAGTATGCGACCAGGCCCGGCGCCTCGTCCCAGCCGACCATCAGGACTGCCTCATAGGGCACCGCCTGCACGCGCTCCGGATCGGGTGCCATGCCGTCCTTGCGGAGCGTCCACTGCCGCGCGCCGGTCGGGTCGAAGCCGGTCACCGCGTCCTCGGTGACGGTGTACAGCCCGTTCTCGGTGACACCGATGTCGCGATAGGTTCCGAGGTCGATCTTCTCGATGCCGGACAGGTTCAGGATCGGTGCGTCCGGCGGTCCGCTCGTACCACCCGTCTCGGCGGCACCTGAACCGCAGGCGGCCAGCGCGGCGGCCAGTGCGGCGGCGACGGCGACGCGCGCGGCGTCGCGAATCGTGTTCCAGCCCATGATCGAAACTCCCCCTCCCGGAATCGGACGGGACCGATCATCGCACGGTCGTCGACAGCTGCGGAACGGGCCGCTGCGCCGTTGTGGACAACTCGGGCGCTGTGCACGACGGCGCCGGATACGGCACCCACGAGGTCGGCTAGATCAGCAGGCCGAGGCGGCGGGCGATGACGACGGCCTCGTGCCGGGAGTGTGCGTCGAGCTTGGTCATGGCATTGCGCAGATAGCTCTTGACGGTCTCCGGCTGCAGCGAGAGTCGTCGGGCCACTTCGGAGTTCGTGCATCCCAGGGCGACTTCGGAGAGCACGTCCAGCTCGCGCCGCGACAATGTCGGCACGGCCGACGGGTCCGCGGCGCGCTCGCCCGAGAGCACCCGGACGAGCCGCGCGGACATCTCGTACAGACGTCGCCTGGTCGGTTCGTCACCCACCACCGAGGCCAGTCCCCGCAGATCGGCGTGGATGCCCCGCAGTTCCTCGAGCATCTCCGGGCCCGCCGTATGCGCCGGGGACAGCACGTCCAGCATCCGCAGCCTGCGGTCGACTTCGTCGCGGACGGCGATCTCGCCGGCCAGGCGCCTGCTCGCACGCACCATCAGCTCGGCCGTGCGATCGCCCAGCGGGCCGCCGCGGGTGGCCGCGTAGAGCACCGCTCTGGACTGCTCGCCGACCATGACCGGCACCGCGAACACCGAACGGATGCCCTCGCCGGTGACCGGTTCGTCGTAGTGGTGGGTGATCGAGGCGGCATTGCGGTAGTCGGCCAGCGAGATCGGACGTCCCACGTCCATGACGCGCCCGCCCAGCCCGGAATTGCGCAACACCGGCAACCCACGCAGGCCGGTGGTCTTGGTCCCGACGAACTCCGAGAGGAGCAGGGTGTCGTCGTGGATCTCGCCGCCGAACACGATCGGCGCGGCCGTCTCCCGGGCGACCCAGCGAACCTCCGCGCGCAGCGCGTCACCGTCGCGGGGACGCAGCAGGGGGGTGCCTGTCAAGAGTTGTCACCCCTTTTCGGGGGTAGTTGCCGACGTGATCAGACCCACATCCTATTCGACGTGGGGTTCAGTGAAATCGAGAAGGAGACCGAAATGGCCATCGACGTGAACGCGCTGGTGGACGTCGACACGCGGGTGCGCGAGTTCCTGCGCACCTACGACGGGCCCGAGGCATGTGCTGCCGAGTTGCTGTGCGATCGGCATCCCGCCGACGCTGTCGCCTTCACGGTGATCGAATCCGATCTGTCCTCGACCGACCTCACCTACGGCATGCTGCGCGAGCGCTCCGCCCGATTCGCCGCGGCGCTGGCAGGCATGGGTGTCGCCCCGGGCGACCGGGTCGCCACTCTCATGGGGAAATCGGCGGACCTGGTGGTCGCGCTGCTGGGCATCTGGCGTCGCGGCGCGGTGCACGTGCCGCTGTTCACGGCGTTCGCGCCGCCCGCCATCGCGATGCGGTTGGAGGCGAGTCGTACCGCGGTGGTGATCTCCGACGCGGACCAGGCCGCCAAGTTGCTGCCCGGCGAGGACATCCCGGCACAGGTGCCGTGGCGGCTGATCGTGTCCGGGCAGCCGTCGCCGAATCTGGCGGTACGGGAGCCGCTGGCCCTCGCCGAGCTGCTCGAGGCCTACACCGCCGATGATCCGCGCGCCCAAGCGGTCACCGTCGGCGGGGACGGGTTGCTGGTGCAGCTGTTCACCAGCGGCACCACCGGCACACCGAAGGGAGTGCCGATTCCGGTGCGGGCGCTGGCGTCCTTCCACGCCTACCAGGAGTTCGCCCTCGACGTCCGTCCCGACGACGTGTTCTGGAACGCCGCCGACCCCGGCTGGGCCTACGGCCTGTACTACGCGATTCTCGCGCCGCTCGCCTCGGGCACCCGCAGCCTGTTGCTGCACGCCCCGTTCTCGCCCGCCCTGACCCTGCAGGTGCTGGAGAGGTTCGGCGTCACCAACTTCGCCGCCGCGCCCACGGTCTACCGGGCGCTGCGCTCCGGCGACACCGGCGTACCCGCCGGGATCGCCCTGCGCCGCGCTTCCTCGGCCGGTGAACCGCTCACCCCCGATGTGGTGGCGTGGTCGGCGCGTGCTCTCGGTGTGCCGGTGCGCGACCACTACGGCCAGACCGAGCACGGCATGGTGATCTGCAACGCCTGGCACGAGCTCCTCGACGCCGTCGCGCCGATCGGCTCGATGGGCAGGCCGCTGCCCGGCTGGGTCTGCTCGGTGCTCGCCGACGACGCCGATGTCGAGGTCGGGCCCGGCGTGGTCGGGCGACTGGCCATCGACGCCGAGCGCAGTCGGCTGATGTGGTTCGCGGGCTATCTCGACGCGCCCGAACGCACGGCACAGCGGTTCACCGCCGACGGCCGGTGGTACCTGACCGGTGACGCGGGGTCGCGCGACGCCGACGGCTTCTACCACTTCTCCTCCCGCGACGACGACGTCATCATCATGGCGGGCTACCGCATCGGCCCGTTCGAGGTGGAGAGCGTGCTGGTGATGCACGAGCACGTCGCCGAGGCGGCGGTGGTCGGCCTGCCCGACGAACTGCGCGGTGAGGTGCTCGAGGCGTTCGTCGTGCTGCGCACGGGGGTGAGCGGCGACGCCGCTCTCGCCGAGGAATTGCAGCGGCTGGTCAAGACCAAGTTCGCCGCGCACGCCTATCCGCGCCGGGTACATTTCGTCGACAGCCTGCCCAAGACGCCCAGCGGCAAGGTGCAGCGCTTCATCCTGCGCGAGCGCGAAGGCCGCTGAGACCCGACGCGATCGGCGAGAATGTGACGGATCGTCCCAGCGCGGCCGGGTTTCCGGCCGCGCCGCGGTCTGCCACCCGAGCAGACAGCAGACACCCCCGCGCGAGGCGGGGCGAGCTCGTCGGCGGGTGAGCCGCTAGTGTTGCCGCTCGTGACGACAGCGCCCGAGATCGCCGGTTCAGAGACGAACAGCACCGATACGACCGCCGCCGCACCGACGGCCGTGCTCGCGGCCCCCGCGAGTGTCGGCAGACGCCTCGCCGAGGAACTCGGCGTCCGCGAGAGCCAGGTCCGCGCGGCGGTGGAACTGCTCGACGCCGGCTCGACGGTGCCGTTCATCGCCCGGTACCGCAAAGAGGCGACCGACGGTCTCGACGATGCCCAGCTGCGCCAGCTCGACGAGCGCCTGCACTACCTGCGCGAGCTGGACGAGCGCCGCGCGGCCATCATCGAATCCATTCGCGCGCAGGGCAAACTCGACGACGAGCTGCACCGCAGCCTGCTGCTGGCCGAGACCAAGGCGCGCCTCGAGGACATCTACCTGCCCTACAAGCCCAAGCGGCGCACCAAGGCTCAGATCGCCCGCGAAGCCGGACACGAACCCGTGGCCGAGGCACTGCTGGGCGATCCCGCCACAGACCCGGCACAGTACAGCGCCGAGCAGCTCGACGGCGCGCGCGCCATCCTGGTCGAGAAGTTCGCCGAGGACGCCGATCTGGTCGGCGAACTGCGTGAACTGATGTGGAACCGCGGGCAGCTCACCTCCTCGGTGCGGCCGGGCAAGGAAGAGGCGGGCGCCAAGTTCGCCGATTACTTCGAATTCAGCGAAGCGTTCAGTTCGCTGCCCTCCCACCGTGTGCTCGCGCTGTTCCGCGGCGAGAAGGAGGAAGTGCTGAGCCTGCAGCTCGAGCCGGATACCGAGGAACTCGAGCCCGGTCGGCGCAGCATCTACGAGGGCCGCATCGCGGCGAAGTTCGGTATCGCCGACCGCGGCCGCCCGGCCGACCCCTGGCTGCTGGACACCGTGCGGTGGGCGTGGCGCACCAAGTTGCAGGTCAGCCTCGGCATCGACACCAGGATGCGGCTGCGTCAGGCCGCGGAGAAGGACGCCGTCGACGTCTTCGCCGCGAACCTGCGCGACCTGCTGCTCGCCGCACCCGCCGGTACCAGGACCACGATGGGCCTGGATCCCGGTTACCGCACCGGTGTGAAGGTCGCCGTCGTCGACGCCACCGGCAAGGTCGTCGCCACTGAGGTGATCTACCCACACAAACCGCAGGGCCAGACCGAGAAATCGCTGGCGGTGCTCGGCGCGCTGGTCGCGCGCTTCGGTGTCGAGCTGATCGCCATCGGCAACGGGACCGCCTCGCGCGAGACCGACGCCTTGGCCGCCGAGCTCATTGCGCGCATCGGCGCCACCGAGGATGCGAAGAAGCCGACCAAGATCGTGGTTTCCGAGGCAGGCGCGTCGGTGTACTCGGCCTCGGCCTACGCCTCCCAGGAACTGCCGGAGCTGGACGTCTCGCTGCGCGGCGCGGTCTCGATCGCGCGGCGCCTGCAGGACCCGCTGGCCGAGCTGGTCAAGATCGACCCGAAGTCCATCGGGGTCGGCCAGTATCAGCACGACGTGTCCGAGACACTGCTGGCGCGCTCGCTCGGCGCGGTCGTCGAGGACGCGGTGAACGCCGTCGGTGTCGACGTCAACACCGCCTCGGTGCCCTTGTTGTCGCGGGTGTCGGGCATCGCCACCTCGGTGGCCGAGAGCATCGTCGCCCACCGGGACGGCAACGGCCCGTTCCGTTCCCGGACCGCGCTGCTCGACGTGCCGCGCCTGGGCCCCAAGGCATTCGAGCAGTGCGCGGGCTTCCTGCGTATCCGCGGCGGTGACGACCCGTTGGACAGCTCCGCGGTGCACCCCGAGGCCTACCCGGTGGTGCGGCGCATCATCGAATCCACCGGTCGCGACGTCAGCGAGCTGATCGGCAATACCGGCGCCCTGCGCGCGCTGCGTCCCGCGGACTTCACCGACGAGAAGTTCGGCGTTCCGACGGTCACCGACATCATCAGCGAACTCGACAAGCCGGGCCGCGACCCGCGCCCGGAGTTCAAGACCGCGGAATTCGCCGCGGGAGTCGAGAAGGTCGCCGACCTGAAGCCGGGCATGGTGCTCGAAGGCGTGGTCACCAATGTCGCGGCCTTCGGCGCGTTCGTCGATGTCGGCGTGCACCAGGACGGCCTCGTGCACGTCTCGGCCATGTCGCATTCGTTCGTCAAAGACCCGCGCGAGGTGGTCAAGTCCGGCGACGTCGTCAAGGTCAAGGTGCTCGAGGTCGACGTCGCGCGCCAGCGCATCGGGCTGTCGCTGCGCTTGGACGATGAGCCGGGCGCCGCCAAGAGCGAGCGCGGTGGCAATCGCGACGGCGCTCGTCGCGGCGGTTCGCCCGCTTCGGGCGGCGGACAACGGCAGAATGGTCAGGGGCGGCAGCAGAAGGGCAATCAGGGCAAGCGGCCCGCGCCCGCGCCGAGCGGATCGATGGCAGACGCTCTGCGCCGCGCCGGCTTCGGGAGCTGACCCCGGAGCCGGGCACCCGGCGACGAGGGGAGGAATCGGCGGTCATGCGACGGTGGCTCGAAGAGGACGTGATCGCGACCGGCCGATTGCCGCTGTTGTGCTTCCTGTTCGGGTTCATGCTCGGCTTCCTGTTCATCCGGCTCAGCGTGCGGATGATCCGGGCGCAGGTGCGTTGGTGGCCGGGCAACCTGCGCGCCGGTGACGTGCACATCCACCACATGGTGTTCGGCGTGGTCCTCGTCCTCGGTTCCGGGCTCGGCATGGTCGCGGTCCTCGAGGACGCGAGTACCCCGGTCGCCGCGGCACTGGCCGCCGGGTTCGGGGTCGGCGCGGCGCTGGTGCTCGACGAGTTCGCGCTCATCTACTACCTGCGCGATGTCTACTGGGAGGAACAAGGTCGCACCTCGGTGGACGCGGTCTTCGTCGCGCTGGCCGTGACCGGTCTGCTGTTGCTGGGCTTCCATCCACTCTCGTTGCTCGAGGTCAACGATTTCCGCGACTCGCTGGGCACCTGGGGGCACCTGGTGGCGGTCGCGTTCGCGCTGGCGAATCTGGCGATGGCCGCGATCGTCATCGCCAAGGGCAAGATCTGGACCGGCCTGTTCGGGATGTTCTTCCCACCGCTGCTGTTCGTCGGTGCGCTGCGGTTGAGCAGGCCGGGCGCGCCGTGGGCCCGGTGGCGCTACGGCGATCGGCGGCGACTGATGGCGCGCGCGATCGTGCGGGAACGTCGCTACCGCAGGCCGGTCATCCGGGCGAAGATCTTCGTGCAGGACCTGGTCGCGGGCAAGCCCGACGTCGAGCATGTCCGCACGGCTGCCGAGGCCGAGCTCAGCCGCACCGTGGTGCCTGCGCCGCCCTCGCCGCACCGGCATCACTTCTCCTGGATCGCGGACCGTCCCGGCACGGGCCACCACGAGCCGGGCGAGGAGGCGGACGGGGACGGTGTACGGACAGGGGAGCACGCCGAGTCGACGACCGACGCCACCGTGAGCCGCGGTCCGTGAGCTGGGGTGCGGGGCGGCCCGATTTTCTCCGCGGCGCTCCGATCTGGCACAATGCTCGGGTTGCCCTGGGCGCTTTTCCCGACCCCGGGGGCATCCCCTAATTCGGAGCATGAACCGGTCGCGCACACGTGTGCCGCCAGGGTCCTCTGTTCGCGCGAACTCCAGAAGGATGAAAATGAACACCCTTGACTTCGTCGACGAAAAGTCGCTGCGCAGCGATGTCCCGGACTTCCGTCCCGGCGACACCCTGAACGTGCACGTGAAGGTCATCGAAGGCTCGAAGGAGCGCATCCAGGTCTTCAAGGGCGTCGTGATCCGTCGCCAGGGTGGTGGCATCCGCGAGACCTTCACCGTGCGCAAGGTGTCCTTCGGTGTCGGCGTCGAGCGCACCTTCCCGGTGCACAGCCCCAACATCGATCACATCGACGTCGTGACCCGCGGTGATGTCCGCCGCGCGAAGCTGTACTACCTGCGCGACCTGCGCGGTAAGGCGGCCAAGATCAAGGAGAAGCGCTGAGCGCTCGCCCTCGCGGGGCACAACTGATCTTCGACTGGCCCGGCATCGGACGTACGTTCCGGTGCCGGGCTAGTCTGTTCGGCGTGGCAGACGAGAGTGGATCGGTGCGAGTGTCCGATTCGGACGATGAAGGCGCGGGCGGCAGGCGCCGTGGCCGCCGCAATGCGAAGCGCAAAGCCAAGCCGCAACGGCCGTTCTGGCAGGAGCTACCGGTCCTCATCGTGATCGCCGCCGTCATCGCGGCGTTGATGGTCACCTTCGTCGGCCGTCCGTATGTGATCCCCTCGCAGTCGATGGAGGAGACACTGCAGATCGGCGATCGCATCTACGTGCAGAAGATCAGCTACTACAGCAGCGACCCGCAGCCGGGTGACGTGGTGGTCTTCGTCGGTCCGGAATCGTGGAACACCCGCTACCAGTCGATCCGCTCGGACAACGCGGTGGTACGCGGCCTGCAGAACTTCCTCTCCTACTTCGGACTCGTCCCGCCGGACGAGAACGATCTGGTCAAACGGGTCATCGCGGTCGGCGGTCAGACCGTCCAGTGCTGTGACGCCGAGGGGCGGGTGATGGTCGATGGCAAGGCGCTGGTCGAGCCGTATGTGGAGAACGATTTCCGCTGGCTTCCCGGCCAGCAGAACGCCTCCTACCCATCCGGCCGGGTGTTCGGCCCGGTCGTCGTGCCCGAAGGCCATCTGTGGGTGATGGGCGACAACCGCAACCAGTCCGCGGACTCGCGCGCGCATGTGGGAGACGAGTGGCAGGGCACCGTGCCGATCGACAATGTGCGCGGCAAAGCGGTGTTCAAGATCTGGCCGCCCGGCCGGATCGGACCGATCCGATCCGAGGACCCGCAGGCGAACTGATCGGCGGGGGAGGATCGAAGAGTGACAGTACGAATGGGGTGGCCGCCGCGCATGGTGATGCGCAAGGCGGGTGGTTTGCGCACGCTGGAAGCGGCGCTGATCCGCGGCGGGCTCGGCCCGGTGGCCGGGGTGGACGAGGCGGGACGCGGGCCGTGCGCCGGACCGCTGGTGGTCGCCTCCTGTCTGCTCGCGCCCAAGGCCTACGACCGGCTGGCCGACCTCGACGACTCCAAGAAACTCACCGAGGCGACGCGTGAGCGGTTGTTCCCGGTGATCACCAGGCTGGCGCTGGCCTACGAGGTCGTGGTGATCCCGGCCGCGGAGGTCGACGCGATCGGTATCCACGTGGCCAACATCGAGGGCATGCGCCGCGCGGTGGCGGGCCTGCGACAGCGGCCGGGCTATGTCCTCACCGACGGTTTCCGGGTGCCCGGGCTCGCGGTGCCCTCCCTGCCGGTGATCGGCGGGGACGCGACCGCGGCCTGCATCGCGGCCGCCAGCATCCTCGCCAAGGTCACCCGGGACCGGATCATGATCGAATTGGACCGCCGCCATCCGGGGTATGGTTTCGCGGCCCACAAGGGCTACAACACATCCGAGCACATCGCGGCGTTGAAGCGACTCGGTCCCTGTCCCGAGCACCGCAGATCCTGGCGCAATGTACGCGACGAACGGGGATCGACGCGGCCCGGCGCCGCGGTCGACCACGCGGGTCGGGTGCTCGCCGACGGTGCCGAGGAGGGCAGCCGGGTGGCTGCCGAATCGGCGCATGCGGGATGATTGTCGAATACGACGCAGTGCGCCGAGAAGGAGGACGTCCCACCCGATGAGTGCCGAGGACCTCGAGAAGTACGAAACCGAGATGGAGCTCTCGCTGTATCGCGAGTACAAGGACATCGTCGGTCAGTTCTCGTACGTGGTGGAGACCGAGCGTCGCTTCTACCTGGCCAATTCCGTCGAGCTGCGTCCGCAGAACGCCGACGGCGAGGTGTACTTCGAAGTGCGTATGAGCGATGCCTGGGTCTGGGACATGTACCGACCCGCCCGCTTCGTCAAGCACGTCCGGGTGATCACGTTCAAGGACGTCAACATCGAGGAGTTGGAGAAGCCGGACCTGCGGCTTCCCGAATAGCCGGGCAGTTGTGCACAGCCGCCCGGTAGTCCACAGGGTGGTGCGTGAGCCCAGGTCGCGCTCCGGGCGCCCATGCCGGATACGGCCACGATGGGCCGCGTGGGAGACAAACAGGCGCTCGGCGCACGAGGGGAAGAACTGGCGGCCCGGTTCCTGCGGGACGCGGGCTTGGAGATCGTCGCGCGGAACTGGCGGTGCCGATACGGCGAGCTGGATCTGATCGCGCAGGACGCGACGACCACCGTCTTCGTGGAGGTGAAGACACGCCGCGGGCTGGCCTACGGCACGCCCGCCGAAGCCGTCACGTTCAGCAAGCGGCAACGCATCCGTCGGCTCGCCCTGCTCTGGCTGGCCGAACAGGACGGCCCGTGGCGGCACATCCGCTTCGACGTGGTGTCGGTGCTGATGACACCGGGGCGAGGCCCGGTCATCGATCATCTCCAGGCGGTCTTCTGATGGCGCTCGGGCGAGCTCATTCGGTCGCGGTCGCCGGCGTGGACGGGCAGTTGGTCGAGATCGAGGCCGACATCGGCCAGGGACTGCCCTCGGTGCATCTGGTCGGCCTGCCCGACACCGCGCTCTCCGAGTCCAGGGACAGGGTGCGCGCGGCGGTGGCGAACTCGGGGGAGAAGTGGCCGGACGGCCGGGTCGTTCTCGCGCTGAGCCCGGCCACCCTGCCGAAACTGGGCAGTGTCTACGACCTCGCCCTGGCCGCCTCGGTCCTCGACGCCGCCGACGCGGTACCGGCGACCAAGCTCGCGAAGACGGTGTTGCTGGGCGAACTCGCCCTCGACGGGCGGGTGCGTCGGGTGCGCGGTGTCCTGCCCGCGGTGTTGACCGCACGCCGCGCGGGCTGTGCGACCGTGGTGGTGCCGCGCGAAGCGCTGGCCGAAGCGGGGCTGGTGCGCGGTATCGAGGTGCTCGGTGTGAGCAGCCTGCGCGAATTCGTGGCCTGGCTGCGGGGAGAGGGCACACTCGCCGAACCGGAGGGTCTGCTGCCGGACATGACGGTCCCGCCTGGTGATCTGAGCGAAGTGGTGGGGCAGGAGGAGGCCCGCTGGGCACTGGAGGTCGCCGCCGCGGGTGGTCACCATCTGTTGCTCACCGGTCCGCCCGGCATCGGCAAAACCATGCTGGCCCAACGTCTTCCCGGTCTGCTTCCGCCGCTCACCGACGCCGAGTCGCTGGAGGTGACCGCCATCCACTCCATGGCGGGGGCCCTGTCCGGCGAGCATCCACTGGTGACGGTGCCGCCCTTCGTCGCGCCGCATCACTCCACCTCGGTCACCGCCATGATCGGCGGCGGGTCGGGCACGGCGCGGCCCGGTGCGGTCAGTCGCGCGCATCGCGGTGTGTTGTTCCTCGACGAATGCGCCGAAGTCGGTACCAAGGTGCTCGAAGCCATGCGCACCCCCTTGGAGGAGGGGGAGGTGCGCATCGCCCGGCGTGACGGGGTGGCGCGCTATCCGGCACGGTTCCAGCTGGTGCTGGCGGCCAATCCGTGCCCGTGCGCTCCCGCACGCGACATCGACTGTGTCTGCCCGCCGCTGGCACGGCGCCGCTATCTCGGCAAACTGTCCGGACCACTGATGGATCGCATCGACCTGTGGGTACGGATGCACGGTCACACCGGGCCGGTGCTGACTTCCGAGGCGGCCGAGAGCAGCGCCGCCGTGCGCGAACGGGTGGCCCGCGCCCGAGTGGCCGCCGCCGAGCGCTGGCGTGCCGACGGCTGGCGTCTCAATGCCGAGGTACCGGGGCATGTTCTGCGGCGGAGGTTTCCGTTGCCCCCGGACGCCATCGCCCCGTTGGAAGCGGCCGTCCGGATGGGCAGGCTTTCCGCGCGCGGCGCAGATCGCGCGATCCGCGTCGCCTGGACGATCAGCGACCTGGGCGGTGGCACGTTGCCCTCGGCGCGAGACGTGATGCTGGCGTTGAACTTTCGCCGCCGGAGCGCGCAATGACACGGCCGGGGAAAGACACGCCGGAAATCTCGGTGGATGTCGGCGAAACCGAAGGGAAAGTGATTGTGCCCGAGGTAATCTGCGATGTGCCCGGCATCGGACGGGCACATCGAACGAGCGCGGTGCGCAACAGCCGTGTAGTTCGCGAACCCGGCGACATCGAGGTCGCACGAGGTGCCGAGGCCGCAGCCGTGGGTGCTGGAGGTGTCGAGGGTCCGAGCGGAGTTCGTGAATCGAGTGCGGTCGGTGGGCCGAACGCCGGCGGTTCTGTGGATCTCGGCTGTGTACTCGGCGCACGCGGTTCGAGTGTGGTCTCGGATGCGGCCGCGCGACAAGAGGTTTCCGGTTTTCCGGCGCCGGTGAACGCGGACGAGGTCACCGGTGAGGGAGCGGGATACGGCCGCGGCTCGGCGGCGCAGGGAGACGTCGAGCCCGGCCACCCCGATGCCGGATCCGGCATCGGCGCAGGCGAATCTTCGACCGGTCGTCCGGCGGAGGTGGCGTCGAGCGGCGCGGTGGTCGAAGAACGCGCGCTCACCGCACCCGACGACCGCCGTCGACAACATCTCCTGCGTCATGTGGTGCATGATTCCGGGGCCCGGTCCGACGACGAGCGGCGGCGGCTGGCCTGGGTGTACCTGTCGCGTGTCGCCCAGGGGCCTTGTGCGCCGCTGTCGGCGTTGATCGCGGCGGTGGGCGTGCTCGAGGCCGCACGAGCGGTCCGCGAGCGGGAGTTGCCGGACGCGTTCGGCGGGGCGGTCCGTGCGCGGCGCGACATCGACCGGGCCGAAGCCGATCTGGAGGTTGTGCGGCGCCTCGGTGGCCGGGTGGTGACGCCCGACGACGCGGAGTGGCCCGCATGGCGGATGTTGGGCTTGGGGCAGCTGGAGGCCGGGCGGGATCCGGACAGCGCGGTTCCGCTGGTGCTGTGGGTGCGTGGTCCGCGTTCGTTGCTCGACATCAGCGAGCGCGCGCTCGCGGTGGTGGGCGCGCGATGCAGCACCGGCTACGGCGAGCACGTGACCGGCGAGATCGTCGGTGGGCTGGCCGCGCGGGGATGGACCGTCGTCTCGGGCGCCGCCTTCGGCATCGACGCGATGGCGCATCGCGCGGCACTGGCTGTCGGTGGCCCCACCGTCGCGGTGCTCGCCTGCGGAGTGGATCGTCCCTACCCGGCCCAACACGACCGCCTGCTCTCCCAGATCGCCGAAACCGGTCTGGTGGTCAGCGAGTACCCACCGGGCGCCGTCGCCCGTAAGCACTGTTTCCTCGCCCGTAATCGACTGGTCGCGGCGCTGGCCGACGGTGTGCTCGTCGTGGAAGCGGGGATGCGCAGCGGCGCTCGCAACACCGTCAAGTGGGCCCGTCGGCTCGGCCGCCCCGCGCTCGCCGTCCCCGGCCCGGTCTCCTCAGCCGCGTCCGCGGGCTGCCATCACATGATCCGGGAGGGAGAAGCGCACCTCGTCACTCGCGTCGAGGAGGTGATCGCCGAAGCGGGCCCTCTGCGGTTGTCCGTGCCTGACATGACTGCTCGGGCCGCGAACGGGGCAGCCGGAACGGTCGCGGGGGATCAGCTCATCGGGGACGAAGCGACGGTGTACACCGCACTGCCCGCTTCGGGCGGATGTTCACCCGCCGATCTGGCTGTCCGCACCGAACTCGCGATCGCGGCGGTACGCGCGGCGCTGGTCGCCCTCGAACTGGCGGGTCTCGCCGTCCCCGAGGACGCCGGTTGGCGTAGATCTGCCCGGTCGTGACCGAGATGTGCGGTGCGCAGGCTCCGCCGTTCGAGGTGGGTTAGCACATTCGTTCGATACCGGCGGGTGTGGCGTGTTAGGTTGGCGTGACCGAGCCGTCGAAGGGGCCGTTGTCAGATTTCGAAGTCGCCTTCAGTGATGCTCGAAGTCATCTTCAGTGGTAGCCCACCGCAGAAGTCTCGTATGAGAGCGGCGACGTGGTGTGGTGTTTCGACCTGCGGTGAGTGCCCTGCGTCGGGGATTACTTCGGTGCGGGCGCCGACGGCGGCGTATCGGGCGATGGCCCTCGCGCAGTCGAACATGCGGTCTCGCTGTCCGTGGATTACCAGTGTCGGACGGGCGAGCTCGCGTACTCGGGCGTCGAGAGGTCGTAGCGTGAGTGCTTTCGGGCGGTCCAGGGCAGCTGCGCGAAACATTCGCGGTGACATGGCTTTGTAATCGGCGTACAGCTGTGCGGGGTTGTCCAAGGTCGTCAGATCGAATCCCTCGGCGAACGCGTGCGCGATGATGCGGCGGAAGACCGGTTCCGGCACAAGCCGGTGCGCTAGAGCGACTATCGGGTCCATGGCTTCGAAGCCCAGCAGGCGTGCGATCGCCGGTATCGGCAAGTCGCTGCAGTCGGGCGCTTGGCCGATGACCACGATTCTGGCAACTCGATCGGAGCGTTCGGCCAAAGACAGGACGTGATCGGCGCCCCAGGAGTGCCCGACGGCGGTGAGGTCGGAGAGTTCGAGACTGTCCAGAGCCGCTTCCAGGAGCGCGGCTTGGGAGCTCGCGTCGAACCCGGTGGCGGCACGGGTGCATCCGTAGCCGGCCAGATCGACCCGGATGACGCGGTAGGTGTCGCTCAGCAAGGGCGTGAGCCGGTCCCACCAGTGCAGCGATTCCATGAAACCGTGCACGAGCAGCAGAGGTTCGGCGTCTGCAGGCCCGTCTTGCCGGATATGCAGTTCGTGGGATCCGATCGTGAGCAGTTCCCCGATCGCGGTGCGCACCGGCGCGGCGCCACCACGTCCGGCACGTCGCGGGATCGCTGTCATCGCGGTGCGATGACGGCTTGCAGGACCGCGCCGAACAGGTCTGCCGGTACGACGCCGGGTTCGGTGAATTCCTCGATCGACAGGCCGCTGTTGAGCGCCAGCACCAGCACCGCGGTCGTGGCGGGGTCGATCTCGGTTCCCAGGTCCAAGCGCTGGACAGCCTCGGCGACCGCGGCCCGGACGGTGCGGCGGTGTCGCACGAATCTCTCGTGGACTGCCTCGTCTCGGAGAGCGCGCAGCCAGTATTCGGTGAACAGCAGCTGCCAGTCCCGGTTGTCGCGCAGGCCCTGCATCAAGAGTTCGCCGATCGCTGCGAACGTGGGACGTGTGGCAGCGGCGTCGGCCAGCGCGGTGACCGCCTCGATCCGGCGACTGACCTGCTGGTCGAGCAACGCGAAGAACAAGTCGTCTTTGGAACCGAAATTGGAGTAGACGGCGCCCTTGGTGAAGCCCGCGACCTCGGCGATCGCGTCGATCGTGGTGCCGGCGAATCCTTTGCCGACGAACTCGGACAGAGCCGCTTCCAGGACTCTTTCCCGTACTTCGGCACGTGGGGTGCGGATTCGGGGGTTGACTGTGGTCACCAGCCTGACGATACTCGCCAGTATCCAAATTTCAATACTTGCCAGTATCGAAGGGTCTGATGTCGCACCGTCCTGGGGCAGTTACTCGCTATCAACTGTCTACGCCGACGCCGGATCACTCATGCCCGGCCTCGATGGGCCCGACCGCATGATCAACCGTAACGACCACGCCGTCGCGGCCACCGTCCTCGCCGACGACGTGTTCTACGAATACGGTCTCTTCGCCGAAGGGTTCGGCACCGCCGTGCACGCCGGACAGTTTCTGCAAGCCAGGTAGTCACCGGCCCGCTCACGCGGCTGCCCCGACCGATCGACCCGCACCGAGACCGTGCTGCTCGGCCTGCCACCACGCATTAGCCCACCACTCCAACGACGGAGCCTCCGATGTCGACCTTCCCGCCCACAGCCCCCGCTTCATCGGCGACAAGCTCACACCTCTTTTGGTCGCAGCCTTCTCCACGACCAAAAGGAGTCGAACGCACTCGAGCGAGGGCGATGGCGGGATCGGTCGCGGCGATCGCGGCCTTGCTGTGCGGAGTCCAGACACCACCGGCAAACGCCACCCCGGAAGACTTCTACGATGTGCCCGCCGATCTGAGCGCCACCGCGCCGGGCGATGTGTTACGCACAGAACCACTGCCTATGGCGCTGTCGATCCCCAGCGCCGACGGGCCGCTTCCCGGCCACGCGACACGGATCCTGTACCGCAGCAACGACACCCACGGCAACCCGATCGCAGTCAGCGGCTTCTACCTCGAGCCCACCACCGACTGGACCGGGCCCGGCGAGAGGCCGCTGATCACCTTGGCCGTGGGCACCCAGGGCCAAGGCGACACGTGCGCGCCCTCCAAAACAGCCGGATCGCTGCTGGGCTACACCCCACCGCTCGGGCTCGCCGCCGGCTACGAAGTACCCACAATCGAGCTGCTCGCCGCACGCGGGTTCGCGGTGGTGGTCACCGACTACCACGGCCTGGGCACTCCCGCAGTGCACGACTGGCTCAACCGCGCAGCCACCGCACACGCGGTTCTCGACGCCGCGCGCGCCGCGAAGAATCTGCCCGCCACCACAATCACCCCCACCGCGCCCATCGGGATCTGGGGATACTCCCAAGGTGGGGGCGCCGCAGCCGCAGCTGCCGAACTACAGCCGCGATACGCCCCCGAACTGGACGTGCGCGGTACCTTCGCCGGCGCGCCGCCCGCAGACCTGGCGCAGCTGCTGACTACGCTGGACGCCAGTGTCGCCAAGGGATACATCGCCTGGGCACTCAACGGCCTCGCCGCGGATTATCCACAGGCCGGACCCGAGATCCAGAACATCCTGAGCCCGGCCGGGCAGACCTGGCTGCAAGAATCAGCAACCCAATGTGACAGCGAGAGCATCGCCCGTTACGGCCTGCTCGACTCGCGGGCCTGGACACACACCGGCGAGACGATATCGTCCGCCATCACCGGCAATCCGGTCCTGCGCGAGCTGCTCGCTCAACAAGACATCGGCGCTCTCACCCCGAACGCGCCTGTGCTGATGGTGTCCAACACCGCCGACGACATCGTGCCGCACCAGTCGGTCGAGCAGCTTGCTACCGACTGGTGCGCCAAAGGCGTCGCCGTCCACCTCGACAAGGCCTCCGAGGTACCGGCGATCCTGCCCGGAACCAGTACCGTCCACGTACTGGTCTACCCCCTGGCCACCGCCCGCGCCCTCGACTGGATGACCCAACGCCTCGCCGACGCCCCTGCGCCGAGCACCTGCACCCGCTGAGCGAGGCAAAACCGAACCGACAGGACGCGGCATCGCACCGGCCGTTCACAGTGGCCTGACATCCTTCACGGCGACGACCTGGCCACCGGTTCTCCCGGGAAGTCCCGTCGAGGAACCGGGCTGCCGTTTACCAGGCGGGACCGGTGTTGTCTCGAGGGTCTTCGCCGTGCTCACGCCGATCACCCCGAGTGTGGTGGGGTGGTCGCCGCCGCGGCGGTGAGCATGTTCTGGTCGTGGTCGCGCAGCAGGCGCATCACGGTGGCCGGTGAGTGTCGGAGCGGTCGCGTGCACCGTGTCGTCCGGTGGATTCGCGTGTAAGTGCTCCCGCTCCGGTGGGGTGATCTGGGGTACCGAGCGCGCTGAACGCGGACGCCGCCCGCGGGCACGTCGACGGTGGTCGAGCCGAGGAGCGGCGCAGGAACTCGCTGCTGGGGCAAAGGCCCGGTGACGGGCACCGCGGCAACTCGGGGCCACAACCGCGGCGAGGCGCAGTGTGGCTGCGGGTCGGCCGGTAGCGGGGTCATGAGCGAACAGACATGTGGCTCGGGTGGGTTGGTCGGGCGGTGTGGTTGTGATCGGCCCGGTGGCGGGGCGGTGCGGGTGGGCTGGTCGAAGGTGTGGCTGGGAACGGTCTGCGGCGGGGCGGCTGTGAGCGGGTCGGCGGCGGTGCGGCGCGGGGACTTGCGGGAGGAGGCGGTGCGCGCGACCGTGAGGGCATGGAAGGTTTGCCGGAGGATCTGTCGGCATTGTTGGAGGAGTTCGCGCGGCATCTGCGGCTCGGGCGTAACCGTTCGGAGCACACGGTCCGGGCGTATGTGGGTGACGCGCGGGCGCTGCTCGGGCATCTGTATGCGCGGTCGGCGGATTCGGCGATCGGAGAGCTGGATCTGACCTTGTTGCGGTCGTGGCTGGCCGAGCTGTCCGCCGGCGGCGCGGCACGGACCACGCTGGCGCGCCGGGCGTCGTCGGCGCGGACGTTCACCGCGTGGCTGGCCGGGACCGGGCGGCTGGACCATGATCCGGGGCTGCGGCTCGCCTCACCGAAAGCGCATCGCACCTTGCCGGCCGTGCTGGGCGGACAGCAGGCGGTGGCGGTCATGGATGCCGCGGAATCCGGTGCGAGACAGGAGGATCCGATGGCATTGCGGGACCGGTTGATCGTCGAGATGCTCTACGCCACCGGCATCCGGGTGAGCGAATTGTGTGGTCTGGACATCGACGATGTCGACCGGGAGAGGCGGCTGGTCCGGGTACTGGGTAAGGGCGGCAGAGAGCGTTCCACGCCATTCGGCGCGCCCGCGGACCAGGCGGTAGAGCAGTGGCTGCGGCGCGGTCGGCCGGCATTCGCGACAGCGGAGTCGGGGCGGGCTCTGCTGATCGGCAGACGCGGACGGCGGCTCGACCCGCGGCAGGCGCGAGCGGTCGTGCACGACGTGGTGGCCGCGATTCCCGGTGCGCCCGACCTCGGGCCGCACGGCTTGCGCCACAGCGCGGCCACCCACCTGCTGGAAGGTGGCGCCGACCTGCGGGTGGTGCAGGAACTGCTCGGTCACAGCAGCTTGGCGACCACCCAGCTCTATACGCACGTATCCATCGAGCGGTTGAAGAAGGTGCACGATCAAGCCCATCCACGCGCCTGACCGACGCTACTGTTGGAACAGGTTTCAGTTCTCGGGAGGATGGGCACATGGTGGCAGATGCCGGACACGGTGCGGGCGGGCCGGTGAGTACCCACGACGTGCTCGGCACGCGGATCACGATGCCGGTGCGCATTCGGACCGCGCACGCTTTCATGGCGACCTATCTCGTGCCCGTGACCGAGGCGCAGCGGCTGATCGACTACTCCGGGCTGCGGGCGCTGCGGCTGCCCGGCGGACGCGCGTTGTGCACGCTGGTCTTCGTGCAATACGTGGACGGTGATCTCGGGCCGTATCACGAGTTCGGTGTGTCGGTCATGGTCGGTCATCACACCGCGCCCTCGGGGTCGGGAATCGCCGACCTGCGTTCGCTGCTCGAAGGCTCCGCCGGGGTGTTCATCCACCGGCTGCCGGTGGATGGCGAGTTCACTCTCGCCGCCGGGCGCGGGATATGGGGGTTTCCGAAGGAACTCGCGGAATTCGACGTCACCCATCGGGGAATCCGGCACGGCCGCCTGCGTCAGAACGACTCGCTGGTGGTCGACCTCACCGTGCGGCCGGGGCTGCCGACGCCGATGCGCGCCGGCGCGGGCGCCTCGTTCGATGCCTACTCTCACATAGAGGGCGTCACCCGGTGCACTCGGTGGGAGATGGCTCCGGCCGGCATGCGGGCGCGCCTCGGTGGCGCGGATCTGATCCTCGGCGATCATCCCTGGGCGGGCGAGCTGGCCTCGCTCGGGCTGCCCCGTCGCGCGATCTCCACGTCGTCGGTGGAGAATCTGTCAATGATTTTCGGGGACGCGGTGGTCGTCTAGTCCAGCGCTTCGGTGGCCGCCAGCGGCTCGAAAGACGTTCTCTCCCATATCCATCGCGCGGGTGTCGTCCAACGTCGGATCCGGCCGCGCGGGCCTGCGATGTCCTGCTCCGGCTCGGCGGGACTCACTCGTTGCGTGACGCGGTCGCAGCCGTGACATCGAGCCAGCGCGGCTCGTGGACGGCTACGGCGACCGCCGCTAGCCTGGCGTTGCGGAGAGTTTGCTTTCAGTGGTTTCCCGTCGAAGGAGCGTAGTCATCCGGCGTCCTGGCATGGCCGCGCACGGCGGCGACAGCCGGGTCCGGCGCCGCGGGCCGTTATGGTTGCCAGGAGGTCACCGATGGATATGAGCACAGCGGCCGATCCGAGCCCGGCGGTCGTCGCCGCCAACCGGCGCGCGGCCTGCGCCGCCGAGTCCGACGTCCACGATCCTCGCCCCGGCGATCACGGCCCCGGCGACCTCGGTCACCGCGACGAGGCGGATGCCGACCGCGGATTCGTCGCCGCCCGGGAGCCGGGTGTGGTCGCCACCGCCGACGGCACCGTCGTGTGGGACAGCGACTCCTACAGGTTCCTGCGGGAACCGTGTCCGCCATCGGTGCATCCGACGCTGTGGCGCCGGGCCGGGCTCGCCGCCAGGCAAGGACTGTTCCGGGTCGCCGAGGGGATCTACCAGGTGCGGGGTCTGGACCTGTCCAATATGACGCTGGTCGAGGGGAACCGCGGTGTCGTGGTGATCGATGCGCTGATGTCGGTGGAGACCGCCGCAGCCGCTCTGGCGCTCTACCGGGAACACCGTGGCGATCGTCCCGTCACCGGTCTGGTCTACACGCACGCGCGAGTCGATCACTTCGGTGGCGGCCCGGGGGTCGTCACCGAGGACGAGGTGCTCGCGGGCTGTTGTCCGGTGCTCGCACCCACCGGCTTCCGTACCCACGCGCTCGCCGTGAGCGGATACGCGGGCACCGCCGCCGCCCGCCGCGCCGCCTACGGGGCCGGCGCGGTGCTGCCCCGTGGACCGCTCGGCAGCGTCGGTGCCGGGCTCGGCCAGACCACCTCGCGCGGCGTCGTGGCCCTGCTCCCGCCGACCGTCGAGATCCCGGCCACCGGGCATCGAGAGGTTCTCGACGGCGTGCCGTTGGTCTTCCAGATCATCTCCGGCGCGAACGGGCCCGCCGCGATGAACATCCACCTGCCCGCCCATCGGGCGTTGTATCTGGCCGAAGGCCTCGATCATCCGATGACGGATCTTCCGTCGGCCGGTGCGCACAGCGATGCCACGAAGGAGCGGGCGCGCAGGCTCACCGAGACGATCAACCGGTTCGCTTCCTCCTCGGACGTGCTCCTGGCCGCCCATCTCTGGCCGACCTGGGGCGCCGACCGGGTCGCGGAAACACTGGCCCTGCATCGGGATCTCTACGGATATCTGCACGACCAGACCGTGCGTCTGCTCGATCTCGGCTACGTCGGTACGGAGATCGCCGAACGGCTCGAACTGCCACCCGCTCTCGAGCATGTCGGCCCGGCGCGCGGCGGTGCCGGTGCGATCGGTCATCACATCAAGGCGGTCCATCAGCACTACCTGGGCTGGTTCGACGGTAACCCGGCGCATCTGTGGGAACACCCGCCGGTCGAGGCGGCGCGCAGGCACGTCGAATTCATGGGTGGCGCCGAGGAGGTGCTGCGCAAGGCGCGCGAGTCCTACGACGCCGGTGACTACCGCTGGGTGGCCCAGGTCGCCGGTTACGTGGTCTTCGCCGACCCGGCCGACGAGGAGGCCAGGCATCTGCAGGCGAGCGCCTTCGAGCAGCTCGCCTACGGCTCGGCGGAGGCCACCCGGCGCAATATCTATCTCAGCGGCGCCTACGAACTGCGCTACGGCATCTTCGGCACCCCCACTCCCGCCGGCTCCCCGATCGCGCCGCTCACCATGAGCGTCGAACAGGTACTCGATTCGGTCGCGCTCCGGGTGGACGGTCCGAAGGCCTGGGACCAGCGCATGGTGACCGACTGGCGGATCACCGACACCGATCGCGTCCATCGCGTCGAACTGGGCAACGGCGTGCTCACCCACTACGAACGCCCCGTGGACGGCTCGCTGCCCGACGCCGACGCGACCTTCACCCTCTCGCGTGCCGCCCTGGTGCGGGTCCTGCTCGCCGGCGACGATTTCGGCGTCGTGGTCGGCGCCGGTGAGATCGCGATCGACGGCGACCCCACCAAGCTCGCGTCGCTGGTCGCGGTTCTCGACACACCCGATCCGGACTTCGCGATCGTCACACCCTAGTGATTCCGGGACGCGGGCGGCGCGTTGCCGACACGAAGCATGTTCAGCGACGGGCCGGGACTGTGAGGACGGTGCCCGCGTCGATGTTGCCGGAGACGATGCCGCCCGCGAGCTCGGCCAAGCGGCGTCCGGTGCGCAGCGCATGGGCCCGTAGGCGCGCGAAGGCCTCGGCGTGGTCGAGGCCGCCATGCTCGGCGAGCAGGGCTTTGGCGTGTTCCACCGTGGCCCTGTCGTTGAGCGCGACGGGCAAGCGGTCCTGTATCGGTTCGACGCGGGGGCGCAGGACGTGCTGGGCGACGCCGATGGCGGCGAGGTCGGCGAGAGTCTGGCCGGCGCGTAGTTGCGCGCGGTTGAGCGCCTTCGGCCCGTCGCCGAGGACGGCGAGGGCCCCGAGGGTGTCGCTGCGCAGGCGCAGGGGCAGCGCGTAGACCGAGCGGTACCCCCGGTGGCTTGCGTGGGTGGCGAAGTCCGGCCACACGACCGCCGCGGCGGCGATGTCGTCGACCACCGCCGGCGCGCCGGTGGAGTAGGTGTGCCGGGCAGGGCCGTCGACGGCCTCGACCAGAGCGCGAGCCCGTTCGTCGGTGGCGGCGAGCATGCGCAGCTCACCGAGATGATTGCCGACGAACAAGCCGGCATCGGCCCCGTCGGTGAGTGCGACGCAGGAGTCGACCAGTTGCTGCGCGAGTTCCACGACATCGAAGTCGCCGACGAGGGTGTCGACGGATCGCACGAGCACTTCCAGCAGCGGTGCGGACGCTCCCATGTCGTTCTCCTGAGCTTGTCGGCGGTGCTGGTCGGCGGTATCGGGCGATGTGGCGCCGGTCCGGGGTGGAACCTGTGGCTCGATCGTCGCACCGGGGGAGCAGTGGAGTCGACGGGCGAATGCCGGGCACTCATCTGCCCGCCGATGACCTGTTGCGACTCCGCTGGTCCTCGAGTGGCAGCAAGCGCAGCGGGGCGAGCCGGAGCAGGCCGAGCGGATCCAGATATTCCGGCGGGCCGCGGCGCCCGGATTCTCGGCGCAGACCCCAGTGCAGGCACGCAGGTGCCGGGCAGCCCGCATGACCGGCGTCGAGGATGCCCAGGACAGCGCCGCGCCCGACCCGTTCGCCGACGGCCACCGCCGCGGCGACAGGTTCGTAGGTGGTGCGGAGCCCGCCCTCGTGATCGACCGAGACCACCGGTCTGCCCGCCACTGTTCCGGCGAACGCGACGATGCCGTCCCCGGCTGCCAGCACGGCCTGACCCGCGGAGCCCGCGAGATCGACGCCGCGGTGCCCGGGCAGCCAGTCCTGTTCGGGCTTGTCGAAACGCCGTTCGACAGCGGGGCGCGGTCGCAGCGGCCAGTCGAACTCCCCGGTCGGCGCGGCGAAAGCGGCGCCTCCGCTCGCCAGCGCCGCCCCCGCGACCAGCAGCACGACGACGAGCACGGGGAGATTCGCGGACGGGCGACGGCCTCGGGGAGGGAGAGGGGATGCGAAGCCATCGGTCACCTCGGCGTCACAGCGGCGACGCCGGGGAGGGCCGTCGCCGACCCGGTCGGCAGCGGCGCTCGGCGGAGCAACCCGCGAGGAGGATGCCCGGTCGGCTCGGCCGAAGAGCCGATGGCCTCCGGCCGCTCGACCGGCGCTCGGGTGCCGGTCGAACGAATCGGGCGTGCCGGAAGCAGGCCCGGCGCCGACGTGCTCGAGACGGCGACAGCCGGACGTGTGACCGCGAAGGACGGGCCGGGCGGGCCCGCACTCGCCGGGGCGGCGAAGTAGTACGCCGCCAGGGATGATGCGAGGAGCAGCGGCAGTGGCAGCAGGACCGTGGAAGACCGTCGTGACATGTCGTCGAGCCTGCCGCCGATGGCGTCCGTCCGGAATGCCCGACCAGCCGATTGTGGACAACTTCGAGCCTGTGGACAGACCCGATTCGTTCCGGAGGCCATCAGGATCGTAGACTGATCGAGCGGTTCGTGCTCGGCATGAACCGACTTCGCGCGCCACCCGTGCTTGTTCCACCGGCGTCGTTCGTGAATCCGAGCCAACACACTGTGTCCTCGTTTCGCGTGACGCCCGCGGGCAGGGTATCGCCGGCTGGTCCCGATCGAATCTCGAGCGGGTTGACGGTGATGCGGCGGCGTCAGGGCAGACGGTCACCGACCGCCTGCGTCAACCGGCAACGAAAGAGAGATACGAGAGCCATGGCTGTCGTAACAATGAAGCAGCTGCTCGACAGCGGCGCGCACTTCGGACACCAGACCCGGCGCTGGAACCCGAAGATGAAGCGGTTCATCTTCACCGACCGCAACGGCATCTACATCATCGACCTGCAGCAGACGCTGACCTACATCGACAAGGCCTACGAATTCGTCAAGGAGACCGTCGCCCACGGCGGCACCGTCCTTTTCGTCGGCACCAAGAAGCAGGCTCAGGAGTCCATCGCGGCCGAGGCCACCCGCGTCGGCATGCCCTACGTGAACCAGCGCTGGCTGGGCGGCATGCTCACCAACTTCTCCACCGTGCACAAGCGTCTGCAGCGCCTCAAGGAACTCGAGGCGATGGAGCAGACCGGTGGCTTCGAGGGTCGCACCAAGAAGGAAATCCTCATGCTCACGCGTGAGATGACCAAGCTGGAGCGCACCCTCGGCGGTATCCGCGACATGCAGAAGGTGCCCTCCGCCATCTGGGTCGTCGACACCAACAAAGAGCACATCGCCGTCGGCGAAGCGCGCAAGCTGAACATCCCGGTCATCGCGATCCTGGACACCAACTGCGATCCCGACCTGGTCGACTACCCGATCCCGGGTAACGACGACGCCATCCGTTCCGCCGCTCTGCTGACCAAGGTCGTCGCGTCCGCGGTGGCCGAGGGCGTGCAGGCCCGTGCGGGTCTGGCCTCCGGCGACGCCAAGCCCGAAGCGGGCGCGGGTGAGCCGCTGGCCGAGTGGGAGCAGGAGCTGCTGGCCCAGGCGAGCCCGGCCACCGAGACCGCTGCCGAAGCCGCTCCGGCCGAGGCCGCCGCTCCGGCCGAAGAGGCCCCGGCCGCGCAGACCCCGGCCGACTTCTGAGCCGTTCGGCGCCGATAGTTCACCTTGCCGACCCTTCTGCGTTCAGGAGCGGTCGGCAAGGTGGTTTTCCCACCTGACCAACACATACGAGGAGGCTCGCCACCGATGGCGAACTACACCGCTGCCGATGTGAAGCGGCTCCGCGAGCTGACCGGCTCCGGAATGATGGACTGCAAGAACGCGCTGGCCGAGACCGACGGTGACTTCGACAAGGCCGTCGAGCTGCTGCGCATCAAGGGCGCCAAGGATGTGGGCAAGCGCGCCGAGCGCACCACCGCCGAGGGCCTGGTCGCGGCCAAGGAAGGCGTGATGGTCGAGATCAACTCCGAGACCGACTTCGTCGCCAAGAACGCCGAATTCCAGGCGCTCGCCGACCAGATCGTCACCGTGGCCGCCGCTGCCAAGCCCGGTGATCTGGACGCCCTCAAGGCGCTGGACCTGGGCGACGGTCGCACCGCCGACTCCGCCCTGCAGGAGCTGGCCGCCAAGATCGGCGAGAAGCTCGAGCTGCGCCGGGTGGTCTCGCTGGACGGCCCGGTCGCCACCTACCTGCACAAGCGGGCCTCGGATCTGCCGCCTGCCGTCGGCGTGCTGGTCGAGTTCCAGGGCGAGGGCGACGCCGCGGCCGAGGCCGCTCGTGCCGCCGCCATGCAGGTCGCCGCGCTCAGGGCCAAGTACGTCAGTCGTGACGAGGTTCCGGCCGACATCGTGGAGAACGAGCGCCGCATCGCCGAGCAGACCGCTCGCGAAGAGGGCAAGCCCGAAGCCGCGCTGGCGAAGATCACCGAAGGCCGTGTCAACGGCTTCTTCAAGGACGTCGTCCTGCTGGAGCAGTCGTCGGTCACCGACAGCAAGAAGACCGTCAAGCAGCAGTTGGAGGAGGCCGGTGCCACCATCACCCGCTTCGCCCGCTTCGAGGTCGGCCAGGCCTGACCTGACCACGAGACGGCCCCTCGCGCGAGTAGCACACTCGCGTGGGGGGCCGTTCGCCGTCCTGGCGCCTTTCCCGGCTTTCCCGGGGGTCTGCGGATTCGACCCCGTCGGCGTAAGGCAGGATGAGATGGCTTTACCGGGCGGTTCCATGTCCCTGCCGGAACCCCGCCGACCGATGGCTCACCCACGGTGAGCAGACCCGATCGCCGAAGGAGAGATACATCGATGACCGACCCGGGTACCGCGCGTCCTGGATACCGCCGGGTACTGCTCAAACTGGGTGGTGAGATGTTCGGCGGCGGAAAGGTCGGACTCGATCCGGACGTCGTGGAGACCGTCGCCGAGCAGATCGCCGAGGTGGTCGCGGGCGGTGCTCAGGTGGCGGTGGTGATCGGCGGCGGCAACTTCTTCCGAGGCGCCGAACTCGAGGAACGCGGCATGGAGCGGGCCCGCTCGGACTACATGGGCATGCTCGGCACCGTGATGAACAGCCTTGCGCTGCAGGACTTTCTGCAGAAGCAGGGGGTCGACACCCGCGTGCAGACCGCCATCACCATGGGGCAGGTCGCCGAGCCGTACCTGCCGCTGCGTGCCAAGCGACACCTGGAGAAGGGACGCGTGGTCATCTTCGGTGCCGGCATGGGGATGCCGTACTTCTCCACCGACACCACGGCGGCTCAGCGCGCCCTGGAGATCGGCGCGGACGTGGTACTGATGGCCAAGGCGGTCGACGGGGTGTTCGACGCGGACCCCCGGGTCGTCGAGAACGCGACCATGTTCAGCGAGATCACCCACAAGGAAGTGATCGAGCGTGGTCTCAAGGTCGCCGATGCGACGGCGTTCAGTCTCTGTATGGACAATCAAATGCCCATCCTGGTGTTCAATCTGTTGGTCAAGGGCAATATCGCCCGTGCGGTCGCCGGTGAGAAGATCGGCACATTGGTTCGTTCCTGAGTCCGCGGCCCGCGGATCATGACGATGACGACGCTGTGGAGGAAATGGTCGTGATAGAAGAAGCGCTCTTCGACGCCGAGGAGAAGATGGAGAAGGCCGTCTCGGTAGCGAAGGACGATCTCGGGACCATCCGGACCGGTCGCGCGAACCCGGGCATGTTCTCCCGGGTCGTGGTGGACTACTACGGTTCGCCCACGCCCATCACCCAGATGTCCAGCATCACCGTGCCCGAGCCTCGGATGGTGGTGATCAAGCCCTACGAAGCCGGTCAGCTGGGCCCGATCGAAACCGCGATCCGCAATTCGGATCTGGGCGTGAACCCGACGAACAACGGTGACATCCTGCGGATCAGCATCCCGCAGCTCACCGAGGAACGCCGCCGCGACATGGTGAAGCAGGCCAAGGGCAAGGGCGAGGACGCGAAGGTCGCCATCCGCAATGTCCGCCGCAAAGCGATGGAAGAGCTCGGGCGGATCCAGAAGGATGGCGAAGCCGGCGAGGACGAGGTCGGTCGCGCGGAGAAAGAGCTCGACAAGACCACCGCGAAGTATGTCGGCCAGATCGACGAACTGGTCAAGCACAAGGAAGCCGAACTCCTCGAGGTCTGAGGAAGACGCGAGGGCCCGCCCGGGCGGGGGACGAAACGGAACACACGAGTGAGCGACGGGACAATCGTGGCCGAGAAAGCCGCCGCCGAAGGTGCGGCCGACGAGCCGATGCCGGCCAACGGCACACCTGAAACGATCCACGCGCACGCGGCGGCGCCTGTGGAGCCGGCTCCGGTCACGTCGAAGGCGGGACGAAACCTGCCCGCCGCGCTCGCTGTCGGCTTCGGGCTCGGGCTGTCCCTCATCGCCATTCTGCTGTTCGCGCCACTGGTGTTCATCCCGTTCGCCGCGACCGGCATCGGGGTGGCGACCTGGGAGGTGGCCAAACGGCTGCGCGAGGCCGATGTGCTGGTGCCGCGCATCCCGCTGATCGTGGGCGGTCAGGCGGTGTTCTGGCTCGGCTGGCCCTTCGGCGCCGAGGGCGTGCTCGCCGCGTTCGCGTTCACTGCCCTGACCTGCATGGTGTGGCGCCTGTTCGACCACGGGATGCGCACCGCGCCGCGCAACTTCCTGCGCGATACCGCCATCGCCGTGTTCACCCTGGCCTGGGTGCCTTTGCTCGGCGCGTTCGCCACGCTGCTGCTGCTCGAGGATGACGGCAACCTTCGGGTGCTGACCTTCATGATCCTGGTGGTCTGCTCCGACGTGGGCGGCTACGTGGCGGGCGTGCTGTTCGGCAAGCATCCCATGGTGCCCTCGATCAGCCCGAAGAAGTCCTGGGAGGGGTTCTGCGGTTCGCTGGTGTTCAGCGTGATCGGCGGTCTGCTCACGGTCACCCTGCTGTTGCAGGCCAATTCGATGATCGGTGTCCTGCTCGGCGTCGGGCTGGTGGTGGTGGCCACCGTCGGCGACCTGATCGAATCGCAGATCAAACGCGAACTCGGCATCAAGGACATGGGCACGCTGCTGCCCGGTCACGGCGGCATCATGGACCGGCTGGACTCCATGCTGCCCTCGGCATTCGTCTCCTGGCTGGTGTTGAGCACCCTGGTGTGAGGCCCCTCGGCGCGCCGTGTTCCCGATTTCCCATCACGGTCGATAGCCATCGGCCATGATCGAGGCATGTCCGCGAACGACGAATTCGAACCTCCCCTCGTCGAACCCGGGGTGCCCGGCGAGCCGAAGTCCCTCAGATCCAGGACCGGCTACGCCTGGATGAGCCTGATCGCAGGCGCGCTCATCCTGGTGCTGCTGCTGGTGTTCATCCTGCAGAACCTGACCTCGGTCGAGGTGAGCTTGTTCTTCTGGGAGTTCCATCTGCCGCTCGGCGTCGCGGTGCTGCTGTCGGTGATCGGCGGCGCGCTGGTGATGGCGTTGGTCGGCGGGGTGCGCATCATGCAATTGCGCCGGGTGGCCAAGCGCTGAGCGACTCCTGACCTGGGTCGGCGGAGAATCCGAGCAGATGGGACACTGGAGACACTATGGCCGTCTCCTTGCCCCTCGTCTTCGATGCTCCACGCCGTGGCATGCCGCCGCGCCATCTCGCCGACCTCGACGCGGACGGCAGGCGAGCGGCGGTCGAGGAACTGGGGTTGCCGAAGTTCCGGGCCGACCAGATCGCCCGTCAGTACTATGGCCGCCTGCAGGCCGACCCGGCGCAGATGACCGATCTGCCCGCGCCGGTCCGCGAGAAGATCGGCGCGGCGCTGTTTCCGCCGCTGCTCAGCGCGGTCAAGCACGTGACCTGCGACGACGGCAGCACCCGTAAGACACTCTGGCGCGCCGGTGACGGCACCCTGCTGGAGAGCGTGCTGATGCGCTACACCGACCGCAACACCCTGTGCATCTCCAGTCAGGCCGGCTGCGGCATGGCGTGCCCGTTCTGCGCGACCGGTCAGGGTGGGCTCGATCGCAACCTGTCCACCGCCGAGATCGTCGACCAGGTGCGCTCGGCTGCCGCGGCATTGCGCGACGGCGAGGTGGCCGGTGGCGCGGGGCGGCTGTCGAACATCGTGTTCATGGGCATGGGCGAGCCGCTGGCCAACTACAAGCGCGTGGTGGCGGCGGTCCGCCGGATCACCTCGCCCGCGCCCGACGGACTCGGTATCTCCCAGCGCAATGTGGTGGTCTCCACGGTCGGCCTGGCCCCGGCCATCCGCAAGCTCGCCGACGAGGGACTCTCGGTGACACTGGCGGTCTCCCTGCACACCCCCGACGACGAACTGCGCGACACCCTGGTGCCGGTGAACAATCGCTGGCCGGTCGCCGAGGTGTTGGAGGCGGCGCGCTACTACGCCGACAAGACCGGCCGCCGGGTCTCGGTGGAGTACGCGCTGATTCGCGATGTCAACGATCAGCCGTGGCGGGCGGACATGCTCGGTGCGAAACTGCACAAGGCGCTGGGCTCGCGGGTGCATGTGAACGTGATCCCGCTGAATCCGACGCCGGGTAGCCAGTGGGATGCCAGCCCCAAGCCGGTCGAGCAGGAGTTCGTCCGTCGTGTGAACGCCCAAGGTGTGCCGTGTACCGTCCGTGACACCAGGGGTCAGGAGATCGCCGCTGCCTGTGGTCAGCTGGCGGCGGAGAACTGAACGACGCGATCGCGATGAATTCGGGGGACCAGTGCTGCAACCGGGGGCCGTCTTCGCCGGCTACACCGTGGAGAAGCTGCTCGGCAGAGGAGGGATGGGCGCGGTCTATCTGGCCCGTCATCCCCGCCTGCCCCGGCGCACGGCGCTGAAGCTGCTGAACCGGGAGGCCTTCGCCGATCCCGAACTGCGGGCGCGCTTCGAGCGGGAAGGGAACCTGGTCGCCCAGCTCGACCATCCGAACATCGTGTCGGTCTACGACCGCGGTGTCGAGGACGAGCAGTTGTGGATCTCCATGCAGTACGTCGACGGCGTGGACGGTTCGTCGCTCGACCCGCGGACGCTGCCGCCGCAGCGCGCCGCGCAGATCGTCGCCGAGACGGCCACCGCCCTGGACTACGCGCACCGGATGGGTGTGCTGCATCGTGACGTCAAGCCCGCCAACATCCTGCTGTCGCGGGCGGCGGGCCAGGAGCGGGTATTCCTCACCGATTTCGGTATCGCGCGCCCGCAGGAGGACACCACCCACCTGACGAAGACCGGGACGGTGACCGCGACGCTGGCCTACGCGTCCCCGGAGCAGCTCACCGGTGGATACCTGGACCACCGGACGGATCAGTACGCGTTGGCGTGCACGCTGTTCTGGTTGCTGACCGGGCGGGTTCCGTTCGCCGCCACGCAGCCGGTGGCGGTGATCCACGGTCATCTGCGCGAGCAGCCGCCGTTGTTGAGCGCGGTGCGTCCCGGCATGCCGTCTGCGCTGGACGTCGTGTTGAACCGGGCGCTGTCCAAACGTATCGACGAGCGGTTCGACTCCTGCGTCGAGTTCGCGGCCGCGGTGCGGCAGGCGATGGGACTCTCGGCAGCGAATCTCGCCCAGGTGCAGCGCGCGCCGGTGAGCGCACCCGCGGTCCCCCATGCCCCGGCGCGATCCTTCCCGAACCAGGCACCCGTGCGTCCTCCGACCCCGACTCGTGCCCCCGCGCCGCATGTCGCACCGTCGGCGATGCCGCCCTACGGGCATCGCCAGCCGCGGCCGGGATGGGCCCCAGGGCCGGCGACGCCGCGACCGGCCTATCCGGCACCGAACCGATCCCCGGTCCCGCGTCGGAGGGGGGCGGGCACGAAGGTCGCGCTGGCGATCATCGGGCTGGTTCTGTTGCTGGTCGCGGCAGTGGCGGTGCTGGCCTGGAACAGTGACGCCGTGCGGGCGGCCATCGGACGCTCCCCGGGCGAGGAGGATCTGGCGGCGATGCGTACCGCGTTTCCCGGGATGCTGCCTCCGGGGACGGAAACCGGCGACGGCTACCAGGGCGCGACCTGCTTCCTCTATCCCCGGTGGTACGACTTCCTCGATTCCGAGGGCTACGCGGCGGCGTTGGATCCCTGGCAGGCGAAGGTGCACTGTGTCGCCGGGCTCGACCCCCCGATGTCCTACGGCTTCTACAGCTACCCGAGTGCTGCCGAGGCGCGGCGGGCGGCCGATGCGCTGGCCGCAGTCGGCGAGGTCCACGGCTCGGAGACCGTCGGTTCACGCACCGACCGGAAGTTCGTCGTCGCGGACCGGATCGGCCCGGACGAGGCGATCGTCGTGTCGACATTCAGCGACCCGGACCGATGGCGATGGGTCCTCGTCTTCGAGCGCACGGGTGGAGAAAGCGAATTGGCGGAGTTGCTCGCCGCGGTGCGCGCCGCTCCGCTGTAGGGGAACATCGGCGGTCGGCGCGGCGACGCACCCATCGTCGAACCTCGAAAAAGGTTCAGGTCAAGCTCGAGTGGGAGCCGTGATCAGCTCTCGCGGCCGGTGCCGAAGCGGTTCTTGGCCGGCCGGTTGGTCGCGGCCCGATGCTCGGCGCGCTTGGTCTTGATCCGCTCGTTCTCGCGCTGCACCTGCGCGTAGTTCTCGCGTTCGCGGGCCAGCCACTCCGGCGGATCGGCCAGCAGCGCGGCGATCTCGTCGGCGGTGAGCGCGTCGGAGACCTCGGCGCGGGCCAGGCCGCTGTTGGAGACGCCGAGTTTGCGGGCGGTGATGTCACGCGGGAAGGGGCCGTTGCGGCGCAGTTCGGTCAGCCACTGCGGCGGATCGGCGCGCAACCGCTCGAGTTCGGCGAAGGAGACCGGCGAGTCGCGAAACTGCGCGGGCGCGGCGGGCAGGTAGATGCCGAGCTTGTCGGCAGCCGTCAGTGGCTTCATCATCTGCGATTTCTTGTCCGGACTCACTGCGACAGCCTAGCGGGCGGGCTCGACCGGATCGCCGTCGGCGGTGCAATACGCTTGCCGAATGAGCCAGTTCGAGTCGATCGACCCCATCAGGCTGCGCTGGTTCGCCGAGGTGGCCGAGCAACTGCACTTCGCGCGCGCGGCCCGGTCGCTGGGGATTTCCCGCCAGCGGCTCAGTGCCACCGTCATCGAGCTCGAAGCCGAACTCGATACCAAGCTGTTCGTGCCTGGCGCCGAGTCCACGCAGCTCACCGACACGGGCGCGCGGCTGCTGCGCGCGGCGCGCGACATACTCGCCCGCCCGGCCGAACCCGAATCGAGCGCGCAGGACGCGGCCGGGCTGCGCGTGGGGTTCGTGCCCGGGGTGACGGTGTCGAAATGGGAGCGGATCTGGCGGGAACGCTTCCCGGAGACGCCGCTGGAGACGGTCGCGCTCGCGGCGGCCGACCAGCACGCCGCGCTGGCCGAGGGGCGGGTCGACATGTGTTTCGTGCGACTGCCGATCGATCGGGAAGGTCTCGGGGTGATCCCGCTCTACCGCGAGGTCCCGGTGGTCGTGGTGCCCAAGGATCACGAGATCTCGGTGTTCGATCAGGTGAGTGTCGCCGAGTTGGCCGCCGAGCGGCTACAGGACGCCTCCGATCTCGATCAGGCCGCCGTCGTGTTCGAAATGGTGGCCGCGGGCGTGGGATCGGCGGTGGTGCCGCATTCGATCGCGCGCCTGCATTCTCGTCGAGATCTGGTGTACCGGCCGGTCACCGATCATCCGGACACGGAGATCGCGCTGGCCTGGCCCATGGCGGCGACGAGTGATCTGGTCGAGGAGTTCATCGGCGTGGTGCGCGGACGGACCGCTCGCAGCACCCGCTCACCCTCGGCGGGCAAGAGTGCGGGGAATGCCTCCGAGGCGCAGCGGAAATCGGCGGCCCGGCACAAGACGTCGGGCACCCGGAGAGTTGCGAACAAGGGCGGCACCGGCGGGGCGAAAGGCGCTCAGCCGAAGAACGCCTCGGCGCGCGCTGGTGGCCGGTCCGGCGGGAAGAACGTCAAACGCCGGGGACGGTGAACCGTACGCGTGTCGAGGCGTCGGCAGCGACGCAGTCGATCGGCGAGCCGCTAGCGCGGCTTGCGGCGGTAGATCCAGTCGTAGCCCACGGCCGCGAAAAGTGTTGCGGCGAAACCGATCAGGAAGAGGTTCTCGACGTTGCCGCTGTGGTTGCCGATCAGCATGGCCAGCAGGATCAGGGCGACGACGATAGCGGCGATCCGGAAGGCGCGCGGCGATTCTCCGCTCCAGCCCCATTCGGCCGAGGGAACCTCTGCGGTGTCGACGTGAGTGACGACGGCGCGCTCGGTCTTGGCGGGTTCGATCTCCGTGGCGGCCACGATCGCTCCTCAGCTGTGTGGGGTACCGAAGGGACGGTACGCAGTCGGCTTGCTGACCGATATCGTGACATACGACGCCGCGTCGTTGGAAGTCGGGCCATGCGCCACAATGGCGGGGTGTCCGACATTGTGAGAGTCCTGCTGCTCGGCAGCACCGGATCGATTGGTACGCAGGCGCTCGAGGTCATCGCCGCCAACCCCGACAAGTTCGAGGTCGTCGGCCTTGCCGCGCGTGGCGGCAATCCGGCGCTGCTCGCCGAGCAGATGGCCGCCACCGGCACCCGCAATGTCGCCGTCGCCGATCCCGCCGCGGGCGCGGCGCTGGACATCTCCCTGGCCGGGCCGGACGCGGTCACCGAGCTGGTGCGCCGCACGGAGGCCGACGTGGTGCTCAACGCGTTGGTCGGCTCGCTGGGGCTGGAGCCGACCCTGGCGGTGCTGGCCGCGGGGACCCGACTGGCACTGGCGAACAAGGAATCCCTGGTGGCCGGTGGCTCCCTGGTGACCCGTGCCGCCGCGCCCGGTCAGATCGTCCCGGTGGACTCGGAGCATTCCGCGCTGGCGCAGTGCCTGCGTGGCGGCCGGGCCGACGAGGTGGACCGGCTGATCCTGACCGCCTCCGGCGGCCCGTTCCGCGGCTGGACGGCCGAGCAGCTCGAAGCCGTCGACCCCGCCCAGGCCAAGGCGCACCCCACCTGGTCGATGGGTCTGATGAACACCCTCAACTCGGCCTCACTGGTGAACAAGGGCCTCGAGCTCATCGAGACGCACCTGCTGTTCGGCATCGGCTACGACCGCATCGACGTGACCGTGCATTCGCAGTCGATCGTGCACTCGATGGTCACCTTCGTCGACGGCTCCACCCTGGCGCAGGCCTCGCCGCCGGATATGAAACTCCCGATCGCGCTGGCGTTGGGCTGGCCGAACCGGGTGCCCGGTGCCGCCGCGGCCTGTGATTTCACCGCCGCGTCGACCTGGACCTTCGAGCCGGTGGACAACGAGGTCTTCCCGGCCGTCGAACTGGCGCGCCGGGCAGGACAGGCGGGCGGCAGCGTGACCGCGGTCTACAACGCCGCCAACGAGGTGGCCGTGGACGGCTTCCTCGCCGGGCGTATCCGTTTCCCGGAGATCGTGCGCACGGTGGCTCGCGCGGTCGAGGCCGCCGACCGGTGGACTACCGAACCGGAGACCGTCGAGGACGTGCTCGCGGCCGACCGGTGGGCGCGCGCCTATGCCGCCGAACTGGTCGGCGCCTGACATCGCACGCCCGGATCGCCACGCGAGCGGCGGCGGGCACTGGCAGACTGGACGAGGGCCGGGGGAGCGGACCGTTAGTGTGGTCGAGTGCTCGCGGCCCCGGAGGGCGCGCGTGCGCGGAATGACGTAGAGCTGCGCAACGCAGGAGGGCTGGAGAGCTAATGGTGTTCGCCGTCGGGTTCGCGCTGTTCGCGGTCGGCATCCTGATCTCGGTCGCCCTGCACGAATGCGGACACATGTGGGCCGCGCAGGCGACCGGTATGAAGGTCCGCCGCTATTTCATCGGTTTCGGTCCGACGCTGTGGTCCTTCCGCCGCGGGGAGACCGAGTACGGCCTCAAGGCCGTGCCGCTGGGCGGGTTCTGCGACATCGTCGGCATGACCGCCCTCGACGAGATCGCGCCCGAAGAAGTCGAACGCGCCATGTACCGGCAGGCGACCTGGAAGCGCCTGGTCGTGATGGTCGGCGGCATCGTGATGAATTTCGTCCTCGGCTTCGCGCTGATCGTGGTGCTCGCCATCGGCTGGGGCCTGCCCAACCTGGACGAGCCCGCACCCGTCGTCGGCAGCCTGGCGTGTGTGGCCGATGCCAATCCCGACGGCTCGCTGCAGACCTGCACGGGTGCCGGTCCCGCCGAACGGGCCGGGCTGTTGCCGGGCGATCGGGTAACCGAGGTCGACGGCGCCGCGGTCGCCACCTGGGCGGAGTTCACCGAGAAGACCCGCGAGAAGACCGGCCCGATCACCTACACCGTCGACCGTGCCGGTGAGTCCGTGCAGGTGACGGTCGAACCGCAGCAGGTGTTGCGTTATGCCGCCGACGGGTCGACCATGCAGGTGAGCGCGATCGGCATCATCCTCGACGCGCCGCCCGCGGTCACCGAGTACGGTCCGGTCGCCGCTGTCCCCGCCGCCGTGTCGTTCACCGGTGAGCTGTTCGTGCGCACCTTCGAGGCCCTGGCCGAGATGCCCGCGAAGGTGGCCGCGCTCTGGGAAGCGGTGACCGGCGGGGAGCGCGATCCCGAGACTCCGGTCAGCATCTACGGGGCCAGCCGGATCGGCGGTGAGAGCGCGGAGGCGGGCCTGTGGGAGGTCTTCGTGCTGATGCTGGCGAGCTTGAACTTCTTCCTCGGCGCTTTCAACATCCTCCCGCTGCTGCCGCTGGACGGCGGTCACATCGCCGTCGTGCTGTACGAGAAGGTGCGCAACACCGTGCGCGGCTGGCGCGGGCTGAGCCCGGGCGGTCCGGTCGACTTCCTGAAACTGCTGCCGCTGACCTACGTGGCGGTGATGATCGGCGGCTCGTACATGGTGCTGACCCTGGCGGCCGACATCATCAACCCCATCCGCCTGTTCCCCTGAGTTGGACCGCACGGATCCATCTCCACGGCCCCATCGGCCACATCCGACACTCCTGTTCGGCCCGGTTCACCCGGCCCGGGTACCGTGCGGTGTGTCATCGACCTCACGTGCTCAACGGCGCGCCGCGTCGGTGACTAAGCTCGGAGACGATACGGCCAGCACGAACGCAGCGAAAGTAGGCAGGCGACAGTGACCAGCACCATCGGATTGGGGATGCCTGCGGCTCCGGCCGCCGTGCTCGCTCCGCGCCGCAAGACCCGCCAGTTGACGGTGGGAAATGTCGGTGTGGGCAGCGATTCCCCGATCTCCGTGCAGTCCATGACCACCACCAAGACCCACGACGTCAACGCCACCTTGCAGCAGATCGCCGAGCTCACCGCCTCGGGCTGCGACATCGTGCGCGTGGCGTGTCCGCGCCAGGAGGACGCCGACGCGCTGGCGACGATCGCGAAGAAGAGCCAGATCCCGGTCATCGCCGACATCCACTTCCAGCCTCGCTACATCTTCGCCGCCATCGACGCGGGCTGCGCGGCCGTGCGCGTCAATCCCGGCAACATCAAGGAGTTCGACGGCCGCGTCAAGGAGGTCGCCAAGGCGGCAGGCGCGGCGGGCATCCCGATCCGCATCGGCGTGAACGCCGGTTCGCTGGACAAGCGGATGCTGGAGAAGTACGGCAAGGCCACCCCGGAGGCGCTGGTCGAGTCGGCGCTGTGGGAGGCGAGCCTGTTCGAGGAACACGGCTTCGGCGACATCAAGATCTCGGTCAAGCACAACGACCCGGTGATCATGGTGGAGGCCTACCGGCAGCTCGCCGCGCAGTGCGACTACCCGCTGCACCTGGGCGTCACCGAGGCGGGCCCCGCCTTCCAGGGCACCATCAAGTCCGCGGTGGCCTTCGGTGCGCTGTTGAGCGAGGGCATCGGCGACACCATCCGCGTCTCGCTGTCCGCGCCGCCCGCCGAAGAGGTCAAGGTCGGTGGGCAGATCCTGCAGTCGCTGAACCTGCGGCCCCGCAAGCTCGAGATCGTGTCCTGTCCGTCCTGTGGCCGTGCCCAGGTCGATGTGTACACCCTCGCCAACGCGGTCAGCGCCGGACTCGAGGGCATGGAGGTGCCGTTGCGGGTGGCGGTGATGGGCTGTGTGGTGAACGGTCCCGGCGAGGCCAGGGAAGCCGATCTCGGCGTGGCTTCCGGCAACGGCAAGGGCCAGATCTTCGTCAAGGGTGAGGTCATCAAGACCGTCCCGGAACACCTCATCGTGGAGACGCTGATCGAAGAGGCGATGCGCATCGCCGAGGAGATCGGTGAGAGCGGTGAGGCCAGTGCTACCGGTGAGCCGGTGGTCACGGTCGGCTGACCTGGTCTTCGGCGGTTATCTGTACCGTGTGGGCGCGGTTCGTGGCAGGCTGTCGGATGTGCGGAGTCTGCGGGAGCCGACGCGTCGGGCGAAGGTAGTTGCCGCGCGTCCGCTCGCGAACCGGGAACTGGCTCAGGTGCTGCGGGTCCTCGACGCCGATCCGGTCGCCTCGTGCATGGTCGCGGCGCGCGTGCAGGAGTTCGGTCTCGACGCGCGCGACGGTTTCGGCGAGATGTGGACTCGCCGGAGCCCATCGGAGTCGCTGTGCTTCTCCGGTGCCAATCTGGTCCCGCTGCTCGGCGATCGGGACGCGCTGCGGGCCTTCGCCGACCGGGCCGGACGATGGCCGCGTATCTGTTCCTCGATCGTCGGCAGGCAGGAACTCGCGCTGCCGCTGTGGGAGATGCTCAGCGATCGTTGGGGCGCACCGCGGGACCTGCGCGCCACCCAGCCGCTGCTCGCGCTGAGCCAGGCGCCCGCGGTTCGCGCCGATCCCGAGGTTCGCCGTGCCGTCCCCGCCGAACTCGACCGTTACCTCGAGGCGGCCATTGCCATGTTCATCGAGGAGGTGGGGGTCGACCCGCGCGCGGGTGATGGCGGTCGGGCCTACCGGCGCCGTATCCGGAGCCTCATCGAATCCGGCCGCGCCTGGGCGCGTTTCGAGGACGGCCGGGTGGTGTACAAGGCCGAGATCGGTTCGCTGTCCAGGCGCACCGGCCAGATCCAGGGCGTATGGGTGCATCCCGACCGTCGCGGTCGCGGGCTGGGCACGGTGGGCACGGCGGCGGTCGCCGAGGCCGTGGTGGCGTCGGGCCGCGTTGCCAGTCTCTACGTCAACGACTACAACGCCGCGGCTCGCCGAGCCTACAGCCGAGTCGGATTCCGGCAGGTCGCCACGTTCGCCACGGTACTGCTGGACTGAGTTCCTTCGCCGCGCCGCCACGACATGCGGGCGGAATCGGTTGTCCGGGGCGATTTTCCGGTGCGCCGTGGCCGCTTGCCGAATGGTGGCCCAGTACGATCGGCAGCGATGAGACGTCTGCTGATCCCGGTGGTCGTCGCGCTCCTGGTCGCGGCGGCTGTCGTGGGCTGCTCGTCGGAACCCAAGGGCCCGGTGGGATTGGCGGAGGCCTTCTTGGCCGCCTTCGCCGCCGGAGATCTCGACCGGGCAGCCGAGCTCACCAGCAGGCCCGACAAGGCAAGCGCCGCACTGGCTTCGGTGTGGGAGAACCTCCAGGCCGAGGAACTGTCCGCGCGGGCGGGCGCGGCCAGGGTCACCGGTGACACCGCGACCGTCGACTACAGCTACGAGTGGCGGATGCCCAAGGACCGGGTCTGGTCCTACACCGGGCAGCTGCAGATGGGTCGCAGCGAAGGTCGCTGGATGGTGCGCTGGACCTCCTCGAACATCCATCCCCGGCTGGGTGACACCCAGACGTTGGCTCTGCGGGCCACCCCTGCCCCGCGTGCCCGCGTCAACGAACAGTCCGGCAGCGATGTCCTGATCCCCGGCAAGGTGACCCGGGTGAGCTTCACCGCCTCCGCCGCCACCGATCCGGCCGATGTGGCGGCGTCGCTGTCGGCGGCGCTGATCCGTTTCGACAAGCGCCTCACCCCGGAAGCGATTCTGAAAGCGGCCCGCGAGGCCGGCGGCCCCACCACTGTGCTGCTGCTCAGCGAACTCGAATACGAGCAGGTCGGCGCGATGTTGATCGGTCTGCCAGGGGTGGATTTCCACGAGGAGTGGGACATGGTGGCCGCTGATCGCGCCTTCGCGCCCGACCTGATGACCCAGATCCGCCGGACCGTCATCGCCGAGGTCGACGGCAAGGCGGGCTGGAGCGTGGTCACCATGAACGCCAACGGCGCCGATACCGGGGTGCTCACCGAAGTGCCCGCCCAGCCGGCCCCGTCGTTCTCGCTCAGCATCGACCGCTATGTGCAGAACGCCGCGCAGCGCGCGGTGAACGTGCCGAAAGAGCAGACCATGATGGTGGTGATCCGCCCGTCGACGGGCGCGATCCTCGCGGTGGCACAGAACGAGGCGACCGACCGCGACGGGCCGATGGCCACCATCGGACAGTATCCGCCCGGCTCGATCTTCAAGACGGTGACCGCGGCGGCGGCCATGGGTGCGGGGGTGGCCACACCGGACACCATCGTGCCGTGCCCGAGCCAGATCGTGATCGGCGAACGCACCATCCCCAACTACAACATGTTCAGCGTGGGCAGCGTGCCGATGGCCACCGCCTACGAACGTTCCTGCAATACCTCGTTCGCCAAGCTGGCCGGCGAACTGTCCGCCGACGCGCTGCACGTGACCGCCGCGAGCCTGGGGGTCGGCCCGGACTACACCGTGGTCGGGTTGCCGACGACCTCGGGTTCGGTGCCGCCGGCCGACAACCTGGTGCAACGTGCCGAGGACGGTATCGGCCAGGGCAAGGTGGTGGTCAGCCCGTTCGGTATGGCTCTGATGGCGGCCACGGTGGCCCACGGCAGCGCGCCGGTCCCGTGGCTGATCGCCGGGCGCGAGACCGTGGTGGACGGTGAGCGACCGGCGATCGCCCCCGAGGTGATCGACGGCTTGCGGCTGATGATGCGCAAGGTGATCACCGGCGGCACGGCCACCCGCATCGTCGACCAGGGCGAGGTCTACGGCAAGACCGGCGAGGCGGAGGTCGACGGCGGTTCGCACTCCTGGTTCGTCGGCTACCGCGGGGACATCGCCTTCGCGACGTTGCTCGTCAAGGGCGGTAGCTCGGACAACGCGGTCGCGGTCACCCGGGACATGTTCGCGGTGCTGCCGCCGGAGTACTGAGCACCCTCGCGGGGTCTCAGGCGGGACGCAGTTCGGCGACGCGGTGCAGGCTCGCGGCGAGATGGTGGGTCAGCGGTTCGCCGACGGCCGCCATACGCAGCGTGTAGTCGAGGGTGTCGCCGTGCAGGTGGAACGAGCGGCCGAGGGCGGTGACCAGCTTCGCGGTGCTGGTCCGGCCGACGGCGGTCGAGGTGAACTCCATGCGCAGTTCGCCGTCGGAGACACTCAGGGAGCCCTCGCAGATCTCGGTGATCCCGGTCGGGTGGGCGAGCACCAGTTCGACGTGGTCGGGGCGTGGGCAGCGCAGATAGCCGGTCTCGGCGTGCATCGGCCTGCTACCGTCGGCGGCGCGGGTGCGCTGCCGATAGGTGAGAAATGGCCTGCCGAGGTGTCCGAACCGGACCTCTTCGAGGTAGTCGAACGGGTCGATGGTCGGGTACTCGCCGTGACCGGTGCCGCGCCAGGTACCCAGCAACGGCGCGAGCGCGGCGATCTCGGGATGAACGGGGACGGACGTCGGTGATTCGACCACGGCGGCAACGATACGCGGGCGGGTCCGGGCGGCGAAGGCGGCGGTCCGGATGTCCGCGTCCGTCTTCTTCCCTGATCAGGCGCGGACGTGGAAGATGGGCGGGCGCGAAGGGCTGGTGATGTGGATGACCGACACGATCGACGACTGGATGCTGCCCGGCAAGAGTTCCCTGCTGGCGGCCTGCCGGGGACGCCCTTTCGCGGGCCATCCGATGCTCGCGGCGGCCGGTGAACTCGCCCGCCTGCACGCGACCAGGGAACGCACGCCTTCGGCCAGGACGGGCCCGCTGGACCGGCGCAGAGTCCAGCTGGTCCGGGCGATCGACCGCTGGGTCACCCTGGCCACGCCCGTGCCGAGTGAGCAGGCCCGTCCGGGGGAGGAGACGATCGGGTGTCTGGTGGACCGGCTGGCCCACCACACGGTGCTGGCCTATCTCCCGGACGACCCGGCCTACCCGTCCTCGCCGCGGATGATCGCCCTCGCCGACTGCTATCAAGCCCTGCTCGACGACCTGCGCACAGGCACCCGCAGACCGCCCGCAGCTTGAGGCTGTGTCCTGCGGTCGCGGTCCTGCGGCCGCGTCGTCCTAGCGGCCGCGGCCGAAGAATCGGATGCCGCGGCTCTTGCGCCGCGGCAGAGTCGCGTACACCGTCATCATGTCCGCGAACACCTGCGCTTCCTGTTCACGTTCCGGACCGAACTGCGCGCGCCCCAGCACATGCTGACCCGCCACGGCGGGGACCAGCGCGGCCAGGTCGGGCGGCAGGGGCGTGGGCAACAGACCGTCGGCGATGTCGGCATCGGAGGGTCCGTGCCCGAGCAGCATGTGACCGACCTCGTGCAGGATGATGTGGTCGGCGTTGCGTCCGGTGGCTTCGGAATCGAAGACGATCATGTCGTCGTAGCGGCGGGCGACCCACAGACCCGCACCCCGGCAACCGTTCTCTATGAGCATGTCGGCGGGAACCGCGCGTACCGAGATCGAGCGTCCGCGATGCGCTGCCACTCTTGCCAGGTACTCGTTGACATCCCACGGACCGGGCAGCGGCACCGTCCGGGTCGCGTCGCCGAGGCGGGCTTCCATGCTGGTCATCGGCGCACACTCTACCGATGCGCCTGCCCGTCGTCACCTCCCCGGCGATCGGACGACCGCCGTGATGTCTTCGCGGGCGCGGATTTTCGCGTCCCTCACCGGTGGTGCGGCAGCCTCACCAGTGGCAATAAGCGACCTACCGCGTTCGATCAGCGACGGGCGCGCATGCTCGCGGCGGCCGACTCGATCACGGCGATCGAATCGCGGGGACTGAGCGCCATCGCGCGCAACTGATCGAAGATGATGCCGAAACGGCGCACTTCGGCGTGCCCTTCCACCAACTCGTCGCCGGCGATGCCCTCCACGTAGACGAGTTCGGGATCGTTGGGGTCGCGGAAATCCAGCAGTGTGAAGGAGCCGGCCATGCCCGGATGAGCGCCCGCGTCGAACGGCAGGATCTGCAGGATCACGTTCTTGAGTTTGTTCATCTCCAGCAGCTTCTCGAGCTGCCCGCTCATGGTCTCCGGGCCACCGACCACGCGCCGGATCGCGGCCTCGTCCATCACCACCCACATTTCGAGCGGTTCGTGTTTGGTCAGCACCGCGGCCCGGTTCATCCTGGCCTGGGCGCGTGACTCCATCACCGCCGCCTCGACTTTCGGCATGGATGTGTCGATCACCGCCATCGCGTACTGCGGGGTCTGCAGCAGTCCGGGGATGAACGAGGTCTGGTAGTGCCTGGCCGAAAGCGCCTCGGCCTCGAAGTTGATGTAGGCGGCGTAGACCTCGGTGAGGTTGGCTTCCCACGGCCGGGACATGCCGGGCTTCTGGGCATCGATGAGCAGGTCGAGGGCGTACTTGCGGCGTTCGTCGTCCACCGCGTACAGGTCGAGCAACGCCATCAGGGTGCGCCGCTGCGGGCGGGCCTGGGCCGCTTCGATCCGATAGAGCGTGGTGACGTTGATGCCGGTGCGTCCGCTCACCTCTTCCTTGCTCAGCCCGACGTTCTCGCGCATCTCGGACAACAACGCCGCGAGCCGTCGCAGGCCCGCCGTGAGCACGGTGCGCTTGCCAGCCATGAACGGATTTCCTTTCACCCCTGCGTTCCCCTGCACCGCCCACCGGTCCCCCTGCCGCGGACCGTCGCCTACCGCGGGCGGCACGCGGGTGGTGCGTATCTGGGGGGAGATTACCTGTCCGACAGCGGCTTCGGGCCACGCCGGAGCAGAACGCCGTGCCGCCGCGGAATGCCGGGAAATAGCTCGGTACACCACCCCGGCATGTCGGCCGTGGGAATCGGCCGGGCCGGAAGCGAACCGCTCCTGGAGCCGGTGAGGCATGATGAGATATCGCACGGGGTGACGAGGAAGACCAGGAAAGTGGCACGGTCCGGGCAGACCACGGCGCGCGAGACGCCGGTTGACACTCTCTCCCAGCGCAGAAGCGCGCTGGAACAGGAGTGGGCACGCCGCGTGCCGGGACCACCGGCCTCCGAGCCGCCTGCCGTCCGTGCCGAGGTCGCCGAGTCGTGGCGGCGCTCGCTGGCCACCGTGGATCCCGCGCGCGACAGCGCGCCCCATGCGGGCGGTGACGACATCGGCGCGCGCTGGCGGGAGTCGCCCCTGCGCGCGCCGCTGACCGGCCTGGCCGACCAGTTGCACGACATCGCCCACGACGCGGGCTTCGTCGCGGCGGTCACCGACGAAAGCGGCACCATCCTGTGGTCCTACGGGGGGCCGGTGATGCGTAGACGCGCCGAACGGGTGAACTTCGCCCCCGGCGGTCGCTGGGACGAGACGCACATGGGTACCAACGCGCTGTCGTTGTCGTTGCGTACCGGTCGCCCGAGCACGGTGTTCTCCGCCGAGCATCTGGTGGCTGCCCTGCACGGCTGGGTGTGTTACAGCGCCCCGATCCGTCGTCCGGACGGACGCCCGCTCGGCGTGCTCGACCTGTCCTCGACGTGGGACCGCGCTCACCCCCTGGTGCTCTCGACGGTGCGCACCCTGGTCCTCGCCATCGAGGCCCGGCTGCCCGCACCCGCGGCGGCGGACGCGGTGCGGTTGACCTGCCTGGGCTCCGGGCGGCTGGTGCGCGCGGGGCAGCCGGTGCGATTGCGACCACGGCAGTTGGAGATCCTCGCGCTGCTGGCACTCGAACCGGACGGGTTCACCCCGGAACGCCTGCAGTGGGCCATCTACGGGGATCGGCCCGCCTCGCTGACCACCGTCAAAGCCGATGTATCGCATCTGCGCCGGGTGACCGGCGAGACGATCACCAGTCGCGTCTACCAATTGGCCGCGCCGCTGTCCTGCGATGCTGCCGAGTTGCTCGCGGCATTGGGATCCGGCGACGTCGATACGGCCGTGCGGCTGTACCAGGGGCCGCTGCTGCCCGGTTCGCAGGCGCCGGGGGTGGCCGAATGGCGCGAGCACCTGGCTGTGGGGGTGCGTACGGCGGTGCTGTCGAGTCAGGATCCCGAGCACGCCCTGCGTTACGGCGAGCGCGCACCCGCCGATATCGAGATCCACGAGCATGCGCTCGAACTGCTCGCCGCGGGTGACGGGCGGCGAGCGGTGGCCGCGGCGCGGCTGCATACCGCGCAGCGTGGATGAACACTTTCGTCGAGTTCGTGGAAAGCCCTCTTGCACATGACTTCCTGTCTCGATTCGTGATCTGGGACACGTCTGCGCAGGGTGGCGCCGGTATTCGACATTGGCAATGTGCCAGCAATGCGCACTAGGTAGAACGCACTATTGCGTTCGGCGTTGCGTCCTTGCATCTGCACGCGCATGATCCAGCTGTCGGGGAGGTGACCCCCGGCATCGAGGGCACGGAACAATCGAATCGAGAACCGATCATGGTGGTTTTTGCAACGTTCACAGCCGGTACCGGGGTGATCGGATGAGCGCCCCGACGGTAGGGGCACTGCCGACGGCCCCGCAGCTGTTGTGCGCCTTCCAGGGGCGGCGTTACGAGGATCGTGAACTGTTGCGGTCCGCCCATGCGCTCGCCGAGCTGCACGCCCGTCGCGCGGAGCTGGCCGACGTCCGGTTGGTGGCCGAAATCGATTGCAGGCGCACAGAACTGGTGGACGATATCGACGAGTGGATCGCCCATGAGGTGCCCGCGCACCGACCGGACGCCGCCCTGCACACCGAGACTCTCGGCGCGGTGGTCGACCGGATGGCCCGTAGCTGGGCCGACGCCAACCAGGCCATCGACAGCGACGGCCCCCGCAGCGGCCTCACGCACAAGTACTGGTATCGCCTCGCCGAACTGGTCGACGGATACACTGACCTGGTCACCGATGTGGCCGACGGTCGCAGGCGCCTGCCCGGGCAGTGAGCCCAGGCCGAGGCGCGAGTGCCCCGCCACGTCGCCGACGCAGGGACGGCGGGCGCAATGAGGCGCTCGGCCCGGCGTGCCGCGTCGAGATCGGCGCGGCACGTCCGTGTCGGCGGAGGTGACAGTCCGGCGGACGCCACAGCCGCCGGGATCGATGGCCGGGTCACACCGCCCGGTTCCCGGTCGCCTTGCGCTCCCGCCTGCGTCGCCGGTACCGCTGGATGCGGGCGCCCAGGAGATAGATCAGCCACAGGCCGATGGCCAACAGCAGAGCGGCGATGGCCGCGGCGGCGACCGGATAGAAGATCGCCAGCGTGACCACACCCGCGACGCCGACATCCTCGGCGGTGCTGACGGCGATATTGCTCGCCGGTTCCGGAGAGGTGTTGATCGCCGCGCGCAGCCCGGCCTTCACCAGGTGACTGACCAAAGCCGTCGTCCCACCCACCGCCGCAGCCGTCAACGTGGTCAGCGATTCGTCGGAACCTGCGATGAGCGCGGCCACCACCGCACCGGAGGCAGGCCGGATCACCGTGTGGATCGAATCCCAGAACGAATCCAGGTATGGAATCTTGTCGGCGACCAGTTCGATGACGAACAGCACTCCGGCCGCGATGAGCACATCGGTGCGCTGCAGTCCCTCGGGCACGTCGTCGGAGAGTCCGGTCAGGCCGAACAAGCCGAGCAGCAGCACCACCGCGTAGGCGTTGATTCCGCTCGCCCAGCCCGCGGTGAAAATCAGAGGTAGCAGCGACATGCCGTGATCGTAGGGCGGGGGACCGACCGCGGCGATCGCTCGATGACGGGACCATGCCATGTGACGGCGCATACCGATAGTCGCCGCGACGCAAGGCGATCGGCCGCGGTGGAAGACCGAGCGCTCGGCGCCGTCCTCGGTGACCGTGCGGAGGGTGTTACCGAGTGGCGGGGAAGAAGACCCCGCTGCCGAGCACTTCCACCGTGACCTCGTCGCCGGGACGGACGGTCAGGGGGGCGGGTACGCGCGCCAGCAGATCCTCGCCCGAACGGGCGCTCAGGGTGATCATCGCGTCGTGACCGTGGAAACTGATCCGCCGCACCACCGCCGTACCGTCGGCGGTGGCGGTGGTGGTGGCGGTGGGGGTCAGTCGGATCTGTTCGGGCCGCAACAGGATCGATCCCTCACCATGGGCCGGACCGGCCAATACGATGCGGCCCAGCGCGCTGGTCGCGTCCTCACCCGACGCCGTGGCGGGCAGGAGCACGGCTTCGCCGAGGAAGTGGGCCAACGCGATGTCGACGGGCTTGCCGTAGATCTCCTCCGGCGCGCCCGCCTGCGCGACCCGGCCCTCGCGCAGCACCGCCACCTGGTCGGCCATGGACAGCGCTTCGTCCTGATCGTGGGTGACCAGCACCGCTGTCGCGCCGAGTTCGGTGAGGATGTCGCGCACGTGACCTCGTACCTGCTCACGCAGCCCGGCGTCCAGAGCGGAGAACGGTTCGTCCAACAGCACCGCGGCCGGCCGTGGCGCGAGCGCCCTGGCCAGCGCGACCCGCTGCTGCTGTCCGCCGGAGAGCTGGTGCGGCCGCCGCGCGCCGTGCTCGGCCAGGCCCACCACGTCGAGCAGTTCGGCGACGCGCTCCGCGCGGGCTCTACGCGCTCTCGCGCTCCAGCCCGGCAGCCCGTAGCCGATGTTCGCGGCGACCGACAGATGCGGGAACAGCGCGGCTTCCTGCGGCACGATCGTGACCCGTCGGCGCTCGGGTGGCAGCGAGGTCGTCGCGCCGGCCACCTCGCGCCCGGCGATCCGGATCGTCCCGGCCGTCGGTCGCAGGAATCCGGCGACCGCGCGCAGCAGCGTCGTCTTCCCGCACCCGGAGGGACCGAGCACCGCGGTCAGGCTGCCCGAGGGAATCCGGAGGTCCACCCCGCGCAGCACGGACTTGCCGCGATAGCCCGCGTCCAGGCCCGCGATCTCGAGTTCGCTCACGACGCACCTGCTTTCTCGATCGACCCCTCGGCCACGCGCTGCAGCACGATCGTCGGCAGCACCGCGACGACGACCAGCGCGACCGCGTACCACGCGGCCTGGGTGTAGTTGAGTACCTCGGCGTGCTTCCACAACTCCAACGCCAGGGTGTTGCGACCCGGCGGCTGCAGGATCATGGTGGCGGGCAGTTCCTTCGCGCAGCTGACGAAGACGAGCGCGGTGCCCGCCAGGATGCCGGGCGCCGACAGCGGCACCGTCACCCTGGCGAGTGCGCCGACCGCCGAGGTGCCCAGTGAGCGCGACACTTCTTCGAACTGCCGAGGCGCGGCGGTCACCGCCGAGCGGACGGCGCCGATGACGATCGGCAGGAACAGCGCGACATAGGCCAGCACCACCATCTGTCCCTGCCCGTACCACGACGGTGCGCTCTTGATGCCGAAGTAGACCAGCGCCAGCCCTACCGAGATCGCGGGCAGCGCGTACCCGGCGTACGCGGCCAGTTCGATGCCGCGTACGAGCAGATGCCGAGACCGCGCGGCCATGATCCCCACCGGCAGGGCGAGCAGCAACGCGAGCAGTGCCCCCGCGATCGAGAAGCCGAGCGTGTTGCCCAGCGCCGCGAACAGTTCGGACAGGTCCAGGGCCCCGGTGGTGCGCCCGGCCAGCCACGGAAGCAGGCCGCCGAGCGGAACGACCACCGAGATCGCCACGAACGCGACACACAGTAGCAGCGCGACAGGTCGTGCCGCACCCAGCCGCACGGTCGCGGCCGGTCGCGCGGCGGCGCCGCCGCGCACGGATGTCGCGCCGCGTGCGGTGGACTCGCCGAGTGCGAACAGCAGGGCCGCGACGACGAGCACCAGGCTGATCACGCTGGCCGCTGTCCGGTCGAAGCCGGCGTTGTAGGCGTACTGGATGCCTTTGGTGAACGTCTCGTAGCGCATCATCGCCACGGCGCCGTAGTCGTGCAGAACGTAGAGCGCGCCCAGTAGCGCGCCCGCCAGCAGCGGCAGCCGGATCTGCGGGAGCGTGCCGGTGGTGAACGCGCGCACCGGCCCCGCGCCGAGCGAACGCGCGACTTCCGCGGGCGCACCGTCGAGGCTGCGCAGTGCGGCGTAGACCGGCAGCATCACCAGCGGGGTGTTACCGCAGGTCAACACCAGCCAGGCGCCGGTGAATCCCGCCAGATCCGGGAAGTGGGCGAGCCAGGAGAAGGCCGCCACGAAGGAGGGAATCGCCAGCGGCATCACCATCAGCGGCAGGAAGACGCGCCTGCCGGGAAGATCGGTGCGGGCGAGCAGATAGGCCGCTCCGGTACCGAGCACCACCGAGGAAGCGGTGACGGCCGCCAGCAGCGACATGGTGTTGCCCGCGAGCTCGGCGGTGCGGGAGGAGAACGCGTATCGCCACACCGGTCCCCAACCGCGATCGGTGGCGCGGAGCACCGTGTACACCAGTGGCAGGAGTGCCACGAGCACCGCGGGCAGCGCGGCGAGCGACCATGCCACCCGCCGCGCCGTCGATCGTGCTCCGGTCGGACCGGAGATCATTTCAGCAGACCGACGTCTTTCAGCAGTTCTTCGGTGGCCGCGAGCGATTGCAGCTCGTTGAGATCGATCGCGGGCGGGTCCAGCTCCGCGAGCGGTGGGAGGTCGTGCCGGGGGGTGACCCCGGCGACCACCGGGTATTCACCGGTCTGATCGGCGAAGTACTGCTGCGAATCGGGAGCGAGCAGGAACTCGACCAGCCTGACCGCGGCCTCCTTGTTGTCCGAACAGTTGAGGATGCCCGCGGCCGAGATGTTGACCAGCGCGCCCGGTTCGGTGTCTCCCTTGAAGTAGTGAATCCTGGTCCGCACATTCTCGGCGCCCTCGGCGGCGGTCTTCATGAACCAGTAGTAGTGGTTGGTCAAACCGACCTTGACCTGTCCCTGTTCGACGGCCGTCAGCAGGGCGTTGTTGCCGTCGAACTCCACCGGCTCGACCGCCTTGAACTTCTCCAGCCACTCCCGCGCGCCCTCCTCACCGCGAAGCACGCGCAATGCGGTGACGAAGCTCTTCCACGAGGCGTTGGTGGGGGCGTAGGCGATCGCGCCGCGCCACTTCTCGTCGACGAGCGCGTCGATGCCGGTCGGTAGTTCGGCCTCGGGCACCTGACGCGGATCGTAGGCGAGCACCCGTGAGCGCAGCGTGACGGCAGCCCAGCGTTTACCGGGATCGACGTACTCCTCGGGCACCAGGTTCACCACGCTGTCGGGCAGTTCGCTCAGGTATCCTGCCTCGCCCAGAGCCCCGAGCTCACCCGCGTCCTGGCCGAACCACACATCGGCCGGGCTGCGCGGGCCCTCCTCGAGGATCTTCACCGGCTTCTGATCGTAGAGTGCCTCGAGCTTGACGCCGGGGCCCAGAACGCTCTCGTCCACCCGGTCGAACAGCGGTTTCACGAGCTTCTCGGTCCGACCGGAGTAGACGGTAAGCGTGTTCGGATCGCCGGAGCCCACACACTGCACGGCGTCGCCGGAGGCGGAATCGGCGTCCTCGCCGCTGGAGCAAGCGGTCAGGCCCAGTGCGGCAACCGCACCCAGGGTTGCCAAGCGCAGGATGGTGCGATTCACGGGTACTTCCTTCGTCGAGCGGCGCGGTTCGAGGCTCTGAGCAACTGCGCCTGCCCTTTCCGGGGGCCGGATAGGGGCAGGCGCCGCCTCTCCCCCGCGTGGAGGAAGTTGAGCCTTGCCTATGTTAGCTGACGCTGGGCATCAGCCGAGAGGGCACGCACACCGGGGGCGACCTTCGTGCCCAGGAGTTCGATGCTGTTGAGCACCTTCTCGTGCGGCAGAGTGCCGACACTGGTGTGCAGCATGAAGCGATCCAGGCCGAGGGTGTCGCGGACTGCCGCGATCTTCTCGCCCACCCGCTCGGGGGTGCCGACGAACAGTGAGCCCTGCGGCGAACGCAGCTGGTCGAAGTGCGCCCTGGTCATCGGACCCCAGCCGCGTTCGCGCCCGAGTCTGCCCATCGCGACGGCGTAGGAGTCGTAGAAGTCGGCGACGGCCTGTTCGTCGGTGTCGGCGAGGTAGCCGTGCGCGTGCACCGCGACGGGTTGCCTCTCGTGGCCGCCCTCGGCCAGTGCGCGATGGTAGAGCTCGACCAGCGGCCTGAACCGGGCCGGCTCGCCGCCGATGATGGCGATCGCCAGCGGCAGGCCGAGCAGGCCCGCGCGCACCACCGATTCCGGACTGCCGCCCACCGCGACCCACACCGGCAGCGGCCGGTTCTCGGTGCGTGGATAGACGATGGTGCTGCGCAGTGCGGGCCGGAATCTGCCGGACCAGGTGACCGGGCCGTCCTCGCGAAGGCGGAGTAGCAGCCCGAGCTTCTCCTCGAACAGCTCGTCATAGTCGGCCAGGTCGTAGCCGAACAGCGGGAAGGATTCGGTGAAGGAGCCGCGGCCGGCCATCAACTCGGCGCGACCGTCCGACAGTGCGTCCAGGGTGGCGAACTCCTGGTAGGCGCGCACCGGGTCGGCGGAGCTGAGCACGGTGACCGCGCTGGTCAGCTGGATGCGTCGGGTGCGCGCGGCGATGGCGGCCAGAACCACCGCGGGCGCGGAGGCGGCGAAGTCGACGCGGTGATGCTCGCCGACGCCGTAGACGTCCAGACCGGCCGCTTCGGTGGCCACCGCCTCCTCGACGACCTCGCGCAGTCGTTGCGCGGCGGTCGGTGCCGGTCGGTCGGCGACGGGATACCGCTCGGCGAATGTCGTGAGTCCCAGTTCCACAGCGCGTCCTCTCCAAAAAGTTTCTATGTCAACCATTCGGGAGAACGGCATGTGGTCCGGCAGTATTCCGCGGCCACCGCCATTCCTCGGCCACCGACGCGGGCGAGCCGGACCGGATCGCGGGCGCGGGCGGACCGCGCGCCATCGGCGTGTCCCTGAGCGGTCGATAAGCTGATCGCATGTCCGTGCGCACTCGTCAGCCCCTGGTTCCCGGCACTCTCTCACCCGTCAGGGAGGTGCCGCGCGCCATCGAACGCCCCGAGTACGTGTGGAAGAAGACGGCGAAAGAGGCGCAGGGGGAGCCGTGGGTGCAGACGGCGGAGACCATCGAGAAGATGCGGATCGCCGGCAGGATCGCGGCGCGGGCGCTCGACGAGGCCGGTAAGGCCGTCGCGCCCGGCGTGACCACCGACGAACTGGATCGCATCGCCCACGAGTACATGTGCGATCACGGGGCTTACCCGTCCACCCTGGGCTACAAGGGTTTCCAGAAGTCGTGCTGCACTTCGCTGAACGAGGTGATCTGCCACGGCATCCCGGATTCGACCGTCGTCCAGGACGGTGACATCGTCAATATCGACGTCACCGCCTACATCCACGGCGTGCACGGCGACACCAATCGGACCTTCCTCGCCGGTGAGGTCGACGAGGAGGCTCGGCTGCTGGTCGAGCGCACCGAGGAGGCCACGAACCGGGCGATCAAGGCGGTCAAGCCGGGCCGGGCGCTCAATGTGATCGGGCGGATCATCGAGTCCTACGCCAACCGCTTCGGCTACGGCGTGGTGCGCGACTTCACCGGTCACGGTGTGGGGCCGACCTTCCACAACGGCCTGGTCATCCTGCACTACGACCAGCCCTCGGTGGAGACGGTCATCGAACCCGGCATGACCTTCACCATCGAGCCGATGATCAACCTCGGCGGCGTCGACTACGAGATCTGGGACGACGGGTGGACCGTGGTCACCAGAGACCGCAAGTGGACCGCGCAGTTCGAGCACACCCTCGTGGTCACCGATACGGGCGCGGAAGTCCTCACTCTGCCGTGAACATCGCTGCCGTCGAGGCGGTCCGGCGATGAGGGGCGCGCTCCTGGTCGCGGGCACCACATCGGACGCGGGCAAGAGCGTGGTGGTCGCGGGGCTGTGCCGGATGCTCGCACGGCGGGGGATCCGGGTCGCGCCGTTCAAGGCACAGAACATGTCCAACAATTCGGTCGTCACCCTCGACGGCGGGGAGATCGGCCGCGCCCAGGCGCTGCAGGCGCGCGCCTGCGGGCTGGAACCGAGCGTGCGCTTCAATCCGGTGTTGCTCAAGCCGGGCAGCGACCGGCGTTCGCAACTGGTGGTGCGCGGGCGGGCGGTCGACACCGTCGGCGCGGCCGACTATTTCCGGCACCGCACCGCATTGCGGCAGGTGGTCGCCGACGAATTGGCCTCGCTGCGTGCCGAATTCGATGTGGTTGTCTGTGAAGGCGCGGGTTCGCCCGCCGAGATCAATCTGCGCGCCACCGATCTGGCGAACATGGGACTGGCACGGGCCGCGAACCTGCCGGTGCTGGTCGTGGGCGACATCGATCGGGGTGGGGTGCTGGCCCATCTGTTCGGCACGGTGGCGGTGCTCGAACCCGAGGATCAGGAGTTGATCGCGGGGTTCGTGGTCAACAAGTTCCGCGGCGAGGTGGATCTGCTGCGCCCAGGGCTGGACCGGCTCACCGAACTGACCGGCAGGCCGACCCTCGGAGTGGTGCCCTTCGCCGAGGAGTTGTGGATCGATGCCGAGGACTCGCTCGGCACCGTCGCCGACGCACCGGTCGGTCGGCCGCGACCGCCCGTCGGCGGCCGGTGGCTGACCGTGGCGGCCGTGCGGCTGCCGCGCATCTCCAATTCCACCGATGTGGAGGCCCTGGCGTGCGAGCCCGGTGTGGCGGTGCGCTGGGTGAGCGAACCCTCGCGCCTGGCCGACGCCGACCTCGTGGTCGTGCCCGGCAGCAAGTCCACCGTCTCGGATCTGGAGTGGTTGCGCCGCAGCGGGATCGCCGAGGCGCTGCGCGAGCGGGCGGCGAGCGGGCGACCGATCCTGGCGGTCTGCGGCGGCTACCAGATGCTGGGGCGCCGCATCGTCGACCGGGTGGAGTCGGGAGCCGGTGAGGTGGCGGGGCTGGGGATCTTCGATCTGGACATCGAATTCGACGAGCCCAAGGTGTTGCGGCGCGTCGAGGGCACGGAGCCGCGGTCCGCGACGGGATGGCACGGATACGAGATCCATCACGGCCGGGTGCGGCGTACGGATGATCCGGGCTGGCTCGAACTCGACGGTGCGCCGGAGGGGTCGGTGGCGGGCGCGGCCTGGGGTACCCACGTGCACGGCCTGCTGGAGAGCGACCGGTTCCGCCGCGTGTGGTTGGCCGAGGTCGCCGAGCGCGCGAAACGTCCGGACTTCGCGGTGTCGCCCGATACCTCGGTCGCGGGCGTGCGCGCCGGACAGCTCGATCTGCTCGCCGATCTGATGGAGCGCCACCTCGATCAGGAAGCGCTCGAGCGCATCGTCACCGGCGGCGCGCCCGCGGGGCTGCCGGTGCTGAGGGCCGGCCGGGCATAGGGCCGGCGTCGCGGACCCGGCGGGACGCGCTCGCGGACGGACGCGGCGGTGTACCGTTCCGGCATGGAGTCCCGCCGGATCACGGTCGGCGACCGGGCCTTCACGGTTCGCGTCGACGGCCCGGAAACGCGCCACACGGTGCTGCTGCTGCCCGACGAGGGCGACCCGGTCGACGGTTTCGACCAAGTGGTGCACCGGCTGACGACCTCGGATCTGCGCACCATCGCGGTCGAGTCGATCGACGGTCTGACCCCGGCCGACATACCCGTGCTGCTCGACGAACTCGGCGTACCGTACGCGCACGTCGCCGGACGCGGCGCGGGCGCCGACCTGGCCTGGCGGGTGTGCTCGGGGACCTTCGGTCGTTACATCAGCATGGTGGTCGCCGATCGCGCCCATCCCGCCGTGCCGGGACCCGACGGCGCCGCCGCGGACCCGACCTGTCGTCCGCTGGAACTGCCGGTGACCGTGCTGGTCACCAAGGGCATGGACCGGGCGCGGGCCGAGGCGTCCGGACGGCTCGTCTACGGCGAGTTCCGGATCGTCGAGGTCGATGTGGACGACGTGGCCACCGAAGCCGCGCACGAACTGGCCACGGAGATCGTGTTGCGCACCAGCCTCTGGTGAGCGCGGGCGGGCCGACCCGACTGCCGGACCGGCCTCGTCGGCTCAGCCCTCGGCCGGTTGCCGCTGCTGGACCCGTCGGTACTCGTCCAGCCAGTCCAGCCAGTGGTCGAGTTCGGCGAATGCCCGTGCGCGTGGCGCCTGCGCGGACAGGAACACGTCGTGGCGGGCGCCGTCGATGGGCACGATATTGGTGCGGTCGCCCAGGCAGCCGGACCAGCGCTGGATCTGCTTGACGTCGAGCACCGTGTCGGCCACATCGGCGGCCGGAGCGTACTTGCGCAAGAACTTCGTCAACTTCGAGCGCAGGATCAGCGCGGGCACGCCGATGTCGAGCCCTTGATGCAGCCGGAAGTGGCCGCGCCGGACCGCGCGCAGCCAGCCGAAGCGCACCGGCGCGCCCGCCAACGGCTTCCAGTCCAAGTTGTAGTCCCATTCACCGGCCACGGTGTGATGCAGGCTGTCTCCGTAGGTGCTCAGGCCGCCGCCGGGCAGGCGGGAGGTCGCCCGGAACCGGCCGAGGGTATCGATGAGCGGAGTGCCGATGGTCCGGTAGTAGGACGGGCCCTGCAGGTCGAACCACGGGCTGTTGAGCACCAATCCGATGATGCCCGCCTCGGCGACGCCGCCGGCGCGGTTGAGCCGGTCCAGCCACAGCGGCAGGATGAGTCCACCGGTGGAGTGCCCGACCAGCAGGACCTTCGCGCCGGTTTCGGCACGGACGATGCGCAGCGCCTCGCCGAGTTCGGCGTCGTAGAACGCCAGATCGGTGACATAGTGCGGACTCTGCCCGGACCGCAGCGAGCGACCGCACTTGCGCAGATCGAGGGCGTAGAACCGATGTCCGCGCCCGGCGAAGTGCTCGGCGAGATGGCGCTGGAAGAAATAGTCGGTGAATCCGTGCACGTACAACACGGCGGTTTCCGCTGTTGCCGAAGTCTCGGTGCCGGAGTCGGGCAGATGCCGCACCAGCGTCGCGACCACCTCGCCCTCGCCGTCGGGGTCCTCGCCGAGGTCGATGGTGTGCTGCTGATAGCCGGCGCCGAGAACATCCGCCTGCCATCGCGGCGCACTGTCGTCGACCTCGGAATTCGTCACGGTGATGTCGGACACGCCCTCAGGAGTTCGATCGGTCACGGAATCAATGTAGGCCAGGCGGCGGCCGGAATATAGACCGGGCGCGACCTGCGGCGGGAGAGGAATCTTTATCACATTCGCAGGGTCCGTTGCCGAAATCGGAGGTCATGAGGTGCACAATTGGGCACAGGTGAACGGCGGGTAACCTAGCCGCCGAGTCACGCCAGGCTCGCTACAACCAAGGCAGGCCAACGGGGGCCGCGCCGCAGAAGTGACAAGGAAGTCGATCAAGCCGTGCCGAAAGCTGCCATGACTGAAAAGACCGATGTGGTGCTCATCGGCGCCGGAATCATGAGTGCCACCCTCGGTGCCCTCATCAGCCGGTTACAGCCGGAGTGGTCGATCTCGCTGTTCGAGCGGCTCGACGCCGCGGCCGCGGAGAGCAGTGATCCGTGGAACAACGCGGGCACCGGTCACTCGGCCTTGTGCGAGCTCAACTACAGCCCGCAGAAGCCGGACGGCTCGGTCGACGTGACCAAGGCCATCGACATCAACGAGCGCTTCCAGGTCTCCCGGCAGTTCTGGGCCTATGCCACCGAGAACGGCGTCCTCGGCGACCCCTCGCGGTTCATCAACCCGATTCCGCACGTCAGCTTCGTACACGGCGCCGATGACGTGCAGTACTTGCGCAAGCGGTACGAAGCGCTGGCCCCGCACCCGCTGTTCGAAGGCATGGAGTACATCGACAGCCCCGACGAGTTCGGTCGTCGCCTGCCGCTGATGGCCAAGGGCCGGGACTTCTCCGACCCGATCGCGCTCAACTGGACCGACAACGGCACCGACATCGACTTCGGTTCGCTGACCAAGGAACTGCTCGGCTACCTCGGTTCGGTGGGTGCGGACCTGGCCTTCGGTCACGAGGTACGCAACCTGTCCAAGCAGTCCGACGGCAGTTGGAAGGTCACCGTGCGCAACAGGCGCACGCGCGAGAGCCGCACCCTGCTGGCCAAGTTCGTGTTCGTCGGCGCGGGCGGCGGCGCGCTGCCGCTGCTGCAGAAGTCGGGCATCAAGGAGATCAAGGGCTTCGCCGGGTTCCCGGTCAGCGGCCAGTTCCTGCGCTGCACCAACCCCGAGCTGATCGACAAGCACGAGGCCAAGGTCTACGGCAAGGCCGCCGTCGGCGCTCCGCCGATGTCGGTGCCGCACCTGGACACCCGCGTCATCAACGGCAAGCCGGGCCTGCTGTTCGGTCCCTACGCGGGCTGGACGCCGAAGTTCCTCAAGGACGGCAGCAATGCCGACCTGTTCAAGTCGATCCGGGCTGGCAACCTGGCCCCGATGCTCGGTGTCGGCGTCACCGAGCTGTCGCTGGTGAAGTACCTGGTCTCGGAGCTGTTGAAGTCCCAATCCGGACGGGTCGTCACGCTGGAGGAGTTCGTTCCGCGCGCCCGCGGCAACGACTGGGAGCTGATCACCGCCGGTCAGCGCGTGCAGATCATTCGTCGCAAGGGGGTGGGCGGCGTGCTCGAGCTGGGCACCGCGGTCATCGCGGCCCAGGACGGTTCCATCGCGGGTCTGCTCGGCGCCTCGCCCGGCGCCTCGACCTGCGTGACGGCCATGCTCGATGTGCTGCAGCGCTGCTTCCCGCGCGAATACGCCGATTGGACGCCGCGCCTGCGGGAGATGATTCCCTCGCTCGGGGTGAAGCTCTCCGAAGACAAGGCCCTCTTCCACGAAGTCTGGAATTGGACCAACAAGGCCCTTCGCCTGACCGAGTCGGGCGCGGCGAACACGCCGCAGCCGGTAGGGGTCGCGCCCGGCGCCTAGGTGTGATAGCAAAGCGCGATGATGTCAACGGTTGCGCTCAAGCGTTCGTGGGCCGCGGATCTCGATACCGCCACCCTGTACCAGCTGTTGAAGCTTCGCGTGGAAGTCTTCGTCGTCGAACAGAAATGCGCGTATCCGGAACTGGACGGGCTCGACCTGTTGCCGGAGACGCGCCATTTCTGGCTCGACGACGAGGGCGAGATCATCTGCACGCTGCGGCTGCTCGAGGAGCACACCGACGGCGTGGAGTCCTTCCGCATCGGTCGTCTCTGCACGGCGAAGGAAGCGCGCGGACACGGCTACACCACCCGGCTGCTGCGGGCGGCGCTGGCCGAGGTGGGGGAGTCCACCGTGCGGCTCGATGCCCAGACCTACCTGGTCGACATGTACGCCAAACACGGCTTCGTCACCGACGGTGACACATTCCTCGAGGACGGCATCGAGCACGTGCCGATGCGTCGCGGCTGACCGCCCGATGCGTCGCGGCTGACCGCCCGATCCGCCGCCGGCTCGAGCCGCCCGATCCGACCGCGGCGGGGCGGGTGCCACCGAGACCACGACCAAGGAGTGCCACGATGAGCGCTTCCTGGAGCGCGGACGACGAGGCCGCGCCGATCCTCCGCGTAGTGCGGGCGCTGTGCCCGCGGTCGTGTCGACCCGCGCACGGCGTGCGGGGGCACCCAGGGTGGCGACCGAGGGCGCCGCGGCCCCGCTTAGGGTAGGGACATGTCCTTGTCCCATGCCGAACGGCTGCACAGCGTTGCCGTGCCGACGTCCGCGACCGGCTCCGAGGCCGGATTCCCCTTTTCCGCCGTGGTCGGGCAGGAACAGTTGCAGCTGGCGCTGATCCTGTGCGCCGTGCATCCCGGCATCGGCGGTGTGCTGGTGCGTGGGGAGAAGGGGACCGCGAAATCGACGGTCGTGCGCGCGCTGGCGAACCTGCTGCCGCCGGTCGTGGACGAGACCGGCGCCCGGCCCGCGCGGCTGGTGGAGCTGCCGGTCGGCGCGACCGAGGACCGGGTGGTCGGCTCACTGGATCTGGAACGAGTGCTGCGCGACGGAGAGCAGGCATTCCGGCCCGGGCTGCTGGCCGCCGCCCATCACGGCGTGCTCTACGTCGACGAGGTCAACCTGTTGCACGATCATCTGGTGGACGTGCTGCTCGACGCCGCCGCGATGGGCCGGGTGCACGTGGAGCGCGACGGGGTCTCGCATTCGCATCCGGCGCGATTCGTGCTGGTGGGGACGATGAATCCGGAAGAGGGCGAGTTGCGTCCGCAGCTGCTCGACCGGTTCGGCCTCACCGTCGATGTGGCCGCCTCCCGCGACGTCGACACCCGGATGGCGGTGGTGCGGCGCAGGCTGGACTACGAGGCGGATCCGGTCGCGTTCGCCGCCCGCTACGCCGCCGCCGACCGGGAGATCGCCGACCGCGTCCTGCAGGCCCGTGACCGGGTCGGCGAGGTGACGCTCGACGACACCGAACTGCGCCGGATCGCCGCTCTGTGCGCGTCTTTCGACGTCGACGGTATGCGCGCCGATCTGGTGGTGGCCCGCACCGCCACCGCGCACGCCGCGTGGCGCGGTGCGGACGCGGTCGGTGAGCAGGACGTGCGCGTCGCGGCGGAACTCGCGCTGCCGCATCGCCGTCGCCGGGATCCCTTCGACGAGCCCGGCATCAGCGATGACCAGCTCGATCAGGCCATGCGCGACGCGGCGGAGGCGGTCGACCAGGCGCAACCGCCCGCACCGCAGCAGGATCGGGGCGACGACCGGCGCGGCGACGACTCGACGGGGCAGGACGCCGACGATCGAGACGCCGACCACCGGACCGGTGATCAGGACGACGCCGCCGGTGGACGTGACGGTGCGGCGGACCCCGGCCGCCACGACGACCCGGACGGCCCCGATCCGGACGGTCCTGACACCGACGGCCCCGGCGGCGGGCGATCCGGCGAAGGACGTTCGGGCACACCGGCGGCCCGCGCGGCCGAGCCGCCACGCTGGGAGGTGCCCGGTGTCGGCGAGGGTGTGCCGGGCCGCCGCTCCCGCGCCCAGACCCGCAACGGCCGGGTGGTGCGCGCGACCACCGACCCCGGCACCGGCCTGCATCTGCTCGGCACCGTCTTCGCGGCGGCCCCGCGCCAGCATCTGCGCGACCGCCCCGAGGCCGGGATGATCTTCGCTCCCGAGGATCTGCGCGGCGCCTGCCGCGAGGGCCGCGAGGGCAACCTGGTGGTCTTCGTGGTCGACGCCTCCGGCTCGATGGCCGCGCGTGACCGGCTCTCCGCGGTGACCGGCGCCATCGTCACCCTGCTGCGCGACGCCTACCAGCGGCGCGACAAGGTGGCCGTGATCAGTGTGCGCGGCGCAGCGGCCGAACTGGTGTTGCCGCCGACCTCGTCGGTGGACATCGCCGTGCGCAGGCTGGCCGGACTGCGTACCGGCGGCAAGACGCCGCTGGCCGCCGGTCTGCTGAAGGCCCGCGAGATCGTGCACCGCGAGCGGGTCCGCGATCCGCGCCGACGCCCGATGCTGGTGCTGCTCACCGACGGACGCGCCACCGGCGGCGCCGACCCGGTCGGCCGGGCGAAAACCGCCGCGGGCCTGCTGGCGGGCGACGGTGTGACGGCGATGGTGGTGGACTGCGAACGCGGCATGATCCGGCTCGGCCTGGCCGCCGAACTGGCGCGCGCTCTGCGCGGCCGCGTGGTGCGCCTCGGCGAGCTGACCGGCGAGGCCGTCGCCGAGGTGGTGCGTGCCGGAGCCGGACGGGGCGCCGGCGGCCGGTCGACGCGAGCGGCCTGAATCTGTTGGAACACCGGCTGACTCGGCCGGTGAGGCACGGCAACACGAGGAGTAGCGATGCCGAAGGGTGTGCCGGAGACGGTGCCCGACGACGGGCTGACCACGCGGCAGCGCCGCAACCAGCCGGTGCTGGCGGTGCACACCGGACCGGGCAAGGGCAAGTCGACCGCGGCGTTCGGCATGGCCTTGCGCGCCTGGAACCAGGGCTTCGACGTGGCGGTCTTCCAGTTCGTGAAGAGCGCCAAGTGGAAGGTGGGTGAAGAGGCTGCCTTCCGCACCCTGGGTTCGCTGCACGAGCAGACCGGCGCCGGCGGTTCCGTGCAATGGCACAAGATGGGCGAGGGATGGTCCTGGACGCGCAAGCAGGGCAGCGAGGATGATCACGCGGCCGCGGCCCTCGCGGGCTGGCGGGAGATCCAGCGACGGCTGGCGGCCGAGGAACACCGCTTCTACGTGCTCGACGAATTCACCTACCCGCTCAGATGGGGATGGGTGGACATCGACGAAGTGGTCGCCACCCTTGTCGATCGGCCGGGTAATCAGCACGTCGTGATCACCGGGCGCGACGCCCCGCAGGCGCTGCTGGACGCCGCCGACCTGGTGACCGAGATGACCAAGGTCAAACACCCGATGGACGCCGGCCGCAAGGGCCAGCGCGGCATCGAGTGGTGAACGGCGCCGCGGCGTCCGCGCCGACGGGCGGCCGCGCCGCGCCGGCGGTGGTGATCGCCGCACCGGCGTCGGGCAGCGGGAAGACCACGCTGGCCACAGGTTTGATCGGCGCCTTGCGGCGGGCGGGGCATCGCGTCGCGCCGTTCAAGGTCGGCCCGGATTACATCGACCCCGGTTACCACGGGCTGGCGGCCGGTCGTCCCGGCCGCAACCTCGACCCGGTGCTGGTCGGCGCGGACCGGGTGGCGTCGCTGTATCGGCACGGTAGCGACGGCTGTGACCTGGCAGTCGTCGAAGGCGTGATGGGTTTGTTCGACGGCCGCATCGACGACGATGACGTCCGTCCGGTGGCCGAAGGGTCGACCGCGCAGGTGGCGAGTCTGCTGGGCGCGCCGGTCGTGCTGGTGGTGGACGCCCGCGGGCACAGCCAGAGCTTGGCCGCGCTGCTGCACGGCTTCGCGACCTTCGACAGCGGTATCCGGCTGGGCGGTGTGATCCTCAACCGGGTCGGCAGCGAACGCCACGAGCACGTGCTGCGCGCGGCCTGCGCTCGCGTCGGGCTGCCGGTGCTCGGGGCGCTGCCGCGCATGGCCGAACTGGAAGTCCCTTCACGCCATCTCGGCCTGATCCCGGCTGTCGAGCACGGGTCCGCGGCCACCACGGCGGTCGCCGCCATGACCGATCTGGTGGCCACGCACATCGATCTCGCCGCCGTCGCCGCTCTGGCGCGCGGCACGGTGGGTGGCCCGGCCTGGAATCCCGCCGACGAGCTGGCGAACATGCCGGACGTGCCGCCGGTCATCGATGACGGCCGGTCCGCCGGGCCGCTGGTGGCGATGGCAGGCGGTCCCGCCTTCACCTTCGGCTACGCCGAGCATCGCGAAGTCCTGGCGGCGGCGGGCGCCCGCGTCGTCGTGTTCGACCCACTGCGCGACGAACTGCCCGCAGGCACCGCGGGTCTGGTTCTGCCGGGCGGCTTCCCCGAAGAGCATGCCGCGGCCTTGGCGGCCAATACGCCGCTGCTGGAGCAGATCCGCGCCCAGGCGGCCGACGGCGTGCCGATCCACGCCGAGTGCGCGGGGCTGCTGTATCTCACCCGCTCGCTCGACGGCCACGCCATGGCCGGTGTCGTCGACGCCGAGGCCGAGTTCGGCCCCCGCCTGATTCTCGGCTACCGCGACGCCGTGGCCGTGGCGGACTCGCCGCTGTGGCGTGCGGGCGAACGGGTGCGCGGCCACGAGTTCCACCGGACCCGCCTGGTCCGTGCCGACAACTCCCGGCCGGCCTGGGGCTGGCGCGACCCAGCGGGCGCGGCTGTCCGCGAGGGATTGATCATCCATCGCGTACACGCTTCCTACCTGCACACCCATCCCGCCGGAAACCCCGCCGCTACCGCCCGATTCGTCGCCTCGGCGGCCGAGTATGCGACCACGCGCGCGGCACGCTGAGCCGCGATGCCGCCTGCCGGTGGACGCGGCATCGCCGGCTACCGGCCGCACCCGATCCGCAGTCGACGACGGCGCGAACAGACCCCGGATCGTGGCCGTGGCCCATGCGTAGTCCGTCGAATTCGCACGAGTCACCGAGGCGTCGGCGTGTTTCCCGGGAACCGGTTGTCGTCGGGATCGGATTCCGACCAGGGACCGGTGCGGGCCCGATCCTGGCGGCGGTGCGGGCGGTCCTCGCCGACTCGGACTGCTGCGGCCTGGCGACACTGGACCGGCGTGGGGACGAACCGGGATTGGTGTACGCGGCCGGGGAACTGCGGGTTCCGGTGCTCACATTCTCCTCGGCCGAGTTGGCCGCGATCGCCGTTCCGCATCCGTCCGAGCGGGTCGACGCCGCGACCGGAACGGCGAGCGTGGCCGAAGCCGCCGCTGTTCTGGCGGCCCGAGGAGGGGCCCTGGTGCGGGAGAAGACCGTCTACGACGGAGTCACCGTGGCCGTCGCCCGGTTACCGCGGTAGGCACACGCAGCCGCGCGGGCCTGGATGCCCCGGCGCTGTGTGCTCGCGATGAAGATTCGCCCGTGCTCGGCGGCCGATTACCTGTAGCGGCGAGCGAACCGTGTATCGGCGAGGGCAGGCAGGGCTCAGGGCGCGACAGAACCCCAGTCCGCGAACCCGGTCGGGTCGTGTCTGCCGATGCTGGCGTGTTCGAACAACCCCCACCCCACGGCGTCGCCGCAGCGGGCGTGGGCGACGTGGTCGGTGACGCCGTACGGGACGCGGGCCGCCACGGCGGGATCGGTGAGGTCGTAGCGGCGCAGATCCGACCAGCCGCGGCCCTTCCACTGGCCGTGCTGCCAGTCCGGGTCGCCGCCGTAACCGCAGCCGACATGCAGCGGAACGGCTGTGCCCGTGGTGATCTCGATGTCGAGCGGAGTTCCGTCCGGGGTCGTCAGACACAGGCGGGCGGATACCGGGTGACGGCTGCCCGAGCGGTAGTCGATCTGCACGCGCGGCCAGCCGAGCTGCTCGACCCGGCCGTCCGGCCATACCCGCACCGCGTCGTTGAGGGTGCGGTAGCCGTCCGGGTTCTCCTGCACGATCACCACGACGGCGAACTCGTCGAACCGCAGCGGCGCGTACAGCCACCAGAAGCCACCGGACGGCTCGGCGGCCGCGCGACCGGGCGGTTCGGCCTCGCCGACCGGGCGGATGCCCCAGGAGCGGTCGCGAGTTCCGGTCCAGATCCGGTCGTCGAGGGTGACGTCCGTACCGTCGATCGACAGCGTGCCCGACCACGCGCCGACCTGGGCGAAGCGAGAGGCCTCGATGATCGGGCGCGCGCCGGTGAGGATCAGGTGCGGTTGTTCGGCGACAGCGGGGAACGCTCCGGTCCAGGTCATGTCGCAGGACAGGTCGTCGTGCTCGCAGATCACCCGCAGCCGGTGCAACGGCTCGAGCACCTCGATGCGATAACCGCCCACCCGAAGGTCCAGGCCGCGGTCGCCGAGCGCGTCGGAGAACCGGACCGAGCGCACCTGCTCGCCACGGCGCACCGCCAGGTACCCGTCGACCACGCCGAGGTTCGGGTACACGCCGAAACCGGTGATCGCCAGGGTGCCGCCGTCGCCGTCGTGGGCGTTGAAATAGCTGCGGTCGTAGAAGTTCCGGTCGCTGGAGGCCACCCGCGTCATCGGCAGCGGGGTCTGGTGGATGGGGTATTCGTCCAGCGGCGACGGTGTCGATCCGGGGATGCGGGGTGCGTGCACAGTGTCCTCAATCCCACGCGCAGGTGCCGTCGAGCATGGATTCCAGCAGCGCCCTGTGCATGACGTAGTCGTCGCGGTCGTCGGTGTCGGTGTCCTCGCCGAAATGCAGCATGCGGCGCTTGATCCTGGCCATCACGATGGCGTGCCGCAGCGCGGCGTAGACGAGGTGGAACTCCATGTCGTGTACCCGGTGTCCGCAGGCGCGTTCGTAGGCCGCGACCGTCTCGCTCAGCCGCAGGAAGTCGGGCAGGCCCGGCTGGTCGAAGCGGGTGGCGATGTCCTGGAAGAAGCGGTGGATGAACACCGCCCAGGCCAGGTCGATCTCGCGTGGGCCGAGTGCCGCCATCTCCCAGTCCAGTACCGCGGCCGGTTCGAAACCGTCGAAGATGATGTTGCCCGGCCTGGCATCGCCCCAGCAGAGCACGTCCGGTCCGGGATCGGCGGGCCAGCGCGCCTCCAGCCAGTCGAAGGCGCGCTCGATGATCGGGATCCGGTAGCCGTCGGCCGCCAGCGCCCAGTCGTACCAGTCCCGATGCCAGTCCACATGTCTGCGCAGCGCCTGGCCCGGTCCGTCGAGCATCGGGAACCGCGCGCCCGGATCCGGCACCGCGTGGATCGCGGCGATGGTCTCGACGGTCCTGGCCGCCAGCGCCGCCCGCTGCTGCGGGCTGGCCTCGAACAGCCAACCGAGGAAGACATAGGGCGGATTGTCGGCCGGGACCCGGCCCTCGACCCGGCGCATGACGAAGAACTCGGTGCCCAGAATGCTCGCATCGGTCTCCAGCCAGCACAGCGGCGGCACCGGCACCGCGGTGGCCGCGGCGACGCCTGCCATGACGTGGAACTGGGTGGCCAGATCGTAGGTATGGAAGACGGGGAAGTCGCGTGGGTCCGGCGCCAGCCGCGCGACGAACGAGCCGCCCTCGCGCATGCCGCCGACCTGCCAGGTGGCGTCGAAGAACACCGAGGTGCTCGACAATCCGGAGTTCTGCGGGATGCTCGCGTTCGAGATCACCGGTGTGGTTTCGGCGTCGGTGCGGCTGCGCAGCCAGGCCGAGAGGTCCGCGGCCAGTGCTTCCGGATCGCGTTCACTGACGGTGAGCTGCCGCCGCAAGGTCGGGTCCGTGTCGTCGGTCATCGGAAACCTCCTCGGCACTGCCGGGCCATCCGCGCGGGTCGCGGAGAACGATTGCGAATGTAACGCGTTTCAGTTCCGCCGCGGTGGTGGAATCGTCGAAAAGGCCGGGTGACACGCCGTGTGATCCGTGGCCGCGCGGGTCGCCGGTCTGCATGCGGGCCCGCTGCGGGCTGGCCGTAGGCTGGACGACTGTGCCGAACACGTCAGACACCAGCGAAGATCAGGTCACCGAGCCCAGCACGGAGCCGAACTACCTCGTCGGACTCGATCTGCGCGGCCGTCGCGTGGTCGTGGTCGGCGGCGGGACGGTCGCCGCCCGCCGGTTGGGCCTGCTGATCGCCTCGGGAGCCGACGTGCACGTCGTCAGCCGGGAGGTGACGCCGACCGTCGAGGGCATGGCGAGCGCCGGGCAGATCACCGTCACGCTGCGCGACTACACCGACGGCGACCTCGCCGAGGCCTGGTACGCGATCGCCTGCACCGACGAACCGGAGACCAACGCCGCGATCGTCGCCGAAGCCGAACGGCGCCGGGTCTTCTGCGTGCGCGCCGACAACGCCCGGCTCGGCACCGCCGTCACTCCCGCGACCGCCCGCTACGAGGGCCTGACGATCGGCGTGCTGGCCCGCGGCGCGCACCGGCGTTCGGCCGCGGTGCGCAACGGGCTGCTCGAGGCCCTGCAGTCGGGCACGGTCGCCGACGACTCCACCCCGGTCGCACCCGGCGTCGCGCTCGTCGGCGGTGGCCCCGGCGATCCGGACCTCATCACCGTGCGCGGCAGACGCCTGCTGGCCCGCGCCGACATCGTGGTGGCCGACCGGCTCGCGCCGCCGGAGCTGCTGGCCGAACTCGGGCCGCACGTGCAGGTCGTCGACGCGGCGAAGATCCCCTACGGGCGGGCCATGGCGCAGGAGGCGATCAACGCCGCGCTCGTCGAAGGCGCCAGAGCAGGCAAGTTCGTGGTGCGGCTCAAGGGCGGCGACCCGTACGTGTTCGGACGCGGTTACGAAGAGGTCGAGGCATGCGTGGCGGCCGGGGTGCCGGTCACCGTGGTGCCCGGCGTCACCAGTCCCATCTCGGTGCCGGGTGCGGCGGGTATCCCGGTCACCCATCGTGGCGTGACCCACGAGTTCGTCGTGGTCAGCGGACATGTCGCCCCGGACCACCCGGATTCGCTGGTCGACTGGCCCGCCCTGGCACGGCTGCGCGGCACCCTGGTGCTCATGATGGCCGTCGAGCGCATAGAACAGTTCGCCGAGGCACTGCTGGCGGGTGGTCGTCCGGCCGACACCCCGGCCGCGGTGATCCAGGAAGGCACCCTGCGGACCCAGCGGGTGCTGCGCGCCGATCTCGGTACCGTGGCCGCCCGGGTCAGAGCCGACGGCATCCGGCCGCCCGCGATCATCGTCATCGGGCCGACCGCCGCGTTCGCTGTCGACGACGCCGAAGTATTGACCGGATCGGAGAACGGGTAGCCGTACCCGTGCGTACCGGAAACTGTTCGACCGTCCACTAAGGTGGCTCACTGTGCTCGAAAACCCCGCTGCGACGACGCAGTCTCCGGTGAAGCAGCGGGCCCTCGGCCTGGCGATCCTCGTCCTGAGCGGGTTGCAGCTCATGGTCGTGCTCGACGGCACGGTGGTGATCTTCGCCCTGCCCCGCCTGCAGGACCAGATGGGCCTGACCAGTTCCGGCAGCGCCTGGATCGTCACCGCCTACGGTCTGACCTTCGCCGGGCTCATGCTGCTCGGCGGACGACTCGGCGACGCCTTCGGCCGTAAACGCATGCTCATCATCGGTGTCGCCCTGTTCACGCTGGCCTCTCTGTTCTGCGGCCTGGCCCAATGGCAATGGATGCTCGTCGCCGCGCGCGCCCTGCAGGGCGCCGGCGCTGCGGTCGCGGCTCCGGCGGCGTTCGCTCTGGTGGCGACGACCTTCGCCCCGGGGAAGGCGCGTAATCAGGCGATCGCGGTAGTCGGCTCGATGGTCGGCATCGGCTCGGTCGGCGGCCTGGTCGTCGGCGGTGCGCTTACCCAGCTCTCGTGGCGCTGGATCTTCCTGATCAATGTGCCGATCGGCGTGTTGATCATCGTCGGCGCGATCTACTGCCTGGCCGACACCGACCATCAGCGGATGACCCTGGACATCCGCGGCGCGGTGCTCGGCACCCTGGCCTGCGCCGCCGTCGTGTTCGGCGCGACCGAGGGCCCGGGGCTGGGCTGGACCAACCCGGCGGTCGTCGGTTCGCTGATCGGCGGTGCGATCCTGCTGGTGGTATTCGTCGTCGCCGAACGCAACGTCGACAACCCGCTGCTGCCGTGGTCGCTGTTCGACAGCCGCGACCGGGTCACCACCTTCATGCTCATCCTGCTGTCCGGCAGCGTGCTCGGCGCGATGACCTACTTCGTCGCCCAGTTCCTGCAGAACGTGCTCGGCTACGGGCCGTTGCAGGCGGGCACCGCCTCGATCCCGTTCACCGTCGGCATCGGCATCGGCGGCGCGCTGGCCTCCAAACTGGCCATGACGATCGCCCCGCGCTGGCTGCTGCTGGGTGCGGCGCTGGTACTGGCGGGGGGCCTGATGGTCGGTTCGACGCTGCACGACGAGGTCTCCTACGTGTCCGTGCTGCTGCCGTTGTTGATCGTGATCGGGCTCGGCGTGGGGGTGGCGATGGTCGTCACGCCGCTGTGTGTGCTGGTCGGCGTACCGCCGTCGGACATCGGTCCGCTCTCGGCCGTAGGCCAGATGTTCATGAACCTGGGCACGCCGATGGCGATCGGCATCCTCACCCCGGTCGCGGTCTCGCGCACCCTGTCCATGGGCGGGTCGACCGGGCCGGTCTCCGGCATGACCGAGGCCGAGATCGTCGCGCTCGGCGAGGGCTACACCCTGGTCCTGGCGGTCTGCGCGGGCGTCGCGATGCTGATCGGCCTGATCGCGCTCACCCTGCGCTTCACCCCGCGCGACATCGCCCGGGCCCAGCACGCGCAGGACGAAGCCCAGCGCAGCTGAGGTCCCGCGAACCGGTCGCGGCCCCTCGCCGGTACGGCCGGGTCGCGCGGGCCGTCGGCGACCCGGCCCGGCGCGGGCGGTCAGATCCGGCTGACGATCCGGCGCGGGGTGACCCGCACGATCACCCGGTCGCTGTCCTCGACCGAGGCAGGATCGAACTCGGCGTAGAGCTTGCCGGTGTACTTCGGCGACAGCTGGTCCGGCAGCGCCCGCTCCGGGGCGGGGAGGAGAGTGGCGCTGCCGCGGATCTCGGCGTAGAGGTAGGGCCGGTCCGGCGGGTTGATCAGCACGGTGACCCGTGGATCGGCGGCGAGATTCTTGCCCGCGGTGATCCCGTGATGATTGCGCCTCAGGTGAGGACCAGAAGTTCGGTCGGGGAGGCGATCTCGATGCGCAGCCCCGCCTTGGTCGCCACCCGGGCGACGCCCCGGATGTCGGCAGGCTCGGCCCGGGTCAGCACCAGCGCGCGAGCCAGCAGACCCTTGTGGTGCTTGTTGAAGTGGCTGACCACGGTGCGCGAGCCGTCCGGATGCTCGGTGAGCACATTCGCGGTGATCGCGCCCGGTACGCGACCGAGCTGCTGGTAGACGCCCGAGCGCAGATCGACGACGAGCTCGCCGGCGACCTCCTCGGCCAGCGCGGCGGGCAGGTCGTCGCGCCACAGTGCCGACAGGGTCGGCAGGCCGGGCAGTTTCGAGCCGCCGGAGAGGCGGTAGGCGGGGATCGGATCGCCCGCGCGGACCACGCCGAACAGCGCCGACCCGATCGCCAGGCGGGTGCGTGCCTTCTCCCGCTGGACCTTGGTGAACGCCTTCGCGTCGAGCGCGTCGTAGAGCACGCCGGTGTAGCGCTGCAGCGCGGGCCGGGTGGGGGAGGTGCGCAGTGCGGCGTTGCGGGCGATCTCGCTCTCGGCGCCCTTGCCGAGCCCCAGCGCCGCGCGGCTGGCGTCCGGATCGGCGGCGAGCCCGATCAGCTGGTCGACGAGCTTGTCGCGTACCGGCGTGAGCTGTGGCATCGACAGCGCATCCAGGTCCAGGGCAGGACCTGTTCCGCCGTCGGACTTGGTTTCGGAAGGAGGCAGCAGCACCAGCACGAGCCGATACGGTAATGCCTTTGAGTGCGTGATCGGACGGGGACTACGCTGTTCGCCGTGATCACCCGCCTGTCCCACCTCTTCCTGCGCACCCTGCGCGACGATCCCGCCGACGCCGAGGTGCCCAGCCACAGACTGCTGGTTCGCGCCGGATACGTGCGCCGCATCGCCCCGGGTGTGTACTCCTGGCTACCGATGGGCTTGAAGGTGCTGCGCAAGGTCGAAGACGTCGTGCGCGCGGAGATGAACGCGATCGGCGCCCAGGAGATCTCGCTGCCCGCGCTGCTGCCGCGCGAACCGTACGAGACCACCAACCGCTGGACCGAGTACGGCGACAGCCTGTTCCGCCTGCAGGACCGCAAGGGCGCGGACTATCTGCTCGGCCCCACCCACGAGGAGCTGTTCGCGCTCACCGTGAAGGGCGAGTACAACTCCTACAAGGATCTGCCGGTCACGCTCTACCAGATCCAGACCAAGTACCGCGACGAGGAACGCCCTCGCGCGGGCATCCTGCGTGGTCGTGAGTTCATCATGAAGGACTCCTACTCCTTCGACCTCGACGAGGACGGTCTGAAGGCCAGCTACAACGCGCACCGCGAGGCCTACCAGCGCATCTTCGAGCGCTTGAAAGTGCAGTACGTCATCGTCGCGGCCACCTCCGGCGCGATGGGCGGCAGCGCTTCCGAGGAGTTCTTGGCCGACAGCCCGGTGGGGGAGGACACCTACGTGCTGTGCCGCGAATCCGGCTACGCGGCCAACGTCGAAGCGGTGATCACTCCCGCTCCCGAGCCGCAGCCGATCGACGGCAGGCCCGAGGCCGTCGTCCACGACACCCCCGACACCCCGACCATCGCCGCGCTCGTCGACTGGGCGAACACCGCCGGGATCGCCGAGCAGTTCGGCCGTCCGGTGACCGCGGCGGACACCCTCAAGAACGTGATGGTCAAGCTGCGCCACCCCGACGGCAAGACCGAGATCGTCGGTATCGGCGTGCCCGGCGACCGCGAAGTGGACGACAAGCGCCTGGGCGCCTCCGTCGAGCCCGCCGAGGTGGAGCTGCTCACCGACGCCGACTTCGCCGAGAACCCCTTCCTGGTCAAGGGTTACATCGGCCCGAAGGCCCTGCAGGCCAACGGCATCCGCTATCTGGTGGACCCGCGGGTGGGCACCGGCACGTCCTGGATCACCGGCGCCGACATCCAGGGCAAGCACGTCGTCGGGCTGATCGCCGGTCGGGACTTCACCCCGGACGGCACCGTGGAGGCCGCCGAGGTCCGCGACGGCGATCCCTCGCCGGACGGACGCGGCACGCTGGTCGCGGCGCGCGGCATCGAGATCGGTCACATCTTCCAGCTCGGCAACAAGTACACCGACGCCTTCGAGGTCGACGTGCTCGGTGAGAACGGCAAGCCGGTGCGCCTGACCATGGGCTCCTACGGCATCGGCGTTTCCCGGATGGTCGCGGTCATCGCCGAGCAGCAGCACGACGAGAAGGGCCTGCGCTGGCCCGCCGAGGTCGCGCCGTTCGACGTGCACGTGGTCATCGCCAACAAGGACGCCGCCGCCCGTTCCGGCGCGGAAGAGGTCGTCGCCGGTCTGGACGCACAGGGTCTGGACGTCCTGTTCGACGACCGCACCGCATCGCCCGGCGTCAAGTTCAAGGACGCCGAACTGCTCGGTATGCCGTGGGTGCTGGTGGTCGGCCGGGGCTGGGCCGAGGGCACCGTGGAATTGCGCAACCGGTTCACGGGCGAGGCCGAGGAGGTGCCCGCCGCGGACGCTGTGTCCACGGTGGTCGCGCGCGTCCGCGGCTGAGACGTCGTGCCGCGCCCCCGGTCCCGACAGGGAACCGGGGGCGTCGTCGGGTCGGGACCGGTCGCGCAGGGCGACCGTCTCAGATGCCGGTGTAGTCGAGAACGAGGTCGTTCGGTCTGCCGGTGCTGCGGACGGGCGCCACGGTGTGGAACGCCGTGACGGCCGCGGCGAGGATGACCAGCAGCACGCAGGCGCGGCGTATGGCGCGATTCATCGAATCCTGTCCTCCGGCAATCCCGTCGGGGGGAACGCTACCGAAGGGCTATTCGCCGCGGTTGTCGCGTCGGATGGGCGCCCGGCTCAGACACCGCCCGGCAGTGCGGCACTCGGCGTGCCGAGAATGTTCTGCCAGGCCGCGAGGCGAACCGCGCTCTCGGCCAGCGCGTCCACGCCCATGCGCCGGTTCTGCTCGGTGCTGCTCTGCTCGACCACCGCCCGCCAGGCGACGGCGGCGTCGGCCTCGACGATCTCGGCCAGCCGGGCCGCGTCGACCGGATTGTCCACCGGGAACGGCACGGTGTAGGCCGGTTCGGGGGTGGGGGCTTGCACTCCGGCGGCCCGCAGCGTCTCCAGGGTGGCGTCGCGGCGGGCGCGGTGAGCCGCGGTGTGCTCGGCTGTCAGTTCCCGCCGTTCGGGAGAAGCGTGAGCGGCGATGACGCCGTAGGCGTAGACGGCGATGTACTCGGCGCGCAGGGCGTCCAGGACGGTCTGGCGTTCGTCGGTCATGCGGTGATGAGTCCTTCGGCGTGCACGGCGCAGGCGGCGCTGATGGAGGCCAGCAGGCCGGCGCGGTAACCGGACAGGGCGACGGCGAGCTCGGCGGTGGCGCGGCGCGAGCGGGACAGCTGATCGCGCAACTGATCGACGGTGGGCGCGGTGATCGGCGCGGGGGTCGCACTCGGCGCCCTGGTCTTGTGGACGGGGATGGTGCCGTCGCCGTAGACGCCGACGAGCCGGGCGATCTCCGTGGCGAGGGCTTCGGCGTGCTCGGTGCGCTGCGCCGCGATGGTGCTCAGTGTGGATTGCAGGTGCGGGGCCAGGGCGATCGCCGCGTTCGCGGCCGCGGCGTCGGCGCGGGCCTGGAGCTCATGGGCGGCCAGCGGGTCGGGGTCGTGCACGGGTTCCTCCGCGCACGCGGCGACCGCGGCGACTGTCAGGGCGCCGAGCGCGCCCGCGCCCGCCGCCCGCAGCGCCGTGCGCCGATCGAACGACGATGTCCGGTGGCGCTCGCCTGCCGCGTCCGAACGCGGGGCGTATCCCGCGGCGCCGATACCGACGGCGACCGATTCCGTTGTCGCGCCCCGCAGTTGGGTGACGGAGCCGGTTTCCGCGTCGACCGGCTCGCGACGTTGTATCGCGTTCGGCGAGGTGGCGTGCCGGTGCGCGAGGGCTCCGGTGGGAAGTCCGGCCTGCGGCGGCGTGGAGAGGCGGAATGGCACGCGACCATCGTGCCAGATTCGCCGCTCCGGACTCTCCGCCGAGCCCCATCGGTCACGGCCGCCACGCCAGGAACAGCCGCCACGCCAGCGGCCTTATAGCTGTGGACCGGTGGTCCTATACACTCCCCGAGCGCGTTACGCTAGAGATTCGGTACCGGATTTCTCGCCGTGTCACACCAGGACCGTGCCACAACTGGACCGCGTCACAACTGAACCAGGAGCCGCCGCACATGCCCATGCCGACCGAGGAAAGGGTGAGCCAGCTGGTTGCTGGGCTCGTCGAACGTCGGGGTTTCGATCTCGAGGGTGTGGAGATCGTCGGGGCGGGCGGTGGCGCGAACGCGCAGACCAGGCTCACGGTGACCGTGGACAGCGACGGAGCGGCCGACCTGGACGCGGTCGCCGAACTCAGCTCGGAGATCTCGGTAGTCTTGGACGACGCGGCCGTTTTCGGCGAGTCGCCGTATCTGCTCGAAGTGACCACCCCGGGGGTCGACCGCCCGTTGACCGAGCCGCGGCACTGGCGTCGTGCGCAGGGTCGCAAAGTGCGGATCACGCTACGGCCGGGCGCCGAACCGCCCGACCCCGGCGGATCGGCGCGCTTCGAGGCCCGGGTCGGCGCGCTGGGCGAGCAGACGGTCGCGCTGGTGCTCGGTAGTAGACACAAGCCGCACCGGGTGCACGTTCCGCTCGCCGACATCGAGCGCGCGGTCGTGCAGGTGGAGTTCTCCCCGCCGGGGGCCAGGGAACTGGAACTCGCGGGCGGGGTGGCACCCGGCCGGCCGCAACCGGCTGAGGACGATGATCTCGCAGCATCCGCACCACCCGCTTCACCTGCAACACCAGCGTCCGAGCCGAGCGAAGGGATCGTGGAATGAACATCGAAATCGAAGCCCTGCGGGCGATTGTCGCCGACAAGGGGATCTCGATCGAGACAGTGATCTCCGCGATCGAGTCGGCACTGTTGACCGCATACCGACACACCGAGGGGCACCAGCCCAACGCGCGCGTCGACATCAACCAGAAGACCGGCGCCGTGCGCGTGATGGCGGTCGAACTCGACGCCGAGGGCAATGTCGTCTCCGAATGGGACGACACCCCGGAGGGATTCGGCCGCATCGCCGCCACCACCGCGCGCCAGGTGGTGCTGCAGCGCTTGCGCGACGCGGAGAACGAGAAGTCCTTCGGTGAATTCTCCACCCACGAGGGCGACATCGTCGGCGGTGTCGTGCAGCGCGACGCCCGGGCCAACGCTCGCGGCACCGTCGTGGTGCGCATCGGCAGCGAACTGCACGGCACGGAGGGTTTGATCCCGGCCGCCGAGCAGGTGCCCGGCGAGACCTACGAGCACGGCGACCGCGTCAAGTGCTACGTCGTGGGCGTCTCCCGCGGCCCGCGTGGCCCGCAGATCACTCTCTCGCGGACCCATCCGAATCTGGTTCGCCGGCTGTTCGCCCTCGAGGTGCCCGAGATCGCCGACGGCTCGGTGGAGATCGTCGCGGTGGCGCGGGAGGCCGGGCACCGGTCCAAGATCGCCGTCCGCGCCACCGTGCCCGGGGTCAATGCCAAGGGAGCTTGCATCGGTCCGATGGGCCAGCGGGTGCGCAATGTGATGAGCGAGCTGGCGGGGGAGAAGATCGACATCATCGACTACGCCGAGGATCCGGCGACGTTCGTCGGTAATGCGCTCTCGCCGTCGAAAGTGGTTTCCGTCACTGTCGTCGATCCTGACGCCCGCGCCGCGCGGGTCATCGTGCCCGACTTCCAGCTGTCGCTGGCCATCGGCAAGGAGGGGCAGAACGCCCGCCTGGCCGCCCGGTTGACCGGGTGGCGCATCGATATCCGCAGTGACGCCGCCGGGGACGTGGACGACAGCGCCCGCACGGAGGCGCATCGCAGTTGAGCGGAGGACATGGTGCGAGCCGGGAATCGGCGGGTGCACGGGATCGATTCGTCACCGAGAAACGGGACGGGTTCGGTGAACGAGGCGTCTCGGCTGTAGAGTGGTCGAAGGTTCGACTCGAGTTCCCGGCTACTTTGCCCGAGCGCACCACCGAGCAGCACCGGACGTCTCCGCGCCGGTCGGCTCCGGTGCGTACGTGTATCGGATGCCGGAAGCGAGAGTCGGCCGTCGAACTGCTGAGGATCGTGGCTCGAGATCGGGACGCCGGCGACGGATCCCGTATCGTCGTGGTCGTTCCCGATCCTCGGCGTAGACTTCCCGGAAGGGGTGCCTGGGTGCACCCCCTTTCCGCTTGTTCGATCGCAGCGGTTCGACGCCGAGCATTCGGCAGAGCACTACGAGTGTCCGGACATCTGGATATCTCAGCCCTGGAGCAGTACCTCGAGAACAGGCACGAGCACTCATGAGCACACCGTGAAGTACCAACGATGAACGTCCATCGGAGATAACCCGAGGTCGTGCGGGCCGCCGTCCCTGAATCGGTGGCGCTGCTCGACCTCTCAGTGAGGAGAGCAGTGGCAGGCAAGGCCCGCGTGCACGAGTTGGCCAAAGAACTCGGTGTCACGAGCAAGGAACTACTCGCAACGCTCAAGGAGCAAGGCGAGTTTGTGAAGTCGGCGTCCTCGACGGTGGAAGCACCCGTCGCGCGTCGGCTGCGTGAGTCGTTCGCGCCGAAATCGGCCCCCGCGAACGGCGCCAAGACCGGTGCGAGGCCCGGTCCTTCGTCGTCGGCCCGTCCGGGCCCCAAGCCCGTCCCCGGCGGCCCCCGCCCGGGTCCGCGCACCCCCGGCCCCGCGAGCGCTCCTGCCGCGGCGCAGCAGGCACCCGCCGAACAGGTCGCGCGGCCTTCCGAGGTCCGTCCGGGCCCGGCCGTCAAGCCAGGTCCGGCTCCGGCCCCGCGGCCCGCGATGCCGGAGACCCCCGCGGCCCAGGCCGCGCCCGCGGCTCCGTCGGCCCCGGTCGGCCCGCGTCCCACCCCTGGTGGCCCGCGTCCCGGTCAGCCGCAGCAACAGCAGCGCCCCGGCCAACAGCCGCAGCAGCAACAGCAGCGCCCCGGTCAGCCGCAGCAGCAACAGCAGCGTCCGGGCGCCCCGGCGCAGGGCGGCCCGCGTCCCGGCCCGAAGCCGGGCCCGAAGCCGCCGCGCGTCGGCAACAACCCCTTCTCGTCGGCTCCCGACCGTGAGCGTGAGCGTCCCGCCGCGCGTCCCGGCGCCGGTGGCCCTCGTCCGGGTCCCGCGCAGGGTGGCCCGCGTCCCGGCCCCGGTCAGGGTGCTCCGCGTCCCGGTGGTGCGAGCCCGGGTCCGCGTCCGGCCGCAGCCCAGGGTGGCGCGCCGCGTCCCGGTGGTCCCCGTCCCAGCCCCGGCTCGATGCCTCCGCGCCCGAATCCCGGTGCGATGCCCGCTCGTTCGGCGCGTCCCGGCCCCAGTGCGGGTGGTCGTCCCGGTCGTCCCGGCGGCGCACCCGGTGCGGGTCGTCCCGGTGGTGGCGGCGGTGGTGGTTACCGCGGTGGTGGCGGCGGCGGCGCTCCCGGCGCCGGTGCAGGCGCCCCCGCGGCCGGTGGTTTCCGTGGTCGTCCCGGTGGTGGCGGCGGCGGTCGCCCGGGTGGTCCGGGTGGTCGCGGCGGTGCCGCGGGCGCGTTCGGCCGTCCCGGTGGCGCTCCGCGCCGTGGCCGCAAGTCCAAGCGCCAGAAGCGCCAGGAATACGACTCGATGCAGGCTCCGTCGGTCGGCGGCGTTCGGCTGCCGCGCGGCAACGGCGAGGTCATCCGCCTCGCCCGCGGCGCGTCGCTGTCGGACTTCGCGGAGAAGATCGACGCGAACCCGGCCGCTCTCGTGCAGGCGCTGTTCAACCTCGGCGAGATGGTCACCGCGACCCAGTCGGTCAACGACGAGACCCTCGAGCTGCTCGGCGGCGAGATGAACTACGTCGTCCAGGTCGTCAGCCCGGAGGACGAGGACCGCGAGCTGCTGGAGAGCTTCGACCTCACCTACGGCGAGGACGCGGGCGACGAGGAGGATCTGCAGATCCGCCCGCCGGTGGTCACCGTCATGGGTCACGTCGACCACGGCAAGACCCGACTGCTCGACACGATCCGCAAGGCCAACGTCCGCGAGGGCGAGGCCGGTGGCATCACCCAGCACATCGGCGCCTACCAGGTACTCACCCACCTCGGTGACGACGATCGCCTGATCACCTTCATCGACACCCCGGGTCACGAGGCGTTCACCGCCATGCGTGCCCGTGGCGCGAAGGCCACCGACATCGCGATCCTGGTGGTCGCCGCCGACGACGGCGTCATGCCGCAGACGGTGGAGGCCATCAACCACGCGCAGGCGGCCGACGTGCCGATCGTGGTGGCGGTCAACAAGATCGACAAGGAAGGCGCGAACCCGGAGAAGATCCGCCAGCAGCTCACCGAGTACGGGCTGGTGGCCGAGGAATACGGCGGCGACACCATGTTCGTCGACATCTCCGCCAAGCAGGGCACCAATATCGACGCGCTGCTGGAAGCGGTCCTGCTGACCGCCGACGCGGCGCTGGACCTGCGCGCCAACCCGAACATGGACGCGCAGGGCGTGGCCATCGAAGCCCACCTCGACCGCGGTCGAGGTCCGGTGGCGACGGTGCTCATCCAGCGCGGCACCCTGCGGGTCGGCGACTCGATCGTGGCGGGCGACGCCTACGGTCGCGTGCGCCGCATGGTCGACGAGCACGGCGACGACGTCGAGGCGGCGCTGCCGTCGCGGCCCGTCCAGGTGGTCGGCTTCACCTCGGTGCCCGGCGCGGGTGACAACCTGCTGGTCGTCGACGAGGACCGCATCGCCCGCCAGATCGCCGACCGGCGCAACGCGCGCAAGCGCAACGCCCTGGCCGCGCGCAGCCGCAAGCGGATCAGCCTGGAAGATCTGGATGCCGCCCTGAAGGAGACTTCGGAACTCAACCTGATCCTCAAGGGCGACAACTCCGGTACCGTCGAGGCCCTCGAAGAGGCCCTCATGGGTATCGAGGTGGGTGACGAGGTGCGTCTGCGGGTCATCGACCGTGGTGTCGGTGGCGTCACCGAGACCAACGTCAACCTGGCGTCGGCGTCGAACGCGATCATCATCGGGTTCAACGTGCGCGCCGAGGGCAAGGCGACCGAGCTGGCCAACCGCGAAGGCGTGGACATCCGGTACTACTCGGTGATCTACCAGGCCATCGACGAGATCGAGAAGGCCCTCAAGGGCATGCTCAAGCCGATCTACGAAGAGGTCGAGCTGGGCCGCGCCGAGATCCGTGCCATCTTCCGCTCCTCGAAGGTCGGCAACATCGCCGGCTGCATGGTGCTGTCGGGTTCGGTCAAGCGCAACGCCAAGGCCCGCCTGCTGCGCGACAACGTGGTGGTGGCCGAGACGACGACGATCTCCTCGCTCAAGCGCGAGAAGGACGACGCCACCGAGGTCCGCGAAGGCTACGAGTGCGGTATGACGTTGACCTACAACGACATCAAGGAAGGCGACATCGTCGAGGCCTACGAGCTGCGCGAGAAGCCGCGCGACTGACGCCTCGACCGACCACGCCGCGCGGTGCGCGCCCGGAGACAGGGTGCGCACCGCGCGGTGCGGTCGCCGGCACTGGAAGGTGTACAGGTGTACCTGGGTGCACTCGAGTTCGACATTCTGCTCGGCGACGTGCACTCCTTGAAGGAGAAGCGTTCGGTCATCCGGCCGGTGCTTGCCGAGCTGCAACGATTCGGCGTGAGTACGGCCGAGGCCGGGGACCACGACAGGTACCGGCGCACGCTGCTCGCTGTGGCGATGGTCAGTCCTGACATGAGTCACCTGAGCGCGGTACTCGACAAGTGCGAGCGGCATGTCGCCGCCCGCCCGGAGTTAGAGTTGCTGGCAGTACGCCGCCGGGTCTTCGGCCCGGAGGACTAGCCGGCACTGTGAGTTCATCGACAGTGAGGAGGAAAAGCCATGGTGGATCAAGCCAGGGCACGCCGACTCGCGAAGCGGATCTCCTCGATCGTGGCGACCGCGATCGAGTACGAAGTCAAGGACCCGCGGCTGCGTTTCGTGACGATCACCGACGCGAAGGTCACCGGTGATCTGCGCGAAGCCACGGTGTACTACACGGTGATGGGCGAGACCATCGATGCCGAACCGGACTACTCGGCCGCGGCCGCCGGTCTGGAGAAGGCCAAGGGGGTGCTGCGCTCGAAGGTGGGCGCGGGTACCGGCGTGAAGTTCACTCCCACCTTGGCTTTCGTGCTCGACCGGGTGCCCGATGTCGCGCGAGAAATGGAAGAGTTGCTCGCGAGGGCGCGCGCTTCCGACGAGGCCGCGGCCCGGGCCGCCGCCAACGCGAAACCCGCGGGCGACCCCGACCCCTACAAGGTCGACCGCGACGAGGACGAGTGACGTTGCCCGCATGACGACAAGCGCCGACGGTTCCCCCGACGCCGAACTTCACGCCGCGGTCGCGGCACTGGATGCCGCGCAGAGGGTCGCCGTGGTCAGCCACGTGCAGCCAGATGCCGACACCATCGGCAGCGGGCTCGCACTGGGACTGGTGTTGCGCAGGCGCGGAGTGAACGTATGGGTCTCGTTCGCCGACCCCGTGGATGTTCCTGCGTCCATGCGCACACTGCCCGGCGTGGATCTGCTGGTGCCGCCGACCGAGGTACCCGGCGAGGTGGACCTCGTGGTCGCCGTCGACTGCGCGAGCGCGAGCCGGATGGGGATGCTGGCCGATCTGTTGACGCGGGCGCCGACCTCGATCGTGATCGACCACCACCGGTCCAATACCTGCTTCGGCGCGATCAATGTGGTCGATCCGGGAGCCGAGTCCACCGCTGGGTTGGTCGCCCGGGTGCTCGACGCCTGGAACGAGCCCATCGACGCGGAGGTGGCGCACTGCCTGTACGCGGGGTTGGTCACCGACACCGGATCGTTCCGCTGGGTGCGGCCGGGCACGCACGCGCTGGCCGAGCGACTGCTGGCCACCGGGATCGACGGCGCGGAGATCACTCGCGGATTGCTCGACACCCACCCTTTCGCCTGGCTGCCCATGCTCTCGCGGGTGCTGGCGACCGCACGGCTCGAACCCGAGGTACGTGGCGGCGCCGGGCTGGCGTACGTGGTGATCGGCCGAGACGACGTGCTGGGGGTTCGTTCGGAGGAGGTCGAGAGCGTCGTCGACATCGTGCGCACGGCTGCCGAGGCCGGGATCGCGGCGGTGTTCAAGGAATCGCGCACTGACGAGAACCGCTGGACGGTCTCGTTGCGTTCCCGCAATTCCGGGCCCGGCGCCGACGACGGCGTGGATGTCGCCGAGGTGGCGACCGCGCTCGGTGGTGGCGGGCACCGCTTCGCGGCCGGGTACACCACCGAAGGGCCTCCGCAGGACGTCGTCGCGGCGTTGCTGCGGGCGATCGGCTGAGCTGGACCGCGTTCGACCATGACCGCTGAGCAGACCGCCGCTTCACCGGAGCCGTCCGGCGTCGACGACGCCGCGCAGGCGGGTCCACGCCGGATTCTCGGCTTGGCGGTGCCGACCCTCGGTGTACTCGTGGCCGAGCCGCTCTACCTGCTGTTCGATCTGGCCGTGGTCGGCAGGCTCGGTGCACTCGCACTGGCGGGGCTCGCGGTCGGCGGACTGGTTCTCGCGCAGGTGAGTACCCAGCTGACGTTCCTGTCCTACGGCACCACCGCCCGGTCGGCGCGTAGGCACGGGGCGGGCGACCGGAACGGTGCGGTGGGCGAGGGCGTTCAGGCGACCTGGCTGGCGATCGGAGCGGGCCTGGCGATCCTGGCGGTGATGCAGGCGGCGGCTCGGCCGGTGACCGATGTGATCGCCGGCGGCGGGGAGGTTGCGGCCGCGGCCTTGCCCTGGTTGCGGATCGCGCTGTGCGGAGTGCCGCTGATCTTGATCGCGATGGCGGGAAACGGATGGATGCGCGGTGTGCAGCAGACGCGCCGTCCGCTGGTCTTCGTGGTGACCGGCCTGGCGCTCTCGGCGATGCTGTGCCCGGTACTGGTGCACGGACTGCTCGGCGCGCCGCGCATGGAGTTGGTGGGTTCGGCGGTGGCCAATGTCGCGGGGCAGGTGGTGACCGCAGGGCTGTTCGTGGCCGCGCTGATGCGCGAACGGATGCCGCTGACGCCGCACTGGGCGGTGATGCGTGCGCAACTGGTGCTCGGGCGTGACCTGATTCTGCGCAGCTTGTCTTTTCAGGCCTGTTTCGTCTCGGCGGCCGCGGTGGCGGCACGGTTCGGCGCGGCCTCGGTGGCGGCGCATCAACTGGTGCTGCAACTGTGGACCTTCCTCGCACTCGCGCTGGACGCGCTGGCCATCGCCGCGCAGACACTCGTCGGCGCCGCGCTCGGCGGCGGCGACGCGGCCGGGGCGAAACGGTTGGCGGGTCGGGTCACCCGCTGGTCGGAGGTATTCGCGCTGGTGCTGGCCGCGGTGTTCGCGGCAGGCTACGCGGTGATCCCCACGCTGTTCACCACCGACGCCGATGTCCTCGACCGCACGGGGGTGGCCTGGTGGTTCTTCGTCGCCCTCATACCGATCGCCGGTGTCGTGTTCGCGCTCGACGGCGTGCTGCTGGGTGCGGGTGATGCCGCGTTCCTTCGAACCGCCACCCTCGCGGCGGCGGTGATCGGTTTCCTGCCGATCATCTGGCTCTCGCTGGCATTCGACTGGGGCATCGCCGGAATCTGGTCGGGTCTGGGTGTTTTCATGTCGCTGCGACTGCTCGCGGTCGGCCTGCGCACGCTGTCCGGACGGTGGGCGCGGGTCGGCGCAGACGTGCCCGCGGCCACGGGCAGTCGTTCCTGAAACCCGCGCACCGCGTACGCCTCTCGCGCGGCGATAGCGGAAGATCGGCGATTCTCGCTGTACAGACACCATTTCTGTTGTATCGATCGAGGGCATCGGCAGCGATAGCGTCGGTGAGAGCCGCGTCCGCTCGGGTGCGGTGCTACGCGTCTACGGGGAGTGGTGAGGATGACGGACAAGGGGTACGACGAACGGCCGCTGACATTGGCGCCGATTCTGGGCGCCAGTTTCGCGCTGTGGGTGGCGCGTTCGGTGCGGGACAGGGTGCGACCGCGCACCGGTGGAGTGGTGGGCAAGCCGGTACCCGCGCATCCGGATCTGGAACTGACCGAGGTTTTCGACCGCAAGATCCCGGTCGTCATCCGCGACGTGGCTTCCGCGTGGCCGGTCTTCGAGGATTACCAGCCGCAGCGGTTGCGCGAAAAGTACCGCGCCGAGAAGGTGTACGCGCTGACCAGCACCACCAACGTGTTCACCCAGGAGACCTCCCCGGTGGAACTGCTCGAGTACGGCGCCGTGATCGATGCGGTCTTCGACACCCCGCGACAGGACAAGAAGTATTACTCGCGCGCCGCCGCCAACCCGCGTCCGCTGGCCGAGCAGTTGCCCGCCACCGTCGGCCGCCGTACCCAGAGCACCGCTGCCAGCAGCGTCTGGATGGGGCAGGCGGGCAATCTCACTCCGCTGCACAACGATCCCTGGCACGGTCTGCTCATCCAGTTGCACGGCCGCAAGCGCGTCCGGCTCTTCCCGCCGGACGAGTACCGCAATGTCTACGGCCGGGTGCCGCGCAAGGTCGACGACCCCTACACCGGTCTGCCCGACGAGTTCGACCCGGATACCGCTGCGCTGCCGCGCCTGCGCGAGGCCGAGTCCTACGATGTCGTCCTCGACTCCGGCGACGTGCTCTACATCCCGATGTTCTGGTGGCATCAGGTCGAATCGCTGGACGCCTCGATCTCGTATGTGGCGCGGTACAACCCGAACTACTTCGAGTTCATGCGCGCGGCGTTCTTCCCGATGGCGGCGCGCGGACTGTTGCGCATCGTGGCGGGACTGACCGGGCGCGGGAAACGGTCCGCGTGATCGTTGCGCCGACCGGCTGGCTGACAGGCCACGCGCCACCGCGCCCCCTCGTGCCGATGTCACGCGACTGCTGCTGAACTGCCTGCGCGACAACCGGTGCGGCTGAGTCGTCGCCGCACCCCGCCGACGCATCCGCGTGCGTCGGCGGGGTGTGCAGCGGGTGACTAGCGCCCTGGCACGGGCCGATGCCGACGCACGACCACACTCGCCGGACGCACGGAGCGATCCCCGGCCTGCAGGCCGGGGGCGAGCAGCGCCGCCACCGTTCGGTCGGCGTCCGGGTCATCGGTGTCGACGACGTCGGTTGCCTCCATCGTCCGGGAATCGAAGACCGAATCCGGCACGGGCGTCACCAATGTCGCCCCGCGGCCGGTCAGCAGCCGCTCCAGCCGGACGGCCAGCGCGGTGAACGCGGCACGGTCGTCGTCGGAGGCCGCGGTCTCCGCGCAGGCGACCGTGTCGCCGTACAGGGCGAACAGGTCGACAACCAACGGCAGGTCCGCGCCCGCGCGATCCCGGCGATCCCTGGCCTTGGCCTCGTCGGCCAGCCGCTCGATCATGGCGGCCTGCCTGGCCACGATCCGGGTGAGATCATCGATGCGCTCGATGAGTGCCGCCGACCCCTTTGCGGCGTCAGCGCTCTCGGCCCCGGCCCGGGATGCCGGAGCCACAGCGGACGGTGCTGTCGGTGTGTCACCGGACGATGACACCGGCGTGGCGGGGGGATCGCCCGCGGTGGCGGCCGGGTCGGAGGAGGTCGCGGAGTCGGCGAGCGCCGGTGCGCGGAGTGCCGACGCGGATTCGGTGGCCGCAGCGGATGTGGTCTGCGCGTCACGCTGTTCGGTGATGACGATCTCCCCCTGACATCGAGTGCTGTCGCGCGGCGCGCCGCGCATTGTCGGTCACAGGCACGATAGCCCGGTTCGGCAGCCCGGTTCGGCAGCCCGGTTCGGCGCGGTCGGGAGCGGCAGCGGTGCTCGCCGGAGATCGTTGGAGATCGTGCCGGGCAACCCCTCGCGCCGACACGAGAACCGCTGCGGAGGAGGGGGAGACGGGAAAGGCGGGATTGTCGCCCCCGCCTGCTAGCATCCCCGTGCATGGGGGTCTACGGCATCGACCTGGGCACAACGAACTCGGCTATCGCGCGGATCGACGCCGACGGTCGGCCCGACGTACTGATCGGCATGAATGGGGAACCGACGGTTCCTTCCGTCGTACTGTTCGCATCCGCATTCGATCACCTCGTCGGTGAGGGCGCCCGGCGCCAGGCCCGGCTGGACCCCGAACACGTGTGCGCGTTGGTCAAACGTCGCATGGGCGACGCGGACTGGCGGTTCACCGCGCACGGCCAGATGTGGTCCGCGCCCGCGGTCTCGGCTCTGATCCTCAAGAGTCTGGCCGCCGACGCGGAGTTCTCCGGTGGTGAGCCGGTGCGGCGCGTGGTGATCACCGTGCCCGCCTACTTCGGCGACGAGGAACGCAAGGCGACCATCCAGGCGGGCACCTATGCCGGCTTCGATGTCGCGGGCGTGCTCTCCGAGCCGATCGCCGCGGCCTTCGCCTACGGCTTCGGCAAGCTCGACGGCAGCATCGACATCGGCAAGTCCGGCGCCAGAGAGACGGTGCTCGTCTACGACCTCGGCGGCGGCACCTTCGACGCCACCGTCATCGAACTCGCCGACCGGCGCATCTCGGTGCTCGCTGTGGAAGGTGATCACCAGCTCGGCGGCGCCGACTGGGACGAACGCATCGCACTGCACCTGTCGCAGCGTTTCTGCGCGGAGCATCCCGACGCGGAGGACCCGCTCGACGATTCGGCCGGTTCGCAGATGCTGGTACTGGCCGCCGAACGGGCCAAGCACGAGCTCACCGACGCCGAGAACACCGAGGTCGTCGTCGCGCACGACGGAGCCCGCTCGGTGATCACGTTGACGCGCGCCGAAGTCGAGGCCATGACCGCCTCGCTCATGCGTCGCACCATCGACCTCACCCGCGACTGCCTGGCCGAGGCCGCCGAACGCGGTGTCGCCCGGGTCGACCGGCTGCTGCTGGTGGGCGGTTCCTCGCGGATGCCGATGGTGGCACGTCAGCTGCGCGAAGAATTCGGGCTCGACGGCGAGCTGCGTGATCCGGATCTGTCGGTGGCCCGAGGTGCGGCGCTCTACGGCGAGAAACTCGAGATGGAGCGACTCGTTCTGGCCGATCTGGTGACCAGGGGCCGACTGCGCGATGGTGGTGCTGTCACCGAGGCCGCACCCGCCGATCTCGAACAGGCCGTGGCCCGGGTGGCCGCCTCGTTCGGTCAGCCGGTGAGCGTGGTCCGGCGCATGCTCGAGATCCAGGTCGACACCGTGGTCTCGCGCGGTTTCGGTGTGCTGGCGCTGGATTCGCACTACGGCCTGGCGGCGGCGTGGCTGGTGCATCGCAATCAGACGTTGCCGGTGCGGGTGCGCCGCTCGTTCGGCACGGTGCGCGCGGACCAGGACCAGATCGAGCTCACCATCGTCGAGCAGCAAGGCCAAGCCGAATCGATCCGGCCGGAGGACACGAAAGTGTTGATAGAGGGTCGTATTCGAGGCATCCCGCCCGGCTACCCGGCGGGCAGCGAGGTGCGGGTGACCTTCGAGATGGGTTTCGACGGTGTCCTGCACGTCACCGCGCACCACGTGGACGCCGACATGCCGCTGATCCTGTCGGCGCAGACCGGCGCGACCTTGTCCCAGGCGGATGTCGCTCGCGAGCTCGAGCAGTTGCAGCGCTCCCGGCGGCGTGACACCTGATCGACATGCATCCCTTCGATCCGAACGACTACCGCAAACGGGTGCTGGCCGCGGTCGAGCGCCGCGGCGGCATCGAACACTCCGACGCCTTCGAGCTCTACGACATTCCCCTCGAGCTGGCCGAAACCCTCACCGACGCCGACGTGGCCGCCCGGGTGAGCGAGGTGTGGGGGTTCTGGCAGCGCCAGCGCGACCATCCCAAGTACCGGGTGCTCGTCGGTTTGCTCGTGGACAACCACGAACGGCTGTCGTATCTGCTGCTGGATGTCTCCGCGCGCCGGGCCGAAGCACTGCGCATCCGGCGCGAGCGCGAGGAGCGCGACGCCGAGCGATTCGAGATGCTCGACGCGGCGATCGCCCGGCTGGTGGAGCGCCACGGTGGTGTGCCCGCGGGCAAGGTCGCCGGTCTCGAGGAGATCGGCGCGATGAGCGGGCTCGGTCCGGACGAAGTGGCGGGCCGGTTGCGCAGGCATCGGATCGTCGAGGACGCCTCGGCCACCGCCGAGCCCGCGCCCCGCCTGCTCACCGAACAACGCCGCACCCAGATCCGCCGTCTGCTGGCGGAATGGGCCAAGCTCGTCGACGGGCCCCCGACCCCGACCCTGCTCGCGCTGATCGGCCTCGACCCGACCCGCGCCGGACACACCGAGGAGATCCGGTTACGCGCCGACGCTCTGCGCGCGCGGGCCAGGGAGCTCCCGCCGGGGCGGATGCGGGTGGTGCTCGACGAACTGCTCGTGCACGTGGGGGATCTGTTGGAGCCCGGCGCGGACGCGGCCGAGGAGTACGTGGTCTCGGTGGTGTCCGACGTGGCCGAACGGTTGCGGCCGAAGGTCAGGGCCGCCGTGCTCGTCGAGGACGAATTGGCGGGCGAGGACTACGATTTCCTGCTCGAGGAGGCCGTCGAGCTCGGTCTCGACCCGTCGGGTGCGGCTATGGTCCTCGAGGAACTGGCGCGTGAACTGGGAGCGCGGGTGCGTGCGGGCACGCCGCCGCCGGTTGCGCCCGGCCCCGCGCCGATCCCGGCCGCCGGCCCCGCTCCGGCTCGCCACGAATGGATGGAGCCGCTGAAGGCCGCTCGCGCCGCCCTGCGCGCGGGCCGTCCGCAGCAGGCGGCCCGCCACATCGCCGACGCGCGCATGCTCGACACCCGTCGCGACGGCACCACCCAGATCCGTTCCGTGGCCGACGATGTCGAGCGGGTGCTCGCCGAAGCGGCGAGCTGGTGGCGGGCCGCGACGGCCGCCCGCGCGGCCAACCGGTACGCCGAAGTGCTCGACCTGGTCGACCGCTTGCGCCGCACCGCCCTGGACGTGCCCCCGCCCACCGGCTACGACGTCGGCCTGGAAGCGTTGGGCGCGGAGGCGAAAGCCGCGGTCGCCGAAGCCGACCGGCTCGTCGGCACCGCCGCGGCCGCTTCTCCGCTCGAACGCGCCCGGCTGCTGACCCGGGCGCTGACCCGCTGCGCCGACCACGAATCGGCTACACGCCAGCTGGCCGCCACCCCCGTGCCCGCCCCGACCGGCGTGGCGACCAGACGGCTGCCCAACGGCTCGGTGCTGGTGACCTGGTCGGCGCCGACCGCCGAACGCGCCGACTACCGCGTCACCTGCCTGCGGCCGGACGGTTCCTGGCGCGTCGTCGGCCGCACACACGGTACCGAGATCGAAGACGGCGGCGCCCCTGCCGACGACATTCCCGTCTACGCGGTCGCCACGGCGATCGGCGGCCGCTACTCCGAACCGGCCCGATCCGACGCCGCACCCGGCTCCGGCACGCGGACCCCCATGGCGTCCTCCTCGGCGTCCACCGGTCGCATCGACTACAGCCGCCGCTCGAGCCCGTCGTATTCGGGCCAGGTCACGCCTACAACCGCAGCGACGACGGCGTCGTCGCAGATGCCGAGCCCGGCACCACCTCTCACCGGGCAATCCGCATCGGCTGCCGCGTCGGGCCCGTCCGGCGAGGAGCGAACTCCGCACCGGGAAGTTCCACCCGTGCCGGTGGCGCCGCCGGTCGAAGAGCGGGATGCCGTTCCCTCGAAGCCCGCAGCCTCCGAGTCCGTCCGTGCCTCGGCCGAGCTCCCCGGCGGGGCGAGCGCCTCCACCCCGGCGCAGTCTTCCGCCCGGGAGCAGATCCCGCCCGTCGGCTGGACATCCGACGCTGCCTCCGCGCCCGCGTCTCGCTCCGACCCCAGGGCGACTGCGGGGCCGACAGTGGAACCGCTCTCCGGCCCGGCGTGGGCCGCGCGGGACGTCGGTGCCGCCGCGGCGGGCGATCCGGCGCGGGCGGGTCATGTGCCCGATGATCCGATGCCGGGCGGTATTCCGGTCGTCGCGCAGCTCGCCGAGAGCGGCGGACTGCTCGTCTTCGACTGGCCGGTCGGCATCACCGAGGTGATGGTCGTCGTGCGCGCCGACCGGCCGCCGCTGACCCACGACGAACCGGGCGCGCGCGCCTGGAAGGTCACGAACATGCGGTACGAGATCGACGGCGGCGTCAGCATCCCGGAGGACCTGCCCCGGCCCTGTCACGTCGCGGTGGCCTCGTGCAGGCGCGAACCCGACGGCAGGCTGCGGGTGGCGCCCGGTGTCGCGCCGACCGCGCGCATGCACTGGTCACACCCGGCCTAGACCGCTTCCAGGCCCTCGTCGTCCATGGTCACGCCACTGCGCCGAAGTGTCTGCGCGACCAGCGCCCGGTACCACCTGCGTGCGGACCGCGGTCGGATCGGCCGCCTCGACAAGGAGCTGCGCGGTGGGGCGGATGAGCGGGCGCCGCCGATGTGACAAGGTGGAGCGGGTGATACCCAAGTTGATGGCGGTGAGCGACATTCACGTCGGCCACCAGGGCAATCGGCCGGTCGTCGAACAGATCCGGCCCGATTCGCCCGAGGACTGGCTGATCGTGGCCGGGGACGTGGGCGAGAAGACCGAAGAGATCCGCTGGGCCCTGGGGCTGCTGCGGGAGCGGTTCGCGAAGGTGATCTGGGTACCGGGCAACCACGAGCTGTGGACCACGGCCAAGGATCCGGTGCAGATGCACGGGGTGGCGCGCTACGACTACCTGGTCTCGATCTGCCGCGACCTCGACGTGGTGACGCCGGAGGACCCGTTCCCGGTCTGGCGTGGCGCGGGCAGCGAGGAGTACGGCGGCGCGGTGACGCTGGTGCCGATGTTCCTGCTCTACGACTACTCGTTCCTGCCCGAGGGCGCGACGGGTAAGGCTGACGGCCTGGCCATCGCTCGCTCGCGCAATGTGGTGGCCACCGACGAGTTCCTGCTCTCGCCGGACCCGTATCTCACCCGTGACGCCTGGTGCCACGACCGCGTGCAGGTGACCGAGCGCAAGCTCGACGGGCTCCCCGAGGGCACGCCTGTGGTGCTCATCAACCACTTCCCGCTCGTGCGCGAGCCCACCGATGTGCTGTTCTACCCCGAGTTCGCGCTGTGGTGCGGCACGGTGCGGACCGCCGACTGGCATACCCGCTACAACGTGGTCTGCTCGGTGTACGGCCATCTACACATTCCGCGCACTTCCTACTACGACGGCGTCCGCTTCGAAGAGGTCTCGCTCGGCTATCCGCGGGAATGGCAGCGCCGCGGCCTGCCGGACCGGCTTCTTCGCCAGATCCTGCCCACGCCCGAGTACCCGCCGGGCGCGCTCAACAAGTGGGGTGGGCATTTCCGGCTGACTCCCGAGATGGAGGCCGCGGCGGCCGAGATGCGGTCCAAGGCCCAGCGTCGCCGAGGCGTGTGAGTGCGGCCGGGGCGGTGCGCGATCCGCTGGACTAGGCTCGTCGGCGATGATCGAGAACATTCTGCCCAGCGGGGTCGCCGCCGCCGAGTTGCTTGACTTCCCCGACGACCTGCGCGCGCATCCGGCCGAGGAGCACCTCATCGCCAATGCGGTGGAGAAGCGCCGTCGCGATTTCATCGGGGCCAGGCACTGCGCGCGCCAGGCCATGGAAGCGCTCGGCGAGAAGCCGGTGGCGATCGGCCGTGGCGAGCGTGGCGCGCCGGTGTGGCCGCGCGGGATCGTCGGCAGTCTCACCCATTGCGACGGTTACCGGGCCGCGGCGCTCGGGCACAAGCTGCGCTTCCGGTCGATCGGTATCGACGCCGAACCGCACGACGCGCTGCCCCCCGGCGTCCTCGATTCGGTGAGTCTGCCGCAGGAGCGGGAGTGGCTGCGCGGCAACGATTCCGGGCTGCACCTGGATCGTCTGCTGTTCTGCGCCAAGGAAGCGACCTACAAGGCGTGGTTTCCGCTGACGACGCGGTGGCTCGGGTTCGAGGACGCGCGCATCGGCTTCACCGTCGAGGAGACGGGCACGGCGGACGAGACGGGCGCGATCTCGGGAGCGGGCACCTTCCGCTCCGAGCTTCTGGTGCCGGGGCAGGTCAACGACGGCGGCACTCCGCTGACCTCCTTCGAGGGCCGTTGGCTGATCACCGACGGGCTGATCCTGACCGCGATCGTGCACGACTGATGGCGGCGGCGAATGCTCCGGTCCGTCGCGTCGACGTGCTCGGCGGACTGCTCATCGTCGACAAAGACGGGGGGCTGACCAGCCACGACGTGGTCGCGCGCTGCCGCAAGATCCTCGGCACCCGCAAGATCGGGCACGCGGGCACCCTCGACCCGATGGCCACCGGCGTGCTGGTGCTCGGCGTGGAACGCGCCACCAAGCTGCTCGGCCTGCTCACCCTGACCACCAAGGCCTACACCGCCACCATCCGGCTGGGCAGTGCCACCACCACCGACGACGCCGAAGGCGACGTGCTGAGCGCGACCCCGGCGACCCATCTCGCCGCCGCCGAGATCGCGGCCGGGGTGGCCGCGTTGACCGGCGACATCCAGCAGGTGCCCGCCACGGTGAGCGCCATCAAGATCGACGGGGAACGCGCCTACGCCCGCCACCGCGCGGGCGAAGAGGTGACGCTGGCGGCGCGGCCGGTCACAGTGTCGCGCTTCGACGTCCTCGCCCGCCGCGACATCGCCGCAGGCGGTTTCGTCGATCTGGACGTGACCGTCGAATGCTCCTCGGGCACCTATGTGCGCGCGCTGGCCCGCGATCTCGGCGCTGCTCTGGGGGTCGGCGGGCACCTGACCGCCCTGCGGCGTACCCGGGTCGGTCCGTTCACCTTGGAGCATGCCCGCACGCTCGCCGATCTCGCCGACGATCCCGTCCTGAACGTGGACATGGACGAGGCTGTGCGCATCGCCTTTCCGCACCGGACGATCGACGACGAACAGGCGCGGTCGTTGCGGGACGGCCGATGGCTGGACCCGATCGGGATGAAGGGCGTGTACGCCGCACTGACCGCCGACGGGACCGCGATCGCGCTGCTCGAGGAGAAGGGCAAGCGCGCCGCGCCGGTCTTCGTGGTGCGTCCGCGCGGCCTGGTCGACTGACCGCCCCACGCGGGCGGTGGCCGCGACCGCTCAGCTGGTGAGCCAGATGGCCTCGGCCGCGGGCTTGCCCAGATCGACCGCGGTGTCCGCGCCGCCGATCAGCACCGCGATCGTCCCGGCGTAGTCGCGGCGCTCGACCACCTCGATGACGGTGTCCAGCGCGATGCCGACCGAGTCGAAGTAGCGCAGCATGTCCGGATCGAAATCGGAGATCCGGGCGACCCGGCCGTGCTGGCCCGCCGTGAACTCGCTGAGCCGGCGGGCGGGCGGAGTGGGCACGTCACCGTCGACGGAGGGGATCGGGTCGCCGTGCGGGTCCCGGTCGGGGTAGCCGAGCTTGGCGTCGATACGGGCCATCAGCAACTCGGAGACGGCGTGCTCGAGCACCTCGGCCTCGTCGTGCACCTCGTCCCAGCCGTAGCCGAGTTCGTTGACCAGGAACGTCTCCAGCAGCCGGTGCCTGCGCACCATCGCCACCGCCGCCCGCCTGCCGTGCTCGGTCAGCGTGATCGAGCCGTAGCGGGCGTGCTCCACCAGACCTTGATCGGCGAGCTTGCGCACCGCCTCGGAGACGGTGGACGCCGAGACGCCGATGCGTTCGGCGAGCAGCTTGGTGGTCACCTTCTCTTCCTGGGACCACTCACGAGCGGTCCAGATGACCTTCAGATAATCCTGCGCGACCGAGGTCAGATCCGGCGCGACCGTCGTGACACCCTCGACCGCGGCGTCCGTCGCGACCGTAGCGTTCACGGAGGCGTCGTTCAGCTCGCGGCGGGTGGCGACATCTCGTTTACCGGGCACATCTGCGAGCTTAGGCATTCTGTCGTCGTTGCACACATCCCCGTGGCGAGTTCACCGGCCGTATACGACACCGGAAGCGACATGTGACCCGGCGTGTGACATCGGCTGGCCGGAATACTGTTCACGCCCTGGTTTGCGTAGGCTTCGCGTGTGCAGAGATGGCGAAGTCTCGAGGACGTGCCCGCGGACTGGGGTCGCTGCGTGCTCACGATCGGCGTTTTCGACGGAGTGCACCGTGGCCACGCGCAACTGATCAGCAGAGCGGTGAAATCGGCCGCCGCGCGCGGTGTTCCAGCGGTGCTGATGACCTTCGATCCGCACCCGATGGAAGTGGTGCGACCCGGTTCCCATCCGGCCCAGCTGACCACGCTGACCCGTCGCGCCGAGCTGGTCGAGGAACTCGGCATCGATGTGTTCTGCGTGATGCCCTTCACCCCCGAGTTCATGAAGCTCACGCCGGGCCGCTACGTGCACGATCTGCTGGTCGAACGGCTGCACGTCGCCGAGGTGGTGGTGGGCGACAACTTCACCTTCGGCAAGAAGGCGGCGGGCACCGTGGCGACCATGAAAGAGCTGGGGCAGCGCTTCGGTTTCGAGGTCGACGAGGTCACGCTCGTCGGTGAGCACGCGGTCACCTTCTCCTCGACCTACATCCGCGCCTGTGTCGACGCGGGGGACATGCGGTCGGCCGCCGAGGCGCTGGGCCGCCCGCATCGCGTCGAGGGCGTCGTCGTGCGCGGCGACGGACGTGGCCGTGAGCTCGGTTTCCCCACCGCCAATGTCGCGCCGCCGATGTTCGCGGCCATCCCCGCCGACGGGGTCTACGCGGGCTGGTTCACCGTGCTCGGTCCCGGCCCCACCATCGGCACCGTCACCCCGGGCGAGCGGGCGATGGCCGCCATCTCCGTGGGCACCAACCCCACCTTCTCCGGCCGGGCCCGCACCGTCGAGGCCTACGTCATCGACGGCAAGGCCGACCTGTACGGCCAGCATGTGGCGGTCGATTTCGTCGAGCACCTGCGCGGTATGGAGAAGTTCGACGGGCTCGACCAGTTGATCGAGGCGATGGGCCGCGACGTGGACAACGCGCGCCGCATCCTCGCCGAGTGATCAGCCCGCCGGGGGCCGCATCGGTGCCAGCGGACCGGCTCCGGTAAGGTGGCTCCTCGGGTTCGCTGCGGTCCGCGGTGGCTGCCCGGCCGGGATGTCGCACCATCTTTCCCGAGACCATCCGAGCGCGGAACTGAGAAACAGGAGTGGATGCCCCATGGCGCTGACCACCGAACAGAAGTCGGCCATCCTGGCCGAGTACGGCCTGCACGAGAAGGACACCGGCTCCCCGGAGGCGCAGATCGCGCTGCTGTCCAAGCGGATCGCCGACATCACCGAGCACCTGAAGCAGCACAAGCACGACCACCACACCCGCCACGGCCTGATGGCGCTGATCGGTCGGCGCAAGCGGCTGTCGAAGTACCTGGCCGACAACGACATCGAGCGCTACCGCGCCCTGATCGAGCGCCTGGGTCTGCGCCGCTGAACCTGCTCTGTGCGAGCCGGTAGGTCGATAGCCAACGGGGAGACGTACACTCTTCCCCGTTGGCTATTCGTGTTGGATGGGTAAGCACTCTTCCGGCAGTAACAACATGTGCACAGCCGTAAGCACCCGTCGCGTGGCGTCGGTCTTCGGTAGTGGCCTTTCGAGCGGATCTCTCCGCCCGGCGGGCTTCGATCGATGACCGCCTCCGCGTCGCCGTTCCCAAGGGGGAACCGGCCGGGTGCGCGCGTCGTGGCCACGGGGGTCACCGCGCGACCGTGCCGGATACGGCTGACAACAGCCGGATCGTCCGGCGTCCCGGGAACTCCTGGGCCGCCCACCGCGATCCGGCGAGACGAGAGGTTGAGAGAAGAAAAGATGACGCAGACAACTGAACGCAAGTCTTCGGCCGTCGAGGTCGAGCCGGGTGTCTTCGAGTCGGTCGCGCTGATCGACAACGGCAGCTACGGCACCCGCACCGTGCGTTTCGAGACCGGCCGCCTGGCCCGTCAGGCCGCGGGTTCGGTCGTGGCCTACCTGGACGACGAGAACATGCTGCTGTCGGCCACCACCGCGGGTAAGTCCCCCAAGGAGCAGTTCGACTTCTTCCCGCTGACGGTGGATGTCGAGGAGCGGATGTACGCCGCGGGGCGCATCCCCGGTTCGTTCTTCCGTCGTGAGGGCCGTCCCTCCACCGACGCGATCCTGACCTGCCGCCTGATCGACCGTCCGCTGCGCCCGTCGTTCGTCGACGGCCTGCGCAACGAGATCCAGGTCGTGGTCACCGTGCTGAGCCTGGATCCGAACGATCTGTACGACGTGGTGGCCATCAACGCCGCCTCCGCCTCCACCCAGATCGCCGGCCTGCCGTTCTCCGGCCCGGTCGGCGGCGTGCGCGTCGCGCTGATCCCCGACCACGACGGCAGCGGCCAGTGGGTCGCGTTCCCGACCGTCGAGCAGCTCGAGGGCGCGGTCTTCGACATGGTCGTCGCGGGCCGGGTCGTCGAATCCGGTGACGTCGCGATCATGATGGTCGAGGCCGAGGCCACCGACAAGGTCATCGAGCTGATCGAGGGTGGCGCGCAGGCGCCCACCGAGGCCGTCGTCGCCGAGGGCCTCGAGGCCGCCAAGCCGTTCATCGCCCGGCTGTGCCGCGCGCAGGCGGATCTGGCCGAGCTGGCCGCCAAGCCGACCGGCGAGTTCCCGCTGTTCCCGCCCTACGAGAGCGATGTGTTCGAGGCGGTCGAGGCCGCGGCGAAGGCCGACCTGGACCAGGCGCTGAGCATCGCCGACAAGCAGGCCCGTGAGGCCCGCACCGACGAGATCAAGCTCGCCGTGCTCGACGAGCTGGCCGAGAAGTTCGCCGGTCGCGAGAAGGAACTGGGCGCGGCGTTCCGTTCGGTCACCAAGAAGCTGGTGCGCAAGCGCATCCTGACCGACGGTTTCCGCATCGACGGCCGCGGTCTGGCCGACATCCGCGCGCTCTCGGCCGAGGTGGCCGTGATTCCGCGTGCGCACGGTTCGGCGCTGTTCGAGCGTGGCGAGACCCAGATCATGGGCGTCACCACCCTGGACATGGTCAAGATGGCCCAGCAGGTCGACTCGCTCGGCCCGGAGACCAGCAAGCGCTACATGCACCACTACAACTTCCCGCCGTTCTCCACCGGTGAGACCGGTCGCGTGGGCTCGCCCAAGCGGCGCGAGATCGGCCACGGTGCGCTGGCCGAGCGCGCGCTGATCCCGGTGCTGCCCAGCCAGGAGGAGTTCCCTTACGCCATCCGTCAGGTCTCCGAGGCGCTGGGCTCCAACGGCTCCACCTCGATGGGCTCGGTCTGCGCCTCGACGCTGTCGCTGCTCAACGCCGGTGTGCCGCTCAAGGCGCCGGTCGCCGGTATCGCGATGGGCCTGGTGTCGGACACCGTCACCAACGACAAGGGCGAGTCCGAGATCCGCTACGTCGCGCTGACCGACATCCTCGGCGCCGAGGATGCCTTCGGCGACATGGACTTCAAGGTCGCGGGCACCCGTGACTTCGTCACCGCGCTGCAGCTGGACACCAAGCTCGACGGCATCCCCTCGCAGGTGCTCGCCGGTGCGCTGAGCCAGGCGCACGACGCGCGCACCACGATCCTGGACGTGATGGCCGAGGCCATCGCCACCCCGGACGAGATGAGCCCCTACGCGCCGCGCGTCACCGCGATCAAGATCCCGGTCGACAAGATCGGCGAGGTGATCGGCCCGAAGGGCAAGGTCATCAACCAGATCACCGAGGACACCGGCGCCAACATCTCCATCGAGGACGACGGCACCGTGTTCGTCGGCGCGACCGACGGCCCGTCGGCGCAGGCCGCGATCGACGCGATCAACGCCATCGCCAACCCGCAGCTGCCGAAGGTCGGCGAGCGCTTCCTGGGCACGGTCGTCAAGACCACCGCCTTCGGCGCGTTCGTCTCGCTGCTGCCGGGCCGCGACGGTCTGGTGCACATCTCCAAGCTGGGGCAGGGCAAGCGCGTGGCCAAGGTCGAGGACGTGGTGAACGTCGGCGACAAGCTGCGTGTGGAGATCGCCGACATCGACAACCGCGGCAAGATCTCCCTCGTGCCGGTCGAGGAGGCCGCCGAGGAGCCCGCCGCCGCGGATGCCGTGGATGCCGGAGCCGAGTAGCCCTTGTCCTCGAGCATGATGAATCCGAGCGCGACGAACCCGAGCAAGACGAAGCCGAGCAAGACGAATCTGTGAGCGACGAGAAGACGACGACCCCCCTGCTCGCGCAGGGGGGTTCGTCAGCGCAACGGGAGGTCGGCGAAGCCGTGGACACCGGCGTGCGGCGCACGGTGCTGCCCGGCGGCCTGCGGGTCGTGACCGAGCACGTGCCGGGCGTGCGGTCGGCATCCGTCGGGGTGTGGGTCGGCGTGGGTTCGCGCGACGAGGGCCGCACCGTCGCCGGTGCGGCGCACTTCCTCGAGCATCTGCTGTTCAAGGCGACGCCCACGCGCTCGGCGCTGGACATCGCGCAGGCGATGGACGCGGTCGGTGGTGAGCTCAACGCCTTCACCGCCAAGGAGCAGACCTGCTATTACGCCCACGTGCTCGACGAGGATCTGCCGCTGGCGGTGGACATGGTCTCCGACGTGGTACTCAACGGCCTGTGCCGACCGGTCGATGTGGACGTGGAGCGGCAGGTGGTGCTCGAGGAGATCGCCATGCGCGACGACGATCCCGAGGATCTGGTCGGCGACTCCTTCCTGACCGCCCTGTTCGGCGATCATCCGATCGGGCGGCCGGTGATCGGGTCGGTGGAGTCCGTCGAGTCGATGACCGCCGCCCAGCTGCGCGGGTTCCATCTGCGCCGCTACCGTCCGGACCGGATGGTCGTCGCGGTGGCGGGCAATGTCGAGCACGAGCACACCGTCGAACTGGTGCACCGGGCTTTCGCCGGTCGCCTCGACCTGTCGGCCGAGCCGGCGCCGCGCCGGGAGGGGACCTTTCGCGGGCGGGCCGTTCCGGAACTGCGGCGCAACTTCCGCGACAGCGAGCAGGCGCACCTGGTGTTCGGGGTGCGCGCCTTCGGGCGTCACGAGGCCGAACGGCGCTGGCCGCTGTCGGTGCTCAACACCGTCGTCGGCGGCGGACTCAGTTCGCGGCTGTTCCAGTGCATCCGGGAGGAGCGCGGGCTGGCCTACTCGGTGTATTCGAGTGTGGACACCTTCGCCGACACCGGGGCGTTCTCGGTGTACCTGGGTTGCCAGCCGGAGAACCTCGGGCAGGTGGCGGAGCTGGCGCGTGGGGTGCTCGAGGAGATCGCCGAACACGGCGTCACCGATGCCGAATGCGCCCGCGCGAAGGGGTCGCTGCGTGGCGGGCTCGTGCTCGGCCTGGAGGATTCCGGGTCGCGGATGAACCGGATCGGGCGCAGCGAACTCAGCTACGGCAATCACCGCAGTGTCTCCGAGACGCTCTCGCGCATCGATGCCGTGACCACCGACGAGGTCGCCGCTATCGCCTCGACATTGCTGTCGCGCCCGTTCGCGGCCTCGGTCACCGGACCGTACCGGCGGACACGTGACCTGCCCGCCGCGGTGCGTCGCCTGGTCGCCTGAGACCGCGGATCGCTACCGTCCGCGGGCCTTTCCGCACTGCCGCGATACCGTGGCGAGCGGTTCCGGGCCTGTCCCCGCGTGGGGGCAGGCCCCTCATCGGGAGACGAGGAGATCGGATGATCCGCATCGGACGAGTCGTGCGCGCGGCCGCGACGCTCGCGGTCGTGACGGCGGTGGCAGGGGCGTGCGGTAGCAGCTCCGCCGACGACGCCGCCGACTCGGCGGGAACGAGCGAAGGCGCCTTGCGCACCGCCGCGCAGCAGTGGTCACAGGCCGTCGCGGCGGGCGACTATCGGGCGGCCTACCAATTCCGCTCGGCGCGTTGCCGTCTCACCCTCGGTCAGGACGCCTACGTCGAAGAGATGTCGCAGCGGTACGCCGACCGCGACCTCGGCGCCGCCGAACCCGACATCACTGTCGCGGTCACCGGCGACACCGGGCAGGTCACCGTCCGGTTCACCGACGGGCCGGCGGTCGAGGGCGGCGTCGAGACGGCCACGTGGAAGTACGTCGACGGCACCTGGCGATACGACACCTGCTGAGTGGGGCGCGTCAGTGCTGGGCCGCGTGGTTGGCCGCGCCGACCACGGAGGCCAGTAGTCCGGGCAGCGCGGTTTCCAGGTCCTCGGTGCGCAGACGTTGGTAGGTATTGCCCTCGATGACGACCCGCTCCACCAGCCCGGCCTTGTGCAGGATCTTGAAGTGATGGGTCGCGGTCGATTTGTTGATCGCGTCGTAGAGGGCGCTGCAGCGCACCGCGTCACCCGCGTTGCTCAATCTGCGCACCATCTCGAGGCGAACCGGGTCCTGAAGCGCGCCCAGCACGGTCGGTAGCGCGGCGACAGGCGGCGGGGGTTCGGGTTGCGCGTCGGTCATGCGATTCTCCCCGGTGGTTTGACGATCATCGAACCGAATGTAGTGTTGGGTTTGATCAACATCAAACCTACCGGATGGGGAGCGTCGATGGCAGCGTTGACGACAGTGGTCGACGAGCGGCCCGCCACGCAGCGATGGGCCTACGGCCTGGTGCTGGCGGCCACCGGCGTCGCCCTCGGCGTCTCCGGCGCGCCCGCGCCGCTGTACGGCCTCTACGAACAGCAATGGCAACTGTCGCCGTTCACCACGACGTTGGTGTTCGCGGTGTACGCGGTCGCGGCGCTGGCGGCGGTTCTGGTGTCGGGACGGATCTCCGACGTCGTCGGCCGCAAGCCGGTGCTGGTCGGCGCCTTCGTCGTGCTGATCGCCGGACTCGCGGTGTTCCTGCTCGCCGACTCGGTGCCGATGCTGTTGCTGGCCAGAGCATTACACGGTCTCGCGGTCGGCTCGACGGTGGTGGCCGGAGCCGCGGCGCTGCTGGATCTGCGCCCGCGGCACGGCGCTCGGTCCGGGCAGCTCAGCGGCGTCGCGTTCAATGTCGGTATGGCCGTGGCGATCCTGGGCTCGGCGCTGCTGGCCCAGTACGCGCCACACCCGCTGCGCACGCCGTACGTCGTGATCACCGTGCTCTGCCTGGCCGTCGGCGCAGGCGTGCTGCTGCTGCGCGAACCGCACGGCGCGCGCGTTCCCGGCGTCATCCGTATCGCGAAACCAGCTGTGCCGCAGGAGATCCGCGCCGACTTCTGGTTCTCGGCGATCGGCGTGATGGCGGCCTGGTCGGTGCTCGGCGTCTTGCTGTCGCTGTACCCGTCGCTGGCCGCCCAGCAGACCGGCATCCACAATCTCGTCTTCGGCGGTGCCGTGGTCGCCTCGACGGCATTGTCCGGCGCCGCCGTGCAGTTGGTGGCGCACCGCGTCCGCGCCCGCCGTGCCGCCATCGTCGGCGACACCGGCATGGCCGCCGCGTTGCTGCTCACCGTGCCCGCGCTGGCCACCCACAGCTGGATCGCGGTCCTCGGCGCGGGCATCGCGCTCGGTGCCACCTTCGGCCTCGGTTTCGGCGGCTCGCTGCGGCATCTGTCGGAGGTGGTGCCCCCGCACAAGCGCGGGGAAACCATGTCGGCCTACTACCTGCTCGCCTACTCGGCCATGGCGCTGCCGACGGTGGCGGCGGGCTGGGCCGCCACCACCTGGGGCATCGAGCAGGTGTTCCCGTGGTTCGTCACATCGGTCGCGCTGGCCTGCCTGGGCGCGGCCGGGCTCGGTCTGCGCCGCAACCGGATCGCCGCGGTCGTGCGCTGACCGGCCCGGCCGGCCGCGCTCACCTTCGGCACGATCGTCGGGCGGAGTTCCGGGGGCGGAGCGCGACAGGGAGCACGGGCCTCGTGGACCGGCCACCGCGGCGGTAGCGTGCGCGGTATGAGGATTCGAGGCGCGGTGCTGGAACGGATCGGGGCGCACGCCCCCTTCGCCGAATCACGGCCGATCAGCGTGTGCGAACTGGAACTGGCGGATCCGGGGCCGGGGGAGTTGCTGGTGCGTATCGAGGCGGCCGGGCTCTGCCATTCGGATCTGTCGGTCGTCGACGGCAACCGGGTGCGGCCGGTGCCGATGTTGCTCGGGCACGAGGCGGCGGGCCGGGTCGAGGCCGTCGGCTCCGGCGACAGCGACATCGCCGTCGGGCAGCGGGTCGTCATGACATTCCTGCCGCGCTGCGGGGACTGCGCGGGCTGCGGCAGCGAGGGGCGGATGCCCTGCGTACCGGGCAGCGTCGCCAACAACGAGGGGGTGCTGCTCGGCGGCGGCAGACGGTTGCGTCGCGACGGTGAGCAGGTGCATCACCATCTCGGGGTCTCCGCGTTCGCCACGCACGCGGTGGTCGACCGCCGCTCGGTGGTACCCGTCGACGACGACGTGCCGCCGGAGGTGGCCGCCGTGCTCGGCTGCGCGGTGCTCACCGGCGGCGGCGCGCTGCTCAATTCGGCGAAACCGGGGCCGGGCGACCGGGTCATGGTGGTCGGTCTCGGGGGCGTCGGCATGGCGGCGGTACTGGTCGCGGTGTCCCTCGGCGCGCCCGAGGTGATCGCGGTCGACACCGTGCCCGAAAAGCTGGCCTTGGCAAGGGAATGGGGTGCCACCGCCGCGCACACCCCGGCCGAGGTCGCCGAGGGGGGTGTGCAGGCCGAGGTCGTCGTGGAGGCAGCGGGCAATGTGCGCGCCTTCGAGACCGCCGTCGCCGCGACCGCCGCGGGCGGCACCACCGTCACCGTCGGCCTGCCCGCCCCGGACGCGCGGGCGAGCATCTCGCCGCTCGCTCTGGTCGCGCAGGGCAGGTCCATCGTCGGCAGCTATCTGGGTTCGGCGGTGCCCTCGCGCGACATCCCCGAGTACGTCCGTCGGTGGCGCGCGGGCGGGCTGCCGGTCGAACGCCTGGTGTCGGCGCACATCGGACTGGACCAGATCAACCAGGCGATGGACGAACTCGCGGCCGGGCACGCCCTGCGTCAGGTGATCGTCTTCGACTGACTCGAGACTGCTCGCCCCGATCGGGAGCGGGGCCGCGTTCGCCTTCGACAGGCGCTCGATAGGCTTTGCGGCGACACCAGCGATACGAGGAGGTGCGGTGACCATTCGGGTCGGAGTGCTGGGAGCACGCGGGAAAGTCGGACAGGCGATCTGCGCGGCGGTTCAGGCGGCGGACGACCTGGAACTGGTCGCCGAGGTCGACAAGGACGACGCGCTGGACAGCTTCACCGAGTCGGGCGCCCAGGTGGTGGTCGATTTCACCCATCCCGACGTGGTGATGGGCAACCTGAAGTTCCTGGTCGAGAACGGCATCCATGCCGTCGTCGGCACCACCGGCTTCGACGCCGACCGCCTGGACGAGGTGCGCGGCTGGCTGTCGGAGAGCCCGAGCACCGGCGTGCTGATCGCGCCGAACTTCGCCATCGGCGCGGTGCTGTCGATGCGCTTCGCCGAGCAGGCGGCCCGGTTCTTCGATTCGGTCGAGGTCATCGAGTTGCATCACCCCAACAAGGCCGACGCGCCCTCCGGCACGGCCTACCGCACCGCCGGGCTGATCGCCGAGGCCAGGCAGCGCGCCGGTGTCGGTCGTAGTCCCGACGCCACCACCACCGAACTCGAGGGTGCGCGCGGCGCCGACGTGGACGGCGTCCGGGTGCACTCGGTGCGCCTGGCCGGGCTCGTGGCCCACCAGGAGGTGCTGTTCGGCACCCAGGGCGAGACCCTGACCATCCGCCACGACTCGATCGACCGGTCCTCGTTCGCTCCCGGCGTACTGCTCGGCGTGCGCGGGATCGCCGAGCGCCCCGGGCTCACGGTGGGCCTCGACCCGTTCCTCGATCTGTGAGTCCCCGGAAAACGCCGGGTCCGCACTCTGCCCGAGTCTTCGCGGAGGTGAGCAGGTGAGCGCGGCGGAGGATTCCGGCGACGGCCGCCGCATCGCCAAGACCGTCGCGTTCATCGCGATGCTGGTCCTGGCGCTCGCGTTCTACTTCCTGCTGCTCGGCCGGATGGCGTTCGCGCTGATCACCTCCGGCGAGGTCGCCGGTATCGCCATCGGCGTCGGCGTACTGCTGCTGCCGATCCTGGGGGTGTGGATGGTGGTGGGCTCGATCCGCGCCGCACTCGCCCACCAGCACCTGGCCCGGCGCATGCACGACGAGGGCCTGGAACTGGATGTCTCCGCACTGCCGCGCAGGCCGTCCGGACGCATCGAGCGCGAGTCGGCCGACCGATTGTTCGCTCAGGTCCAACGGGAGTGGGAGGCCGACCCCGACAACTGGCGGGTCTCCTATCGGCTGGCGCGCGCCTACGACTACGCGGGAGACCGCTCCCGTGCCCGCGAGACCATGCGCCGCGCCGTCGCTCTCGAACGGCTGGAACGTGAGCACGAAGGCCGCGAACGGAAGGGCCCGGCACAGGAGGGCCCGGAACAGGATGGCTGAGCCGATGGCGAGGCTGCTGATCGTCCACCACACCCCGTCTCCGCACTGCCAGGAGATGTTCGAGGCGGTGCTGGCCGGTGCCACCGATCCCGAGATCGAAGGGGTGCAGGTCGTCCGGCGACCGGCACTGACCTGCTCGCCCACCGATTTCCTGGAAGCCGATGGCTATCTGCTCGGCACCCCGGTCAACCTGGGGTACATCTCGGGGGCTCTGAAGCACGCCTTCGACAGCGCCTACTACCAGATCCTCGATTCGACGCGGGGCAGGCCGTTCGGAGTCTGGCTGCACGGCAACGAGGGCACCGAGGGAGCGCAGCGCGCGCTGAGGTCCATCACCACCGGTCTGGGCTGGGAACAGGCCGTGGACACCGTCGTGGTGTCAGGGAAGCCGGACAAGGCGGCGGTGCAGGCGTGCTGGAATCTCGGCGCGACCGTCGCCGCGACGCTGATGGCATAATCTTTCCCGGTTCTCCCGGAGCTGACCGAACATTCCTGTTCGTGAACCGTCATACTGCAAGTCGGCATCGTTTCGTACGCTGTCGCCAAGGCATGTCGACGATGGGAGTGCGTGGTGAGTTCCGGTGTGGGAACGCGTTATCGGATCGCGTTGGTCGAGGATCACGAGTCGGTCGCGATCGGACTGTCCGCGATGCTCGCCGGTGAACCGGATCTCGAGGTGGTGCATTCGGCGCGCACGGTCGCCGGGCTGCTCGAGCGAACCGGCGGTGACCTCGATCTGGATCTGGTCATCCTCGATCTGCGGTTGGCCGACGGCTCCGCCCCCGAGGACAACGTGCGTACGCTCCGTGAACGCGGGGTCGAGGTACTGGTGTTCACCGGCGCGGAGAACCCGTTCCTGGTGCGGTCGGCCGCCAAGGCCGGGGTACTGGGGGTGCTGCGCAAGTCCGAGAGCGCGGAGACGGTCGTGGCGGCGGTGCGCCGGGCCGCTTCCGGGGAACAAGTCGTGACCACCGACTGGGCGGCCGCCATCGACGGCGATCCGCAACTCTCCGACGTCGGACTCAGCCCGCGGCAGGAGGAAGTGCTCACCCTGTACGCCTCGGGGGAGAAGGCGTCGCGGGTGGCGCGGATGACGGGGCTGTCCGAACAGACCGTCAACGATTACCTCGGCCGCATCCGCCAGAAGTACGCCGACGCCGGACGGCCCGCGCCCACCAAGACCGATCTCTACAAGCGCGCCGTCGAGGACGGATGGCTGCCGGTACCCGAGCGCGCGCCGCGCGGATGACTGCGCCCGCGCGCCACCGTGCCGGGCGCTGGGCGGCGCTGTCGGAGTGGCTGTCGCGGCAGTGGGAATCGCGTCCGTTGCTGGGCATGCGCTCCGAGCCGGCCGCGGACCGGATGGTGCGGCGGCTCGCTCTGACGGTCGGTTGTGCGGGCATGATCGCGGCGGTGCTCGACTTGCCCAAGATGCTGCAGCACCGCTCGGCGCTCGGTGGCTGGGCGACGGCGGCAACGATCGCGGCTTTCGCCCTGTTCCCCGTGTTGGCCGCGGTGGCGGTGGCCGGTTCGGTGCGGCTCGTGCGGGCGATGGCGGGCGCGACAGCGGTGAGTTATCTCGCGGCCGCGACGCTGGTGTCGTTCAGTCTCGACGAGATGGTGCCGGAATCGATGGCGACCTGGATGTTCCGGGTGTTCTCGGTCGCCGTGATCGCGGCCTCGCTGGCCTGGCGCCCCGGTCCGGCCATCGCCTACATGCTGGCCGCCAATGTGGTGCTCGCGTTCGGGAACCTGTTCGTCGTCGCCGACCCTTCCGTGTCGTGGTATTTCGGGGTGCTCTTCCGTTCCATCGGGTTGTGCGCGTTGTTCCTGTGGTGTTCCATCTACGCGCAGGCGGGCGCCGCCGCCGTGGACGAGGAGGCGACCGCGGCGGGAGTCCGCGCCGCCCGGGTAGCCGGAGCGGCGGCGCGCGACCGGGAGCGGGCCCGCTTCGCCGCGCTGATCCACGACGCCGTGCTCTCGACGCTGCTCGACGCCTCCCGCGCGGGCACCGAGTCGCCGGTGCTCCGGGATCAGGCGGCCCGCACTCTCGAACAGTTGGACGCCCTGCGCCGGGGTGCCGGCTGCTCCGAACGGTTCGACGCCCACGCGGTGAGCATGTTCCTGACCGCGGCTGTGCGCGAGGCGGATCCGGATCTCGCCATCGGGGTGAGCTGCGGTCCCGGCGGCGAAGCACTGCGGATGCCGGTCGACGTGGCGGGTACCGTGGCCGCGGCCGCTGTCGAGGCGGTACGCAACAGCCTGCGGCACGCGTCGGCCGGTGATCGTGTCGTCCGGCGCGGGGTCGCCCTCATGATGGACCGGACCGGGGTCCGGGTGCGGGTGGACGACGACGGCGCCGGATTCGACCCGCACAAGGTGCCGGTCGACCGCCTCGGCCTGAGCGTGAGCATCCTCGGCCGGATGCGCAGTGTCCCCGGTGGCGACGCCGAGATCGTCTCGCGTCCCGGGCAGGGCACCACGGTCACGTTGAGTTGGACCGTTCCACCGGAAGGGGACGATCCAGCGGCGCTGATCGGCCTGCCGCGCTCCGCCGACCGGCCGGACGCGGGCGGGTCGGTCTCGGTGGGCGATTCGGCCCGGCAGGGTGGCCGGGCGCGAGATGGGCACGAGGCGCTCGCGCTGTGCGAGCCGAGCATGCCACGGGAGGGAGTGTGAGGAGCGAATCGGCGGTGGACGGGAGCCTGCGCGAACTGCTCCATCTGCGCGGGCAGGGCTCGTGGCAGTTCCTGGTGCTGTTGCAGGCGACCCTGGCCCTGTACACGCTGCACAATTTCGGTAACCTCCGGCCGATCCCGGCGACAGTGGCACTGGTGCTGATCGCCGTGGCGGGCGCGATCGTGGTGCTGGTCGAACAGGAGCCCCTGCCGTGGCGGGCGACGCTGTTCGTCATCGTGGCAGTCCTGATCGCGACCACGCTGAGCCGGAGTTTTCCCCGCGAGGGCGCGGAGGTCACTCCGGCCACGATCTTCGCCGCGACCTATGTGCTGGCCATCATGGTGTTGTGCGGCCGGTTCTGGGTGGCCTGGGGTGGTGTCGCCGGGGTGATGCTCGTGGTGCTGCTGACCGACCTGGCCGGGACCGACAGCCCGTTCACCGCCACGGATGTGCCGATGATGACCATCGCGGCGGTCTCGGTGGCGGTCGCGATCATGGGGCCGACCCAGCGCTCGCTGCGGGTGCTGCGCATCGAGGCGACCGTGCGGGCGGCCGCCGAGGCCACCATGGCCGCCGAGAACGCCGAACGTGATCGGCAACTGGCCGAGCTGGACAAGGTCGCGCGCCCGATGCTCGAGCGCATCGCCGACGGCGCCGACCTGGACCCGGGCGAGCGGGAGGAATGCCGGTTGCTGGAAGCCGAACTGCGGGACCGGTTGCGCGCGCCGCAACTGGCGACCGAGGAGATCAGCCGCGCCGCCCGCGTCGCCCGCGCCCGCGGGGTCGAGGTGGTGCTGCTCGACGACGGCGGTTTCGCCGGTGTCGCGCGCACTGCCCGCGAGGAGGTCGTCGAGCTGGCCGTCAGGGAACTCACCGACGCCGAATGCGGGACCGTCACCATCCGGGTGCTGCCTCCCGGCCGCAGGCTGCTGGCCACCGTCCTCGTCGACGGCGGATCCGTCGACCGGCGCACGGACATCGACCGGGCGGGCCGGTCGACGGTCAGCGCCTGAGCCGGACCGGGAATGTCGGTGGGGCGTGGCAGAGTTCGCCCCATGCGGAGCATGAGCGCGGCCGCCGCTCGGCGCACGGCGCTGGCGGCCCAGGGATTCGGCAGGCGCGGGACGCGGTCGTCGCCGCCCACCCGGCGATCTGTCCTGGATGTGGTAGCCAGAACGCAACTACTGCAATTGGATTCGGTTTCGGCGGTGGTCCGCGCGCATTATGCGCCGGTGTTCAGCCGCATCGGTCCCTACGATCGCGCGCTGCTCGACGAGGCGGCCTGGAGCCACAGCGCTCGCCGGCCCCGCAGGCTGGTCGAGTACTGGGCGCACGAAGCAGCGCTGATGCCGGTCGAGGATTGGCCGCTGATGCGCTGGCGCATGGAGAAGTACCGGTACGGGCGCTGGGCCGGGATGCGCCGGGTACTCGAGCGCAATCCGCGCCTGGGGGAGGACATCCTGGCCGTCGTCCGGGAGCAGGGGGCGTGCACCGCGAGCGAGGTGGAACGGCATCTGGAGTTGGACATGCCGCGCCCGAAGGGCAGCTGGTGGAATCTCAGCGACACCAAGATGGTCTGCGAGCAGCTCTTCGCCGCCGGCGAACTGGCCATCGACCGCCGGGTCGGGTTCACCCGCTACTACGACCTCACCGAGCGGGTGATGGCGCCGGATCTGCTGGCCCGCGCCGTGCCCGAGGACGAGGCGGTGCGCGAACTGGTGCGTCGGGCATCGACGGCTCTCGGCGTCGCCACCGAGGCCGACCTGCGCGACTACTACCGGCTGCATCGCTCCCAGACCGTCTCCGCCGTCGCCGATCTCGTGGACGCGGGAGAGCTGGAGCCGGTGTCGGTCGAAGGTTGGGACGCCCCCGCCTACCTGCGCTCGGGCGCGGCGGTGCCCAGGCGGATGTCGGCCGTCGCGCTGCTGTGCCCGTTCGACCCGGTGATCTTCTTCCGCCCGCGCGCTCGGCGGGTCTTCGACTTCCACTATCGCATCGAGATCTACACCCCCGCCGAACAGCGGGTGCACGGCTACTACGTCTTCGCCTTCCTGCTGGGCGACCGGCTGGCCGGACGCGTCGATCTGCGCGCCGAACGAGCGAAGGGGCGGCTGCTGGTTCCCGGCGCGTTCGCCGAACCCGGCCACGACCGGAGGCAGGTCGCTCGGTCACTGGCAGGCGCACTGCGGGAGATGGCCGACTGGCTCGAACTCGACGACGTCGTGATCGGGGATCGTGGCGATCTCGCCGCGGAGCTGGCGGCTCAGCTGTCGCCGGCGGTGCCGTCGCGTTCGGTGTAGTCGTCGCCCTTGCGCTCGGTGGAGGCTGTGCGGCCGGCGTCGCGCTTGTGGCCGTGACCGTAGCCGCGCATCTGCTCGCGCAGCGCGCCGTCGACTGCCCGGGAGAGCCAGGAGTTCAGCGACACCCCGTTGGCCGCCGCGGCTTCCTCGGCCTTGGCCTTCATCTGTTCCACCAGGCGCAGGGTGACCCGACTGATGTCGCCGGTCATCTCCTCGAAGGTGGGTGGCTCGGCACCGGTGTCCTTGCGCACGTCGACGGTGACCTCGGCGCCGTTGGTCGACAGATGCACGGTCCGGTCGGGCAGCGCGGCGCCGATGTCGGCGGCGAGATCCCACAGCGCCTCCAGCAGCACCAGCCGTGCGGCGTTCTCGGTGGCCGAGGCCAGGGCGGCCGCGGTCGACTGGGTCTTCTCGTCGCCCAGCGCGGCGGCGGAGATCAGATTCTCACGCAGTTGGGCAGTGTATTTCTCCAGATTCATGACATCAGTGTGATGTCATGAATGACATCATGCAAGGAAAATCATGACATCATGAAGCTGTCGTCGAAAAGTGCTGCCGGTTCGCCGCGCGGCGCGTAGGGTGGTCACGATGTCGAGGCCCGGACGGGCACCGGGTAGCCTTTCTGACCATGACGAACGGTGAATCGACGCCCACGGAGCTGCGTGCATCCGGCACGGTAGGTGTCGCGATGGTGACCCCCTTCAGCGCTGACGGCAAGCTGGATGTCGATGCCGGGGTCAGCCTGGCCGCTCACCTCGTCGACCGGGGGGTCGACCTGCTCGCCATCTCCGGCACCACCGGTGAATCGCCGACCACCACCGAGTCGGAGAAGTTCGATCTGCTCCACGCCGTCGTCGACGCGGTCGGCGACCGGGCCACCGTGATCGCGGGCGCGGGCACCTACGACACCGCGCACTCGATCGAACTGGCGCGCAATGCCCAGCGCGCGGGCGCGCACGGCCTGCTCGTCGTCACCCCGTACTACTCCCGGCCCAGCCAGGAGGGGCTCATCGCGCACTTCACCGCGGTGGCCGACGCGACCGATCTGCCGGTCACGCTCTACGACATTCCACCCAGATCGATCATTCCGATCGGTCCCGACGCCCTGCGTGTTCTCGCCGAACACCCGCGCATCGTCGCGGTCAAGGACGCCAAGGGTGACCTGAACTCCGGCGCCGACATCATCGCCCATACCTCACTGGACTACTACTCCGGCGACGATTGCCTGAACCTGCCGTGGCTGTCCATCGGCGCGGTCGGATTCATCAGTGTCATCGGTCATCTCGTGCCCGAGCGGCTGCGCGAGATGTATGAGGCCTTCACATCCGGCGATGTGGTGCGCGCTCGCGACATCAACGCGAGCCTGGTACCGCTCAATGCCGCGATGGCACGTCTGGGCGGCGTCTCGATGACCAAGGCGGGCCTTCGCCTGCTGGGCATCGATGTCGGCGAGCCCAGGCTGCCGCAGCTCATGCCCAATTCCGCGCAACTCGATCAGCTGTCCGCCGACCTGCGGACAGCGGGGGTACTCGTATGACATCACCGCGCCGTCCTCGTCGCACCGCAAGCCGTCCGGCGGGCGCGCCCGCACCGGTGCAGGCGCAACCCGCCGCCCCCGAGGAGCGGGTCGCTCCGGCGGAGGAAGTCGTCTCGCAGCCGCCCGCCGCGAGCGTCGATGCCGACACGTCCGGTGGCGGCGCCCCGGCCGAGAAGTCCACCCAGGCAAGCGCATCCGGGGAAGCTCGCGCCCCGCAGGCACGTCGTGAAGGCGGCACGAAGTCCGCGGGCGACGCGGGCAGGAATGCCGGTGCGACCGGAAAGAGCGTGTCCGAACCCGCCAAGAGCACCGGTGACGCCAAGCGCGGCGGCGACGGCGGCGGCAGGCGCTCCGGCCGCAGACAGGGCCGTGGTCGCGAGCAGCAGGCGCCTACCCCGGTGGTGGCCGCCCAGGACCGGCTCGGCACCCCGCCGAAGGCGCCCAAGAACGGCCTGCGGGTGTTCGCGCTCGGCGGCATCGGCGAAATCGGCCGCAACATGACCGTTTTCGAATACGGCGGCAAGCTGCTGATCGTCGACTGCGGCGTGCTGTTCCCCGAGGACCAGCAGCCCGGCGTCGACCTGATCCTGCCCGACTTCCGGCCCATCGAGGACCGGATGGCCGACATCGTCGCCATCGTGCTCACCCACGGTCACGAAGACCACATCGGCGCGGTCCCGTTCCTGCTGCGGAACAGATCCGACATACCGGTGCTCGGTGCCAAGTTCACCCTGGCGCTGGTGGCCGCCAAGTGCCGCGAACACCGGCTGCAGCCCAAGCTCATCGAGGTCGCCGAGGGCGAGACCACCGTCCACGGCCCGTTCGAGTGCGAATACTTCGCGGTCAACCACTCCATCCCGGACGCGCTGGCTGTGGCCATCCGCACTCCGGCCGGCGTGGCCCTGCACACCGGTGACATCAAGCTCGACCAGCTGCCGCTGGACGGCAGGCTCACCGACCTGGCCGGGTTCTCCCGGCTCGGCGACGAAGGCGTCGACCTCTTCCTGGTCGACTCCACCAACGCCGAGGTGCCCGGATTCGTCACCCCCGAACGCGAGATCGGCGGTGTGCTCGACACCGTCATCGGCAAGGCGCGCGGCCGGGTCATCGTGGCCTCCTTCGCCAGTCACGTGCACCGCATCCAGCAGGTCGTCGACGTCGCCCAGAAGTACGGGCGCCGAGTATGTTTCGTCGGCCGCTCGATGGTCCGCAATATGCAGATCGCCCAGGATCTCGGGTACCTGACCGTGCCCGAGAGCGTGGTGGTCGACCTGGACGTGGCCGCCACCCTGCCCAGCGACCGGTTGGTGCTGATCTCCACCGGTTCCCAGGGGGAGCCGCTCTCGGCGCTCTCGCGCATGGCACGCGGCGATCACCGTCAGATCCACATCCGCCCCGACGATCTCGTCGTGCTGGCGTCCTCGCTGATCCCCGGCAACGAGAACTCGGTCTTCGCCGTCGTCAACGGCCTGGCCCGACTCGGCGCCTCGGTCATCACCCAGCAGAACGCGAAGGTGCACGTCTCCGGGCACGCCTCCGCGGGCGAACTGCTCTACCTCTACAACGCGGTGCGGCCCACCAACGCCATGCCGGTGCACGGCGAATGGCGGCACCTGCGCGCCAATGCCGCGCTCGCGGTGGCCACCGGCGTGCCCGAGGAGCGGGTGGTGCTGGCCGAGGACGGCGTGGTGGTCGATCTGGTGGACGGCATCGCCGAGATCGTCGGGCGCGTCCCGGTCGGCCACGTCTACGTCGACGGCCTTTCGGTCGGCGATGTCGGCGAGTCGACGCTGTCGGATCGGTTGGTGCTGGGCGAAGGCGGCTTCATCTCGATCACCATCGCGATCGACGAGACCACCGGAAAAGCCGTCAGCGCACCGGAATTGAGCGGGCGCGGGTTCTCCGACGACCCGACCGCGCTGGCCGACGCCGCCGAACTGGTGGAATCGGAGCTGCAGCGGCTGGCGAGCGAGGGCGTCACCGAGACCCATCGCATCGCACAAGCCGTGCGGCGTGTGGTGGGTCGCTGGGTGGCCGACACCTATCGCCGTCGCCCGATGATCGTGCCCACCGTCATCGGCGTCTGAGTCGTCTGGAACAGTCACGTGCCCGGCACGACATCGGGCCGCGGCGACTACGAAGGGCCGGGAGGAATCGCTTTCCTCCCGGCCCTTCGGCTCTCACTGCGCGCGCGTGGTCATCCGCGCGGGCTCACTGGGCCTGGCAGGCGGCCGAATCGAGCTTCGCCGAGCGCACGATGTCACAGGTGAAATCGTGGGAGACCTTCCAGGTGTCGCCCTCGGCGACGAACTCCACGTAGGCGCCTTCCACCGGGCGACCGTCGATGGTCACGTTCGCGTCGGCCTTCAGCGTGCCGTCCACCGGCTCGCCGACGTCGGTGATCTCCACCTTCACGTTGTTGGTCTCGGCCGCGTTCACCAGCTTGTCCACCAGCTGCGGATCCCGCTCGGCGTCCTGGATCCAGGAGGTCTTCTCCTCGGCGGGGACCGAGGAGTCGAACGCGCGGGTGAGCCGGTCGTTGAGCTCGGCGGCGGTGGGCTTGGGCAGGTTCGGCGGCGTGGTGGAGGTCGGAGCCGTGCCTTCCACGGCGGCGTCCTCTTCGACACCTGCCTCGAACTGCCCGGCGGGCGAGCTGGTCGCCGCGGCGCCCGACGAGTCGGAGGCGCTCTCGCTGTCGGAGCTGCAGGCGCCGAGGGCGAAGGCGGCGGTGGTCGTGGCGACGGCCATCATCGTCCGGAACGTACGGTTCTTCACGTTTTCCCCTGAATGGAAGTCTCTCGCGCGCCGCCGGTGCGGCGCGCGCCGGAATGGTCCGCCCGTCGGCAGGGCGGACGGTGGTGTGGCCCGCTTACAGCGAGTAGCCCGCGGTGCAACGCCAGTCGACGATCCAGCCGTCGGCCAGCCGGCTCAGGGCGGCCTCACGCGCGGCGGTGTAGTTGGACCGCGCGGCGGCGCTCCACATGTTGGCGGAACTGGCGAGCACGCCGCAGCCGTTCGACCACGAGACCATGACGCGGCAGCCTCCGCCGCCGCAGGCGTCCACCGCGGCTTGCTCGGCGTCGTCATAGCTGCCGTAGTTGTTCGCGATGCCGTACGCGCCGTCGCGCGAGGTCGCGATCGCGCCGTAGTAGCCGTAGTCGGCCTGCGCGGGCGCTGCGGCCCCCAGCATCGACGCGACGGTCGCAACCATCACCGCCGCGGCGGCGAAGAACTTCTTCACAACGATTCCCCTTCGATGAATGGTCCATGACCCGATGGACGCCCTGACAAGCTAACCGGCAGTGGTCACGAAAAGCCAACACGTGCTCGGGTGCACGCCGCGGGGATGTTGCCCGGGAAGTTCATCGGATAGGTTCGGCATGTGAGCATGGCACAGCGGGAACGGCGAGCACTGGTCGAAGCGATGGAGGCGGCGGGGCCGGACGCGCCGACGTTGTGTGGTACCTGGACGGTGCGAGATCTGGCCGCACACTTGATCGTTCGCGAACGCAGGCCCGACGCCGCGCCCGGCATCCTGTTGCGCCCGCTGGCCGGGCGGCTGGAATCGGTGCAGGCGAAGGTGTCCGTTCAGCCGTTCGAGCATCTGCTCGACCTGGTGCGCACCGGTCCGCCCTGGTGGTCGCCGCTCAAGCCGGTGGACGCGCTGGCCAATCTGAGCGAGATGTTCGTCCATCACGAGGACGTGCGTCGCGCCGAGTCCGGCTGGGAACCGCGCGAGCTGGCCGCCGAGGACGAGGACCGGCTGTGGAAGCTCCTGCGCCGGATGGGCCGGATGGCCTACCGGAAGTCTCCGGTGCCGATCATGCTGGCGACCCCGGACGGTCGAAGTGTAGCGGTCGTCTCCGGCGACGGACCGGCGGTGACACTCACCGGCACGCCCTCCGAACTGTTGCTGCACGCCTTCGGGCGCGACGAGGTGCGGATCACGGCGACCGGTGCGGACGAGGCGGTCCGGACGGTGCTTGCGCTCGACCGCTCCATCTGAGTCCCGGCGCTTCCGGGCGGGGTATCGGCGCCGCTGACGCCCGGTGCTGGTGTTGCGGATGGTCCGGATGGGGCGTTTGCGGCTAGCCTGGGGGCATGGCAGGTAAGTCCCGCAGCACCACGACCAGTCGGGCGCGGGCGGGATCGGCCCGGGGGAGGACCACGGCGGCGGGTACCCGCGCGCAGCGCGAGGCGGCGGCGCCCCGCGCGAGCACCGGGCGTTCGGGCACCGCGCGTGCGAGCACGCCGCGCACGAACAGAACCCCTCGCGCCCGCACCGCGCCTGCCCGCAAGCCCGTGCGCGCCCGTTCCGACACCGCCCCGCTCGCCGTGCTCAGCCGGGGCGTCAGCGGCGGCTGGACCATGCTCGCGCGCGGTGTCGGCGCCACCACCCGGACCCTGAGCCGGGCGGGCGAGATCGAGCACGGACACCGCCGCGACGGCATCGCTTTGGCATTGCTGGCGGTCAGCGCTGTCGTCGCCGCCGCGGTCTGGCTCTCGGCGGGCGGTCCGATCGGCGGCTGGGTCGAAGGCGTCATCCGCTGGATCTCCGGCTCCGCCTCGGCCGCACTGCCGTTCGTCGCCACCGGTATCGCGGTGGTGCTGATGCGCACCGAGGCGCGTCCGGAGGTCCGGCCGCGACTGGTGCTCGGCGGAGTGCTGGTCGGGCTGCCTGCCCTGGGAATCTGGCATCTCGCCGCGGGCGCCCCGACCGACGCGCACGAGCGCGCGCACGCCGCGGGATTCGTGGGCTACGTGTTCGGCGGACCGCTCGCCGACGGCCTGACCGCCTGGCTGGCGGTGCCGATCCTGTTGCTGGCCATGATCTTCGGCGTGCTGCTGATCACCGGAACCACCCTGCGCGAGGTGCCGCACCGGCTGCGTGAGCTGTTCGGCGCCGCCGCGGCCGGCGACGAGTACGGTCGGGACCGATATGGCGCCGATGGATACGGCGAGGACTTCGAACCGGTCGGCTACGACACCGAGGGATTCGGGTCGCGCGGCCGTTCCCGCCGGCGCGGTCGCACTCCGCAGGAGAACTACCCGACCGACGAGTTCACCGGATCCGACGCCGTCACCGAGATGCTCGGCGATGTCGTGCCCGGTGAACCCCCGCTGCGCGAGGCCAAGCAGATCGCCGCCGCCCCGCAGGCCGAGGCGGTGCCGGCACCGCGCAAGCGGGCCGCGCCCAGAGCCGCCGACCAGACCCCACCGCCGCCGCCCGAGCCGGAATTCGTCGCCGACCGGGTGATCGAGGGTGATTACACGCTGCCGCCGATGAATCTGCTCACCGACGGTGATCCGCCCAAGAAGCGCAGTGCCGCCAACGAATCGATGATCGAGGCGATCACCGAGGTGCTGGTGCAGTTCAAGATCGATGCCGCGGTCACCGGATTCGTGCGCGGCCCGACGGTCACCCGCTATGAGGTGGAACTCGGTCCCGGCGTGAAGGTCGAGAAGATCACCGCGCTGACCCGGAACATCGCCTATGCGGTGGCGACCGAGAACGTGCGACTGCTCGCCCCGATCCCCGGAAAGTCCGCGGTGGGCATCGAGGTGCCCAACGCCGATCGCGAACTGGTGCGCCTGGCCGATGTGCTCAAGGCGCCCTCGACCCGCAACGACCACCATCCGCTGGTGATCGGCCTGGGCAAGAACATCGAGGGCGAGTTCGTCTCGGCCAACCTGGCGAAGATGCCGCACCTGCTGGTCGCGGGCTCTACCGGTTCGGGCAAATCGAGTTTCGTGAACTCGATGCTGGTCTCGCTGTTGCAGCGGGCCACCCCCGAAGAGGTGCGGATGATCCTCATCGACCCGAAGATGGTCGAGCTGACCCCGTACGAGGGCATCCCACACCTGATCACGCCCATCATCACCCAGCCCAAGAAGGCCGCCGCCGCGCTGGCTTGGCTGGTGGAGGAGATGGAGCAGCGGTACCAGGACATGCAGGCCAACAAGGTCCGCCACATCGACGACTTCAACAAGAAGGTGAAGTCGGGTGTGATCGCCGCACCGCTGGGCAGTGAACGGGTCTACCGGCCCTACCCGTACATCCTCGCCATCGTCGACGAGCTCGCCGATCTGATGATGACCGCGCCCCGCGACGTCGAGGACGCGATCGTGCGCATCACCCAGAAGGCGCGCGCCGCTGGCATCCACCTGGTGCTGGCCACCCAGCGACCTTCGGTCGACGTCGTCACCGGCCTGATCAAGACGAACGTGCCTTCACGCCTGGCGTTCGCGACCTCCTCGCTCACCGACTCCCGGGTCATCCTCGACCAGCCGGGCGCGGAGAAGCTGATCGGCATGGGTGACGGGCTGTTCCTGCCGATGGGCGCGGGTAAGCCGACCCGCCTGCAGGGCGCGTTCATCAGCGACGAGGAGATCCACGCCGTCGTCGACTTCACCAAGAACCAGGCCGAACCCGACTATCAGGAAGGCGTCACCGCGGCCAAGGCCGGCGAGAAGAAGGATGTCGACCCGGATATCGGAGACGATCTGGACCTGCTGTTGCAGGCGGTCGAGCTGGTGGTGACCTCACAGTTCGGCTCGACCTCGATGTTGCAGCGCAAACTGCGGGTCGGCTTCGCCAAGGCGGGGCGGCTGATGGACCTCATGGAGACCAGGGGGGTCGTCGGTCCGAGCGAGGGCTCCAAGGCGCGCGACGTGCTGGTCAAACCCGACGAACTCGATGGCCTGCTGTTCTCGATCCGCGGGGGCGGTCCCGAAGACGGCGAGGGGTCCGCCGAATAGCGGACCTCTCGGCGCGCGGATGTGGGGTGACCGGGCGGGACACGCTCACCACAGCTCGGCCGGATGGGCGATCGCGTCGCCGACGAGCGCTATGCCCGCCAGGGCGAACAGGACGCGCACCGAGGGCGGTCCGAATCGGGTGACGGCTGTGGTGATGCGCCGGTACGCCCGCCGCGCGCTCACCGTTCGCCGGGTCGCCAGCACCAGCAGCAGTATCGGTGGCAGCAGCGCGATCACGCCGTAGCCGACCAGGATCGCCGGCCACACCGTCGCGGCCGCGTGGTAGGCCGACAGCATCGCCAGACCGGCCAGATAAGGCACCGAGGTGCTCGATTGGATGACGCCGATCGCCAGACCGGCCAGCGCCAGCACGAGGGGTCTGCCGCGCAACTCGACGGCCCAGGCGGGCGGTGTGCTGCGCTCACCCGTCGCGGGCAGCGCGGCCAGCACGAGCAGCACCGTTCCGGCGAGCAGTTCACCCCGGAATCTGATCGCGGGCGTGAGATGGAAATCGAACAGGTCGGTGAGCCACCCGATACCGAGGACGGTGCAGACGCCGAATGCCACCGTCGCGGCGAACACGCCCGCCAGAAACCCCAAGCCGGCGGGCACCGGCGAACGCCTGCGCAGTCTGCTGTCGTAGATCACCGCGGCGGTGACGCCCACCAGTAACAGATCCAGGGAATCGAGGAAGGCGAAACCGGCGAGCGCGGGCAACAGAGTCAGCATGGCGGTTCCGAAGATACGCGGGCCCTGTTCGTCGCCGTCTCGGGGTGATCATGCTCACCGTGGCGAGGACCGACTCCGTCGTCCGTTCCGCCCTGCCAGGGCTGTCACCAGTGAAAACGATGGGGTATGGAAGGATGGGGGCGAGGAACGGGTATCGGCGATAACGGACAAATCCGGCATTATGGCGGTCATGATCGGCGATCGGAGTTCAGCATGCAGGTGAGTGCGCTCGAGTGGGTGATCACCGTCGCGGTGGTTCTCGGGCTGTTCGTATTCGACTTCTTCGCCCATGTCCGGACCCCGCACGAACCCAGCTTCCGGGAATCCGGATTCTGGTCGGCGGTCTACATCGGACTGGCGCTGCTCTTCGGCGGCTATGTCGCGTGGAAATGGGGCTCCACCTACGCGGGGGAGTACTACGCGGGCTTCGTCACCGAGAAGGCGCTGTCGGTCGACAACCTGTTCGTCTTCCTCATCATCATGAGCACTTTCGCCGTGCCGCGCATCTATCAGCAGAAGGTCCTGCTGATCGGTATCGTGCTCGCGCTGGTGATGCGCGGCGCCTTCATCGCCGTCGGCGCGGCCGCGATCAACGCCTTCAGCTGGGTGTTCTACCTGTTCGGCCTGTTCCTGATCTACACCGCGGTCAATCTGCTGCGGGAGAGCGGGCACGAGGTGGAGGCCGAGGAGAAACGTGACAGCAGGATCGTCGCGCTGGCCAAGAAGGTCCTGCCCACCACCGACGAGTACGACGGCGACCGGCTGATCACCAGGATCGACGGTAAGCGCGTGGTCACCCCGCTGCTGCTCGCGCTGGTGGCGATCGGCTTCACCGATCTGCTCTTCGCCCTCGACTCGATCCCGGCGATCTACGGCCTCACCGAAGAGCCGTACCTGGTGTTCGCGGCGAACGCCTTCGCGTTGATGGGGCTGCGCCAGCTGTACTTCCTCATCGGTGGTCTGCTCGACCGCCTGGTCTACCTGTCCTACGGCCTGGCCGCGATCCTGGCCTTCATCGGCGTGAAGCTGGTGCTGCACGCGCTGCACGAGAACACGCTGCCGTTCGTCAACGGCGGTGAGCACGTCAGCGTGCCGGAGATCTCCACACCGTTCTCGCTGGCCGTGATCCTCGGTGTGCTCGCCGTGGCCACGGTCGCCAGTCTGGTGAAGACCCGCGGCAGGAGCATGGCGCAGGCGGCGCCGGGAACCTCGGACACCGGTGGCGACCAGTCCCCACCGGCGTGACGAGCCCGGCGGTCTTCCTCTGCCCGGGCTCGTGACGCCTCGAATCCGAACGGTCGCCGGTCAGGCCGAGAAGGCGCCGAGCACCGGATGCCATTCGTCGACGCGCACCGCGTCGATCAGCCGCTCCTGTGCGAAGGGGTCCTGCGCGAGCAGCTCGCGCAGGCTCGCCTCGTCCTCGGCGCGGAACAGCAGCAGCGCGCCCGAGCCGTCGGTGTAGGGACCGCTGGTCAACAGCGCCCCGCACGCGAGCTGGTCGGTCAGCCAGGCGCGGTGCCGGGGGCGGTGGGTGTCACGCGCGGGGACGGTGGCCTCGGAGTAGGTGTAGTGGACGGCGAAGGTCGGCACGGAAGTCACTCCTGGTCGATCGGAACGGGACCCGAGCACGCTCGGATGGACGCGCGGCTCACAGATTCAGCAACATCCTGGTGTTGCCGAGGGTGTTCGGTTTCACGTAGCTGAGGTCGAGGAATTCCGCGACGCCGGTGTCGTAGGAGCGGCACATCTCGGCGTACACCTCGGCGGTGACGGGCGTGCCGTCGATCTCGGCGAAGCCGTGCCTGCCGAAGAACTCCACTTCGAAAGTCAGTACGAACAGCCTGCGCAATTCCAGTTCCCTGGCCACCGCGATCAGCGTGCGCACGATCAGTCCGCCGACGCCGCGGCCTTTCACCACCGGATCCACGGCCACCGTGCGCACCTCGCCGAGATCGGCCCAGAGCACGTGTAATGCGCCACAGCCGACCACCCGGCCGTCCAGCTCGGCGACCCAGAATTCCTGCACCGCCTCGTAGAGGGTGACCAGGCTCTTCTCCAGCAGAATGCGACCGGCGTACACGTCGACCAGGCGTTTGATCTCGGCGACATCGGAGGTTCGGGCACGGCGAACGACCGGTTCGGCGCCCGGGGCGGGGGATGTCGCGCCGGGCTGCGCATCGCTGGTCGGACCACTGATCGGTCCCCGAGAGGTCATGGGGTGCACAGTAGTCGGCCGGGCTACCGATAGTCTGATCGTGTGCCGCACATCCTGTCGTTCCGCCCACCGCATCACGTCGGGGCAGCGCAACCGCAGGTCCACGGCTCGGTGAGGACGCCACGCGGGAGCGAGGTCCGCGCGTGATCGACAGTCATGGTGGCGATCTCGCGCCCACGGAGACGGCGAGGTCGCGACCCGCGCCCGCGCCTGCCCCGGAACGCCCGCACTTCGTGGCCGCCTCCTCGGACGCGCCCGCGCCGCTGCTGAACATCGCCAACGTGCTGACGATGCTGCGGATCGCGATCGTCCCGCTGTTCCTGCTCGCGTTGTTCGCCGGTGACGGTCACGAGACCGGCTGGCGGATCGGTGCGGCCGCGCTGTTCGGGCTCGCCGCCGTCACCGACCGGTTCGACGGGCAGCTGGCCCGCAAATACGGCCTGGTGACCGATTTCGGCAAGCTCGCCGACCCGATCGCCGACAAGGCGCTGATCGGGGCCTCGCTGATCGGTCTGTCCGCCCTCGGCGATCTGCCGTGGTGGATCACCCTGGTGATCATCGGCAGGGAGATCGGTGTCACCGTGTTGCGTCTGATCGTGGTCCGCCGTGGCGTCATCCCGGCCGGTCGCGGCGGCAAACTCAAGACGCTGGTGCAGTCGGTGGCGATCGCGGTGCTGCTGCTGCCGCTGTCGGGCGCGTTCGAGACCTTCGGCATGGTTCTGATGTACCTGGCGCTGGTACTCACCGTCGTCACCGGCCTCGACTATGTGGGGCAGGCCGCGCGGGTGTGGTTCGCCGGCTCGTCCCGGTTGCGCGGCGCATGAGCGACCCGCTGACCGCCGGGGCGCCGGTCGCCGAACTCGTGCGCGCGCTGCGAGTCGCCGGGCAGACCGTCGCGACCGCGGAATCGCTCACCGCGGGCCTGCTGTCTGCCACCCTGGCCGGGGTGCCCGGCGCGAGCGCGGTGCTGCGCGGCGGGCTGGTGGTCTACGCCACCGATCTCAAGCACACCCTCGCCGACGTCGGCGAGGACCTGTTGGCCACGGTGGGACCGGTCTCCGCCGGCGCCGCCGAACAGTTGGCGGTCGGTGCCCGCACGCGCTGCGTGGCGGACTGGGGCGTCGGCCTGACCGGTGTCGCCGGGCCCGATGTCCAGGACGGCCACCCGGTCGGAACAGTGTTCCTCGGCCTGTCCGGACCATGGCATACCGAGGTGATGCGGTTGCGGCTCTCCGGCGACAGGTGGACCATCAGACTCACCGCGGCACAGTCCGCGGTACGGGAACTGCTCCGGTGCGTCCAGGGCGGCTGACTCGCCGCACGACGAATCCACCTCCCGGGAACCGCCGGGCGTCTCCGGACGTTGTGCCAGAAACAGCGGTGCGCGCCAGGCCAGTCGCCGACGCGGCGCACAGTGATCGGAGCGAAGGAGATCGAGATGACGCTGCTGCGAGAGGCCATCGGCGACAGTCTGCGGCGTGCACGTCTCGCCCAGCACCGAACCCTGCGTGAAGTCTCCACCTCGGCACGCGTGAGCCTGGGCTATCTGTCCGAGGTGGAACGGGGCCGCAAGGAGGCGTCGAGTGAGTTGCTCGCCGCCATCTGTCACGCGTTGGATGTGCCGCTGTCGCGGGTGCTGTGGGATGTCAGCGCGGTGATGGCGGGCGGTGACGCCGAACCCGCGCCCGCTGCGGCCGTGCCCCACCCCGGCGGCCCGGCTCTTCCCGCCCCCGCCGGGCGCGAGGCTCCCGACGGCGAACCGGCGGGCGCGGCGATGTCGGCCACGGCGGTTCGCCCGCAGATCGACGAGGACACCCGCATCGTCATCCCCGCCCCGACCGCGGACATGCTGGTGCTGGTCAAGAGCAACTGACGATCGCCGCGGCGGTGAACGATCCGGCGACGCTGGGGGAGGATGCCGAAAGCGGCTAGATTCTGTAGTAAGCGTCGGTTGGGCCGGGTCGGTCCGGTCCAGGTGCCGCGTCGTGGAGGACAAGCACAACCGGGTGCGCGAGGGTCGCGCACCCGGGCCGCAGCAAGCGGTACATCAGATGGAGGCGGGATCAATCGATGGCTAATCCGTTCGTCAAGGCCTGGAAATACCTGATGGCCCTCTTCGATGCCAAGATCGAGGAGCACGCGGACCCCAAGGTGCAGATCCAGCAGGCTATCGAGGAAGCTCAGCGTCAACACCAGGCTCTCTCGCAGCAGGCCGCGTCGGTCATCGGCAACCAGCGACAGCTGGAGATGAAGCTCAACCGCCAGCTCGACGAGGTCGAGAAGCTCAACGCCAACGCCCGGCAGGCCGTCCTGCTCGCCGACCAGGCGGCCGCGGCGGGCGACACCGAGAAGTCCATCCAGTACACCAATGCTGCCGAGGCCTTCGCCGCCCAGCTCGTCACCGCCGAGCAGGCCGTCGAGGATCTCAAGGTGCTGCACGACCAGTCGCTGCAGGCCGCCGCTCAGGCCAAGAAGGCGGTCGAGCAGAACGCGATGTTGTTGCAGCAGAAGGTCGCCGAGCGCACCAAGCTGCTCAGCCAGCTCGAGCAGGCCAAGATGCAGGAGCAGGTCTCGGCCTCCCTGCAGCAGATGGACTCCACGCTCTCCGCGCCGGGCAGCACCCCGAGCCTGGACGCCGTGCGCGAGAAGATCGAGCGCCGCTACGCGAACGCGCTCGGCGCCTCCGAACTGGCCCAGAACTCGGTGCAGGGCCGCATGATGGAAGTACAGCAGGCCAGCGTGCAGATGGCCGGACACAGCAGGCTCGAGCAGATTCGCGCCTCCATGCGCGGCGACGCGCTGCCCGCCGGTGGCGCCGAGGCCGCGCTGAGCCCGGCCCAGACCGATCCGGCCCAGGCCCAGCCGCAGTTGAACAAGGGGCAGACCGCTCAGCAGTAGAACCGCGATCAGGTGAGCCGACGGTGCTCAGTTCGTGGCAGGTGTGAGGAAGTACATGAGCCGCAAGCGAATTCCCGCCGGGTACACCCCGGCCGACAACGCGCACGCACCGTACGGCGCACCGGCGCCGGTGGCTTTGCCCGACGCCCTGCGTGACGTGGGAGAGCAGGCCCTGGTCGCGGTGCGTCGCTGGGCCGATCCGCGGGAACGCGAACTGCGCAAGCGCCGCCGGGCCCGCAGGCGCAGTGTCCGCCTGGGCACGGTCTCCGGGATCACCTCCGTCGGCCTGGTCGGTCTGGTCATCATCTCGGCGCCCGCCTGGGCGGTCGTCGTCCTCGGCGGCGGCGCGGTGGCCGCGGTCACCGGCGCCGCGTACAACACCCGCCGTTACCTGCAGATGCGCGATCTTCCGTTGCCGCCGCCGCGCTTCCAGCCACGGCGGCAGCCGCCGTTGCGCTCGGCGGCCCGTACGTCGATCGCCCGGCTGGTCCGGGCCGAGCGCGTGATGCACGGCGTCACCGCGCAGATCGCCGCCGGTCGCAGGCTCCCACCCGCCGAACTCGCCGAACTGGCCGAGACCGCCGCCGCCGGCGCCGCCGCCCTGCACGCGCTCGCCGCCGACATCGTGCAGATGGAGCAGGCGCTGGAGATCGTCGGGCAGGCGAATCCGCGGGCTTCCTCGTCGCTGGCCGAGACGGTACGCGCGGCCCTGGCCCGGCTCGACCACGGCGTCGGCGAATACGAGCACGTTCTCGCCGCGGCGAGCCACGTGCTGGCCGTCCCGGAGAACTCCGTCGTCGATTACCAGTTCGCGGGCATCGTCGGCGAATTGCGCGACGCCGCGGATCGGCTCGACGGCTGGGCGCAGGCCCTGACCGAGATGGCCGACCAGCCCACCCTGCGCCACTGGGGGTGAACCCTGATTTCCACCCGGATATCCATCCTGACCTGCTGATTTTCGCTGACCGAAGTGCCAGCCTGAAAGGGATCGGATCGCCGGACGGCGATCGGAGAAGACCTCCGGGAGGCTGGCAATGCTGTGGAAGATCATCGGTGTCGTAGCGATCGTCTGGATCGCGCTGGCGATCATCGGCGCGCTGATCGAAGGGCTGTTCCCGGTCGTGGTGGTCGGAGTCCTCGTCTTCGGCGCGTATCTGCTGTTCAAGGCGGTGTCGGGTAACGACCGAAGGCCGGTCGGAAAGCCGTGATCCCCTCTCTGCCGTCGACAACACGGGCCGTTCACCTCGCGAAAGGTGAACGGCCCGTGTCGTCGTCGAAACGGCTCGGCCTCGAGCTCCGGCTCAGAGCTGACCGCTGTCGCTGATCGTCACCGGCAGGAAGGTCGTGCCGTCCTCGGTGCCGACCTGCTCGACGGTCCGGACCACCTCGAGGCCCTCGACCACCGAACCGAAGACCACGTGCTTGCCGTCGAGCCACGGGGTGGCGTCGAGGGTGATGAAGAACTGGGAGCTGTTGGTGTCGGGGCCACGGTTGGCCATGCTGAGCACTCCGGGTCCGTCGTGGTTCAGCTCGAAGTTCTCGTCCGGGAAGGACGGGCCGTAGACACTGGCGCCGCCGGTGCCGTCACCGTTGGTGAAATCCCCGCCCTGGGCCATGAATCCCGGGATCACCCGGTGCAGCGACGAGCCGCGGTAGCCGAACCCCAGCTCGCCGGTGGCCAGCGCGCGGAAGTTCTCGGCGGTGCGCGGCGCCACGTCCGAGCGCAGTTCGATCACCAACCGCCCGACGGGCGCATTGCCGATGGCCAGGTCGAGATAGACCCGGGGCAAGGCGTCGGCGTGCGCGTGCGGCGCGGTCAGCGGGCCCGGCGCGAAGACGGTGAACAGCGCCAGTGCGAGGACCGCCACGGCACGTGTGAGCTTCATCATGCGCATGTGTCTACATCATGAGCTGTGCAGTTGCTCACCGGGGCGGTCCATCGGGCAGGCGAGAAGCTTCGAAGGAATCCCGATGGCCGGTGTTGAATGGGCGCATGGAGCAGTTACCCGAGGACTGGCAGCGCGGCCTGGTGATCGTGGCTCACCCCGATGACATCGAGTACGGCCTCGCCGCCGCGGTCGCCCGCTGGACAGCGCAGGGCAAGGACATCAGGTACGTGTTGGTGACCAGCGGTGAGGCAGGTATCGCGGGCCTGCCGCCCGCGGAATCCGGGCCGCTGCGCGAACGCGAGCAGCTGGCCTCCGCGGCCGCCGTCGGGGTGAACGAGGTCGAGTTCCTCGGCTATCCGGACGGGCGCCTCGAGGCGAGTCCGGCACTGCGGCAGGATCTGGCCGCCGCCATTCGCAGGCACCGCCCCGAGATGGTGATCCTGGTGAACTTCGGCGACACCTGGGCCTCGGGCTACGTCAACAGCGCCGACCACCGCGCGGTCGGGCGCGCGGGCCTGGACGCGGTGTCCGACGCGGGCAACGAGTGGATCTTCCCCGAGATCGCCGACCTGGAACCGTGGCGTGCGCGCTGGGCGGCGGTGTCCGGGCCGGGCCCCACGCACGCGGTCGATGTCACCGAGACCGTCGATCAGGCGGTGATCTCGCTGTCCGCGCATCGCCGCTACCTGGAGGCGCTGAGCCCCGAACCGGTGGAGCAGCAGGCGCGCGCCGTCGTCGACATGGCCACCGCCCCGATCGAGGGTTTCCCGGCCGAGCGGGCGGTGGGAGTTCGGCTGTATCTCTTCTCGTGAGAATCCCACGGGAGCTCCAGGGGTGTGCTGGGGTCGAGACGGGGGTGTGGCAGGCTGAACCGATGCGTGTTGCGGTCGTCGCCGGTCCGGACCCCGGCCATGCGTTCCCTGCGCTCGCGCTGTGCGAGCGGTTCCTCGCCGCGGGCGACGAACCGGTGCTGTTCACCGGACCACGCTGGTTCGATACCGCCAAGAGCGCGGGCATTCCGGTGCGCAGGCTGAAAGGCTTGGCGCCCAGAACGATCGACGACGACGCCGACGCCGGGCAGCGCATACACGAGCGCGCCGCCCACATCTCCACCGAGATCCTGCCCGATCTCGGCGCCATGCTGCCGGAGCTGGTGGTTTCCGATGTGCTCACCGCCGGTGGGGGAATGGCTGCCGAACGGCTCGGTGTGCCGTGGGTGGAACTCTCGCCGCATCCGCTGTATCTGCCGTCGAAAGGCTTGCCGCCCATCGGGAGCGGGCTCGCGGTGGGCGAGGGCGTGCGCGGCCGGTTGCGGGATTCTGTACTGCGCGCCTTGACCGACCGAGCCGTACGCAAGGGCGAGCAGCAGCGATCCCGCGCCAGACAGAGTGTCGGCCTGTCCGCCACCGATCCGGGGCCGGCGGCACGTCTGCTCGCGACGTTGCCCGCGCTGGAGGTGCCGCGTCCGGACTGGCCGGACAACGCGCATCTGGTCGGGCCGTTGCTGTGGGAGCCGACCGACGATGTGCTCGAGCTGCCGCCGGGCGACGATCCACTGGTGATGGTCGCACCGTCCACCGCGCACACCGGTGTAGCGGGGATGGTCGACACCGTGCTGCGCGCGCTCGACGGAGCGGGCGTGCGGGTGGCGATCTCGATGCTCGACGCCCCGCCGTCCGAGCTGCCGTCCTGGGCCACCGCCGGCTTGGGCAGGCAGGACGAACTGTTGCGGCACGCGGCGGTGGTTGTCGGTGGCGGCGGGCACGGCCTGCTGGCCAAGACCCTGCTCGCCGGAGTCCCCATCATCACCGTGCCCGGCGGCGGGGATCAGTGGGAACTGGCCAATCGTGCGGCGCGGCAAGGCAGTTCGATCGTCGTCCGGCCGCCGACCGTCGAATCGGTGCGCGCCGCCGTGCGGGAGATGCTCGACCATCCGCGCTACACCGCCGCCGCCGAGGAGGCGTCGATGGGCGCTGCCGAGGTCGGCGATCCGGTGGAACTGTGCCGCCGGGTGCTCGATCGCGTGCGCGCCCGCTGAGGATCGAGGTCGTTCGGACCGCGAGTACCGGGCACGATGTGGGTGGCGGGCCGGCGCGAGTATCTTCGGGACGATGCGGTTGACGGAGTTCCAAGAACTGTTGCACACCGAGTTCGGCAGTGTGCGGGGCGACGCCCTGCTCGCCGACCACACCATTCTGGCCCTCGGCGGCCGCACCGGAGCACAGGCGATCGAAGCGGGCGTCGATCCGCGCGAGGTGTGGCGGGCGCTGTGCGCCGAGTTCGACGTTCCCAAGTCGCGCTGGTGAGCTGCTGATCCAGTCTTTCCCCGCGACCTCGCGCGTCCTGGCCCGGCCGGTACTTCTCGGCGGATCAGGACTTCTTGGAGTAGTGCCGGGCGGCTTTGGCGCGATTGCCGCAGGTGGACATCGAATGCCACCGCCGGGTGCCGTTCTTCGAGGTGTCGTAGAAGAACAGGACGCACTGGTCGTGGGCGCACTGCCGGATGCGGTCCGGCGCCTCGGCGAGTAGCTCGAGCAGGTTCTCCGCGGCCAGCCAGCCGGGCAGCCAGGCCGCCGTCGCGACGTCGGGTTCGGCGACGGGGCCGGATGCCCGCAGAGCCCGCCGGATCCGCCCGTGGTCGAGGACCGCGTTGAGTGCGGCGTGGGTGCGTGCCTCGCGCATACCCGAGATGACCACGTCGTAGATGGCCGCGCGTGCTTCCAGGACAGCCGCCAGCGTCGGCTCGTCGGCCGTGGCCTGTTCGGTGAGCCCGGCCGAGGTCAGCCATATGTCCAGACCGGTCACGTCGGTGAGCAGATCCCGCGGACCGTTGTCCACCCAACGGGTGTTGAGCAGGTCCAGTGCCAGCGGTTCACCGAGGTGTGGGCGCGGATCGGGCATGCCCGAGGGTATCGAGTCGTTGTCTGTCCGCGGCATGGTCACCACCTTTCTAACCACTTAATCGACTTTATGGGGTTGACATTGTGTGCTCGCCGGTCATACGGTTCTAACCGTTGAAACCGCAAACGGCGGTTGGAAATTTCAGAAATTTCAGGAGGACGTCATGACAGGCTCGACGACAACGGTGGCCGCCCCCGTGCTCACGACCGGACATGTCGGGATGAACGTCTCGGACATCGATCGCTCCGCCGAGTTCTATCGGCGTGCGCTCGGTTTCGAACAGCTCACCAGCGGTGGAGAGGGCCGGACCCGCTTCGTGTTCCTCGGCCTGGAGGGCAGGCTGATGCTCGCGCTCTGGGCGCAGTCCGACGGTGAGTTCTCCACGAGTACGCCGGGCCTGCATCACCTGTCGTTCCAGGTGGACGACATGGAACAGGTGCGCTCGGTCGAGGCGAAGCTGCGGGAACTGGGCGTCGACCTGGTGCACGACGGCGTGGTGGCGCACGGCGAAGGGGTGTCCTCGGGCGGCATCTTCTTCACCGACCCCGACGGCATCCGGCTGGAGGTGTACGCGCCCGCGGGCGCCGAAGCCGCCCCCGCGCCCCACGGCACCGCACCTACCTGCGGCTTCTTCTGAGGGTGGCGATCGTGGGACCCTTTCATCCCGGCGAACTCGCCGTCCAGCGACGAATGGGACAGGACGCGGTCGCGGCCAAGGTCGGTCGGACCATCCGCACCGGCGTCCCACCCGTGGCCGCCGAATTCCTGGCCGCCCAGCCGATGGTCGTGGTGTCCGCCGCCGACAGCGCCGGCAGGCTGTGGGCGAGCCCGCTGACCGGAGCGCCGGGCTTCCTTCGGGTGGCCCCGCCGAGCCGGGCTGACGACAGCTCCTCGATCGACCTCGCGGCCCGCCCTGCCGCCGGTGATCCGCTCGCCGCGGCGCTGTCCGCGCCGGCCCACATCGGCATGATCGCGCTGCAGCCGGCCAAGCGCAGGCGGATGCGGGTGAACGGCAGGTCCGTGCCGCGCGAGGGAGGTCTCGC